>NZ_DASWTF010000055.1:0-200288 GCF_036402275.1 Steroidobacter sp. | reverse complement strand
GCAGCACGCCACTCGAGCGATCGGTGACTGGATCAACTTTTACAACAATCGACGACCTCACCAGTCGCTGGGGATGAAGACACCCGCTGAAGCTTACGCATTAGCGGCATAACCTGAGCAGGTTCGGCTGGGTCATTACAGGAGCGCATATCTCGAAACGGCGCTTGCCAAAGATCTGAAGAAGCGCACGCATGAAACACTGGCTAAGTACGACCACGACCTGCTGCGCCGGGCAGCGGACTTTCTGTATCTGAAGGAGACGCAATCTTCCTTTGCCGTGGAACGCGAAAAGCCTAGTCCGACGCGCGCGCAAAGATTCGCCGATCTCTTGCGCGAAGCAGAGAGCAATCAGCCCCTGTCAGAAGATCGATTCATCGAGTTGCAGAACGCAGTGGTCGACCCCCGCTTTCGCGAGGCTTCATATCGCACGCAGCAAAACTGGATCGGAGACGATCTCGGCTATCGCAAACGGATCGCATTCGTTCCACCGCGACCGGACGACGCTCGCGAGCTCATGGAAGGTCTGGTGGAATTGTCCGAGCGACTCCGCGCAAATCCCGCCGACCTCGACTCCATCGTCGCCGCTGCTGCTTTGTCCTTCGGTTTCGTTTACATCCACCCGTTCATGGACGGGAACGGACGGTTGCATCGTTACTTGATTCACGAGGCGCTTTCCACGAGCGGCTTCACGCCCAAAGGCATCGTGCTGCCAGTCTCCGCTGTTATCCTCGCGAACCTTGCAGAATACGCAGCTGCGCTGGAGTCCTTCTCCAAGACTCTCATGGCTCGCACCTCGTATAACCCCGATACCCCGGAGATCCCCCCGAGCGGTAACGATGCAATCCACTACCGCTACTTCGATGCGACCGCGCAGACAGAGTTTCTCTGCCGAGCCCTCGAACGCACAATCGAGCACGATCTCGACCAGGAAATCTCGTTCCTGCTCGGCTTCGACAAAGCGCGGAGCGCCCTCGCGAACGAACTTGATTGGCCGGCTCACTCGCTCGACCTGTTCATCCGCGTGGTTCAGCAGAACGGGTTCAAGCTGTCGAAAAACAAACGCGACGCACACTTCTCGTGGATGACGGACGAGGAAGTGATTCAGTCGGAAAATGCGGTAGCGAAGTGCTTCGTTGATCTCGCGAAGCAGGACACAAACATGGTGTGACATCTGACCGAATCCGGGCAAGATCGTGTCGTAACGCCAAGTCTTGCCCTAAGCTACGCCATATAAGCGGTCAGTCGCTGCTCATGGACAGCCCTATGTTCGGAACTCACGACTTCTTGTTGTTCGTCGTCGCCGGTCTGCTCCTCAATGTGACGCCGGGGCCCGACATGCTTTACATCATGAGCTGCAGTACGACGCAGGGATGGCGGTCGGGAGCGGCCGCGGTGTTTGGGATCAGTGCGGGGTGTCTCGTGCATGTCGCGGCGGCCGCGCTTGGGCTCTCGGCGCTGCTGACGGCTTCCGCGACTGCCTTTACGGTCGTGAAAATCTGTGGCGCGGCGTATCTGATCTATGTGGGAATGTCGTTGGCGTTCTCGAAGCGACCGGAAAAGACCGCCGGGCCGACAGACGTCCCTGGCCAGATCAGGAAAGTGTTCCTCAGAGGCTTCTGGACCAATGTCTTGAACCCCAAAGTCGCTTTGTTCTTTCTGGCGTTCGTCCCTCAGTTCATCGACACCGCCGCTGCGCAGAAGGCGATTCCGTTTCTGTTTCTCGGCGCCGTCTTCATCTTCAACAGCACTCTGTGGAACCTGCTCGTCGCCTGGTCGACCGCGCAAGCGAGCGGCAAGCTGCGCAACAGTGAGGCGGTGACGTGGATGAACCGGTGCATCGGCGGGCTGTTCGTCCTGCTCGGCATCAGGCTGGTCTTTTCGTCCCGCTAATCTTCCATTCATCCCATTCCGCTGGCTCGGGACCGGCGGCCCCGCGATGCTCGATGGCGCGACTTACCGCGACTATCGACAGGGATGGATCCATGGACATGCGTGGTCTTATCGTTCTCGCCTTTATCGCCGGCCCGGCACAGGGTGCGGCGGAGTCGGCGGAGAGCCGCTACAAGGAACTGTGCGCGGGTTGTCACGGGGCCTCGGTCACGACGAAGCTCGGCAGCATCGAGGAGATTGCGGTCACGATTCGTGAAGGCCGGCCCGACAAAGGCATGCCGGCCTTCGGGCGCGTGCTCAATCAGGAGGCTGCGCTTTCACTTGCCCGCCTGGTGCACGACCGGGCGACAGGCCGGCCGGGATCCAGGGTCGGCATGACGATCGAAGCCGAAGCGCTGAGAGCTGACCGCTCCGCGGGGTATGCGATCACGGGAAACGATTCGGCCCGCTTTCTGCAGTTCATCGACCGCGGCAGCCATCTCTGCTACGACGACGTCGATTTGAGTGGCGTCAGAAGCATCGAGTATCGATACGCCAAAGGCGAAGGCGAACCGCCCCGGCGTTTCGCCGTCGTGGCCTTCGACGGACGCGACTTCGACGCTGCGACTCGAATCAACTTAGGAGAAAAAATCACCACGCTCACCGGCGGATGGGACACGTTCCGCACCGAGCGCATCGGACTCGCCCGACAGCTCACCGGTCGGCATCGTCTGTGCATCATCGGTATGGAAGGCGGCGGGGTCTTCAACCTCGACAAATTCACACTGAGCGATCAGCCCGGCCAGAACGACGGCGTCACGCTCGACTACGGAGTCTCGAGCGAAACGCGCAGCGCCGCTGGGGAACGGTTCCGTCTCGAAAAAGTAGCGGAAGTGTCCGGCGAACTGTGGTCGATGGAGTTCCTGGACGAGGATTCCATTCTCGCCGTCGAGAAAAGCGGCAGCCTGTGGCGGTTCGATAACGGCAAGCGCAGCGGGCCGATCGCGGGTACGCCAGAGGTCAGGTTCGTCGGCCAGGGCGGTCTGCATAGTGTGAAGGCGCATCCGGATTACAAGAACAACGGCTGGATCTACCTGACGTTCGCCGATCCCACCTCGCAAGGAGCGATGACCGCCATCGTGCGCGGACGAATCCGAGACAATCGCTGGGTGGACCAGCAAGTCATCTACAAGGCATCGCCAAACTTCTACTCGGACTCCAAAGCGCACTACGGCTCGCGCCTCGCCTTTGCCGGCGACTATTTATACCTCAGCATCGGTGACCGGCTGCAGCAGGACAAGGCGCAGGATCTGAGCACTCCGTACGGGAAGATTCATCGGATCTTCGCCGATGGACGCGTCCCCAAGGACAACCCATTCGCCGATCGGCCGGGCGCACTGCCGACGATCTGGAGTTACGGTCATCGCAACCCGCAAGGCCTCACCCTACATCCGCAAACCGGTGAGCTGTGGGCCACGGAACACGGCCCCCGCGGCGGCGACGAGCTCAATCTCATATCCAAGGGCGCGAATTATGGATGGCCGGTCGTCACGCACGGAACCAACTACGACGGCACGATCATCAGCAACGAAACCCAACGTGAGGGCATCGAGCCGCCAAGAACCCATTGGACTCCGTCGATTGGCGTGTCCGCGCTCACGTTCTACAACGGCGGTCGTTTCGACACCTGGAACAACCAGCTACTCGTGGCGACCCTTGCCCGCCAGGAACTGCGGCTCATACGCCTCGAGTCCGGCAAGGTCACGAAGGAAGAAGTCGTGATCCAAGGGATGGGCCGCATTCGCGACGTGATTCTCGGGCCGGACCGCATTCCCTACATCGTCTTGAACTTCCCCAATGGCATGATTCTGCGTCTCGTACCTACCGAGCGACCACCTGCGCAGGCGACGACGTGAGTTGCAGAGGCGAATCGAACTCGGCGAGATAGAGCAGTCGATCCGGCGCAAGTGCATTCACGAGCGCGATACGTGCGCGAACAGGCGTCGCGCCTGTCGGGGACCCTTCGGCCAGCACCGCCACGCCTCGATCGAAGCCGCTCACCTCGCTCATGCGAGCCGCTTGCGCGGGCGTACCGACGAGTTGGGTGGTTCCGAATGCACCGCGTGTCGTCACGCCGAGCACGGGATACGGAGTGAGGCCAGAAAACTGCGCCTGTTGTACGAGCACGATGTTACCTGTCGAGTCGTACCAGCCCATGCCGCCCGCCGCGACGATCGTGTCAGCACCACCAGTAAGATCCCGCTCGTATATCTGACCGCTCCTCGCATACAACACCGCACCGTCGTCGGGGCGCAGCCCAACGACTTCGGCGGTCGACGACACTTCGCGCGGATTGGGCGTTGTAGATACTTCAGCAACGTAGGCTCGCGTCGACAGCAGTGGGGTTCGAACTGTGTAACCCACGCGCTGCCCGGCTCCACCGCCGATCGTGCCGCCCGTCAACGAGATCGTGCTAGCACTGATCGATTCGCCGAAGGCGAGCGTGTGGCTTACCTGTGTTTCGGTCTGCAATTGCCGCGCATCGATGAAAAATATTCCCTGACGCCCGCCGCGATTTGCATGGATCAAAATCGACAGCTGATTCGCAGAAACCGAGTAGTCGAGAACATCGTCCGATGTCGCCGGGTCGCTCACCGCGGAAACAGCCACAGTCGGGCTGGGTCCTGCCGCCGTCACGGTGTAAAGAGACTTGGCGCCGCCACCTGCGACCGGGGACGCGAGAAAGAACAGATTCTGCGAGTCGCGCGAGAAGCGCAGGCGACTGGCAACTACCGTATTCGGCGGGCTGACCCTGATCAGCCCAGCCCGTGTCACGACGTTGAAGATGTACACGCTGTCGACGCCGCCGACGCGTGCGATCAGCGCCAGCCACTGACCGTCAGGGCTGACGATGAATTGGTCTGTGTTGTTGGGGTCGAGCGGCAGCGTCGCCCCCGCCGGCAATGGCGCCGTGCCTCGTTGAATGGGCGTGGCGGTCTGCACGAATCCAAGCTCGACGCGGGAGGCATTCGTTTGATCCTCCCGACGATAAGCGACGGTTGCGCCGTTCTGGGAAGCGGCGAAGCCCCGCAGCCGCATGTTGCCTTCGGTTGCTGCCGTCAGCACGACGGGCTCCGCAACGAAATCGCTCATATATATTTCCGGCGAACCATTCGCCTGCGGGTCGCCTGCGAACACGACCCGAAATGGCTCCGCGCCCACGAAGACCGCGGCAGTTCCGACGGCCGACGCCGCGCTCGAATCGGTCACGCGATATTTGAAACGCGTGACTCCTTTGAATCCCGCCGGCAACCCGCTGATGCCGATCGACGAGTCCGCATTGACCGTGGCTATACCTGCGAGCGGACCCTCCTCTATAGTCACCGTCAGCGGATCGGCATCCGCATCTGTGTCGTTCGCGAGAACTGTAACGTTTGCAAGGGCCGCGCCGTCCGCACGCACGGCGTCGCCCGCCACGACGGGAGCGCGATTCGGATGCACATTGATGTTGACGGTGCCGTCAACGGCGTTGCCACTCGCGTCCCTCACCTGGACACGGAAGCTATCGTCGCCGAGAAAACTCTGCCCGGGACGATAAACGAATGCGCCCGTAGGACTGAAGTTGACGAGCGTGCCGCTTGCGGGATTCGCGGTAACAGAAAACGTGAGCGCCTCGCCAGACGGGTCGGTCGCGGACACCTGACCTTGCAGATCCGTGTTTTGTTTGGTCGAAAAGGCGAGCGACCCAAGCGCAGGAGGCGCATTCGAACCGCGACCGCCAGACCCACCTCCGCCACCGCCGCCGCACCCCGCGATGCCTAGCACCAAAACCCAGATCAGCGAGCGATACATCGACGTCTGCCCGGACGCGTTCTTCATGTAGCCCTCTGCACTTTCCCCAGGTGCGGAGCCACAAAATACTGCAAGAAAACCCCAAGCTCAGCCAGCAAACCACCTACGCACAGAAGTTTTCGCGCAGAGTTTCCTGAACTTGCATTTGTTACCGGTGGGTAACGGCGACACTTGGAGCAACCCTGCAGGACAGGCCGTCACGCCTGTCCTGCAGGCCGATGGTTACTCGGGCAGTTGCGGGCGAATCGCGGGATAGTTCGCCTCGAGTTCCTGATCGCGTGTGAACCACACGTCGTCCCAGGTGAAGCTGAAGCCGCTCCAGAAAGGATCCGACGTCGGCACGTTGTTGTTGGCCTGGTACAGGATTTCGCCGTCGTTGCGGGTTTTGAAGCTGGCTGCCGAAGTTCGAATCCTGCAAACGCGTCCGGTACTGCACATTCTGCCAGTACCGGTCCCACTCATCGTTGTTCCAGGACTTGTATGCGCTGTAGTGACTGACGATATCGGGCCCGTAGAACACGCCCCAGTTGCCCAGAAATTCCACACGATCGCGATCGCTCTGATTGGCGAATCTGAACGCGTGCGTGCCGGCGCCGTCCTTGTGATAGACGATGTGCGCATGGCCGGCATCGTGAATCGTGTCCGCGAGGCGCCGGGTGCTGAATGAGCCGTGCGCGCTCGCTGCCACATGGCTGGCGAATTCCGAGCTGCCACCCGCCCAGTAATCGATTCTTCCGGTCCACACGATCACCGTCTCCACGTCGTGCCGGTGTCCGCCGAGGAACGACCAGGCGATCGCCTGATCTTTTTCGAAGTACAGCTCATAAAGGTGCGCACAGCGCCGGACGCGTCCTTGCGCCTCATCCCTCTCGTTGCACAGTTGCCGATGGAGGGTGTTCGCAAACTGCTGCCAGCCCGCGTCCCTGCATTGCCCTTCCACCGTGCGCCCGGTGGCGCTCAGCCCGGGGTTTTGACTGAGATCGTTGTTACGATTGAACGGCGTCGCCGGATAACACCCGTCCGAATCGAAATCGAACACCGGGTGGAAGTCACGAATCTGCGGTTCGTTGAAATTGGAGATCGCCGCATCCAGCTTCGGCAACTCATCGCCAAACGCACTGTGACCGAACACCGCAAGACACATCAGACCTGAACGCATCCATCCTCGAACCATGAGCACCACTCTCCATGTTGTGTAGGGCGCTCCAAGATAGCGGATGCGTGTTTCAAATTGACTGTCAATCCCCCGTTCTAGCCCACCCGCCTGCCCCTGCCCGTTCGCCCGCCCCGGATCGCGGGTTTGTCGTCTCTCTCCGTAAGTCACACAGTCCCTTCGCAGTCTGAACATCGAGCCCGGCGCCGCCGGGTCACATGGCGGAGGCACTCATGAGTGAATCGTTCGACACCGACGACACGTACGCCGCCGATTCCATCGACGCGATCGATGAACTGGACGCCGCCGTGGGCGATGAATTCCAGGGCGACGAGTTGGATCCGGTCGATGACGGGGCGGACTCCATGTTCCAACCCGCCTCTGCCGATGCGCTCGAGGGCGACTTGTTCGATGCAGAGGCGCAGGACCATGCCGAAGACTTTAGCCCCGCCGCCGTCTGGAATGCGTTCGAGGAAGAAATCGCCGATGGTCTGGATGCCGCCGACGAAGACGAGTTCATCGGCCGGCTGCTGGGCGGATTGGGTCGCGCCGCAGGAGTCGTCGGTCGAGGACTCAACCGGGGAGCATCAGTCGCCGGTAATGTGAGCTCGATTGCTCAAGGCGTGTCGCGAGTCGCTCGCGGCGTAGGCGGCGTTGCTCGTGTGGCGTCGCCTGCGGCACATGCGGCAGCGACACTCGCGCGCCTGCTGGGAGCACACGGCGTTGCCAACACGCTGGGTCGAGCCGGGCAGATTGCACGCACAGTCGGCAACGTTGCCGGCCGAACTCAACGTCTCTCTTCGGCTATCGGGCGAACTGCTGGCGGCGCGCAGGACGTGATGTCACAACTGAGCCAGCTCATCGGCAGCGGCGGCAATGAGTTCGACGATTTCGACGCTCTGTCGGATTTGTTCATCGAAGATGAAGTTGACGGGGCGCTGCCTGCGGCGGTCGCAATGGCGGCCCGGGCGGCCGCACGCGGATTGGGCTTTCGAAACGTCGCGCATCTCACTCAGAGTGCGCGTCGTGCGTTAGTGCGAGGCGTCGGCACAGCGGCGCGCGAGCTGATGCGTGGTCGCGGTCGGGAAGGCTTGCGTGCATTGCCGGCTATCGCGCATTCGGCCGGCCGGGTCGCAACACGTACGGCGCCAACACCACAAGCCGCTGTCCGCACGGTGCGCCAGCACCTTCCGCACACTGCACGTTTGGTCGCGCAAGATCCTCAGGCTATGCGACGAGCAACGCAACCTGCGACGCGTCGACGCACAGGTCCGGTCGGTCGCGATCCGACGCTCGGTCGCGGACGACGGAGTCAGTTCATCCGTGGTCCCCGCACGTTCTACATCAATCGGCCCGTCAGGCTGACCATCACCCCTCGCTAATTCCTCTCAACGAAGGAGAGCACCATGGACCGTTTCGCCACCGACCTGATGGAAGATCTGTTGACCGAAAGCCCCGAGGGACCGGCGAGCGCGATGGATGAATACGAGACGCACGACGAATGGGATGAGGCCGAAGAGTACGAGGAGCTAGATGCCAGCGAAGAAGATCTCCTCGACGGTATTGACGGCGGCGATGTCGCAGGCTCCGCGGCAATGGATGAGCTCGAGGAGATCGACGCGCTCCAGGAAACCGACGCCTGGGATGAATTCCACACCGACGAGTTGGACGGCGCGGAGGAAGGCCTGGACGCCATGGAAGAAGCAGTCGCGGACGCCATGGACGCCGTCGATAGTGATGAATTCGTGCGCCGACTTCGTCGTCTCGCTCGCGGTGTCGGCCGCACCGTCGGCAGCGTGGCGCGCGTCGTCGGGCCGATCGCGAGCATGTTACCTATCCCGCAGGCTCAGCTCATCGGCCGCATCGCCAACGTCGCCGGCCGTTTGCTGGCGGACGGCGCCGATGAGTTGGAGGCCGTCGACGAACTGGTCGATGGTCTGGACGAAGACAGCATCGACGCCGCGGCGCCGGTGCTCGCGGGCATGGTCGTTCGTCGCGCATTGCCCAACGTAGCGCGAGCCGCACGGCCAGTACGACAAGCGGCAGTTCGTGCTGTTTCAAACGCTGTGCGCGCAGCCGCACGTCGGCAAGGGCCAAGCGCGACTCGTGCGGTCGGGAGAGCAGTCATTGCGACGCGCCGCATAGTGCAGCGTCGCCGTCTGCCCGCTCGTCAAGCTGTCCGAGTCGTTCAACGTGTAGCGACACAGGTCGCACGACGCCCGCAAGCGGTGCGACGTTTGTCACGTCCGCTCGTGCCGGCCAATCGTCGTGCAACTCCGCGTGGACAGGCTGCCCGTGTCGTGGCTCGAACGGTTGCTCCGATCGCTCGTCGCGTTGCGGCCCCCGTCGCGCGGCGTGGAGGATCGTGCGCCGCATGCCGCAATCGGAGGATCCTTGCTCGCGGGCCGGTCGTCCTCAACCTGCGCTGCCGCTGAGCCAACAGGTCGCTGGCGCCACATCAGCTATGGACGTACGTCGTTTCATACGCACCAAGATCAACGGAATGCGCGCTCGCTTGAGCCGTCTTTCCAGGATCGACAATGCGTTCGTCGGCTTGCGTCCCCAGGATATGCCTTACGCCCCATCAGCCGCGCATTTTCGAGCAGCGAACGCGCGGCTCGAAGCCGTCGAGCAGGCCGCACGCAGACGGTTCGCGCAGCTGGAAGCGGAAAGTAACAATTCTGCGCCCAAGCGAATGCTGATAGATCTCGCCCTTGTCGAGCGCGAGCTGGATCGCGCCCGTCGGCTGTTCGGTATGTTCTACGAAGTCTTTGCACAGCGCGGCACGAATTTCGGACCCGCGCTTGCGGCACACGACTCTATTGCCGAGGACTGCTATGTGGCCGTGCGCGAGGCAGCCCCTCGCATCTTCGACGGTCCGCTGCTCAAACCCGTGTGTTACATGGAGCATGGCTACTCGCCCGCGACCATGCGACGCGGGGTGCAGCTGTCGCGCTTGTTGGGCGAAGGCAATCCGTTTCCATTGATTCGCATTCCCTGGGATCGGGATCAGCCGTGGCAAAGCGTGTTCCTGCATGAAGTGGCGCACAACCTCCATGCGGATCTGGGCATCTGGCAGGAGAACCGCGAAGCCGTGCTGAGGCGCGTGATGGGTCATGCGCGCAGTCCCTTTCTGGCAACGGTCTATGGCCGATGGCACAAAGAAATCTTCGCCGATTTTGCCGCTGTGCTGCTTGGGGGACCCGCGGCTGCGTGGGGCATGGCGGACTTTCTTGCGCAACCGCAGCCTCGGACCATGACATATCGGCCTGGCGGTGCGCACCCGACTGCTTATCTGCGTGTCTATCTGCTTGCGGAGCTGTTGCGGCGGATGAATTTTTCCAGCGACGCCACTCGGCTGCTGCGCGTGTGGCAAGGTTTGTATCGACCGGCGGACGGGCATCGAATCCCCCAGCCACTGATGCGCACCGCGCCGCGGCTGATTCCCGAGGTGGTGGACGAGATCGTTTATCAGACTAGGCGCAATCTCGCGCAGCGTGCGCTCTTCGACGTCATTCCCTTTCGCGCGGACGACGAGGTCGCGATCCGCGAAGGTGCGAGACGCCTGACGGAAGGTCGTAACGTCGAGCTGCCTTCGCGACATCTCGTTAGCGCTGCGCACTACGCGCTCGAGGCCGGGCGCATCGCGCCCAAGGAGCTGGCGCGGCGCGTGACGCAGATTCTCAATCGACGTGTTTCGAACGGCACGGGCGCGACAGCGAGAGTGGCGGCCTGAAACATCAACGAGGACTCACGATGGCCAACTATCCTGGTTCAAACAGCCTCATCAATGCGCAGCGTGGCGCGGAATCCGTCGCGGGCGATCGCCAGCGCATGGCGCTGGATAATCTGCTACGTCGCGAACTGCATGTCGGCGACCCGACCGATCCCGCGCAGATCGCGCAAGCGTTGTCCGAGCGCTATCAGAACGACGCGCGCGCGCAGGCCATCGACGGGGAAGCGCGCGGGTTGCCCTTCCTTCGAACTCAATCCCTGCGCCCCGTCGACATCACGACGCCCACTGCAACGAACCTGGATCTCGACCAGTCCCGCGCCGACGTCAACCTCGACTTGCAGGAGCTCATCACGGCCAACCTCTCCAAGGACATCCGCCCCGAGCTCGAAGGCTGGCGGACCGTCATCAACCGCTCGATCGACGAAGGCGTATCCGCCGCCAGTTTCGGAATGGATCCAAACAAACGGGATATCGCGTTTGCCATGCGCCGTCAGCTCGGTGAATACGCCCGCCTCTCGCGCATGATCGGCGCATTGACCCCTGCCATGAACAGAAGCTTCCGCGGTCTCGCACAGAGCATCGACGAAGTCTGCGCGGTCATGCTGGTGCTCATGGGCGAATCCATGGCGAATGTCGGATTCGCCGGAGGGCGCTTCCTTTTGCAAGCTCCGTACTCGGAGCTGCAGTCGCGGCGCGATGCCGTGCTGAATGCGTTGCGACGTGTGGACGGCGCATCGGCGCGAGGCATGAACAACGACGCGTGGCCGCGTGGCATGCGCGCATATCGGCACATGTCCACGGTCCTGGAAGCCAAAGGACAGGGAGATCTCCGATCGCTGTTGTCCGAAGGCGAGATCGCGCGAACCATGGACGAGCTAATTCACAATGCGGGTGGCGGCAGCTCGACCGGCATGCGCACGCTCGGCGCCACTTCGTGGGCTCCGCTGAATCGTCTCAATCGCTTCGTCAACACGACCCTCCGTCAGATATCGCCAACTTCACCCGAGCTGGCCACGCTGCACGAGGCGATGAAACTTTTCATCGAAGGTTTCCACCCAGCCGGCGGCTTCCGACTGCTGCGAGTGGCGCGGCCCGCGGTGTTGAACTATGGCCTGTACGGGCCGGCATCCGTCAGCGGGGCCGAGATGCGGTTGATCGACCTCGTCAATCATCGCGGCATGCTGGCGCGGCACCTGGATTGCCTGACACTCTGCACCTGCGACGACAAGACCGTGCTCGCGCAGATCGTACTCGACAAGATGCTCCACGAGGTCGATCGAGCCATCGATTTCTATTGCACTGGAGACATCGATCTCGGCCTGCCAGAAGTGCGCGCGGCTGCCTGCTCTCACATGCTCGACTTCCTGATCGATGTGCCCTGGCCATTGGTTCCTCCGGCGCCGGTGCCGCCCGTCGACCCGGACCGGCCACTCTGCCCGACGCGGCCGGACTATCTGGACGTCTTCACAGTCCCCAATCCATCAAGAACCGTGCTCGACATCAAGGATGAGCTCACCGCGATCCGAAAGCTGTTGCGCCCCATCGACGGTGCGGCAGGCTGGAAAACTGCCCCGGCGACCTATGTCGCTTATCTGAAAAGCAACCAGAACTGGCCCAATGCCGACTATTCGAACCTGCTGTTCGCTCAGGTGCTGTATGACGAGCTGCATCAGCAACGCGAGACCGATCGGCGCTGGCGTCCGGTCGTCGAGCAGATGACCTCCCGCTGCCTGCCGATCGAGCGCATCTTCGGTTCCGCCGGTTGCCTGGAAACGATCGTGACTCGAGCGTTGCTTTTCATCTACGACGAAGCCGTCGCCGCACCGGTGAAGGCCAAGAGCACGCTGCCCGAAACCCTCATCCCGCGCGACGGCGACGAGTCGCTGGAGGTCATCGCGGGCCACGTGGGCGCCATCGTGCCGAAGATCTGACGCGTTTGCTTCTGGAGAAATCTCATGAGCTTCGACGAATCCCTCAGCTGGGGAACCCCGCAGAAACTCCCTCTCATCCGCCCGAGCGCGCCGAAAGGCCAGATCGCGGAGGCGATCGCCGGCAACACCGCGGGCAAGGTGGATGCGCTTCACGACACCGTGAAGGCGTTGAGAGCGACCACCGACGAAATCAACAAGCGGACTCTAACGAACGAGCAGGTGCTGGCATCGATACACGAGCTGCTCAAGACGGGCAGCGTCGAGCAGAAGTTCGGGCAGATCCAATCGGCGCTCGCGGACATCAGCGGCAGGCTCGTTGGCATCTGCAAGGCGCCCTCCCCACCGGCGCCCGACAAAGAGTCGGCGGTGGACGCACCAACGCCTGGCACATAGCCGAGGGCACCGGCACGCAAGTAACGGCAAGTGGCCTCGGCCGACACCGAACGGGAGCGCGCAATGAATTTCCAGACCACTGAAACCATCCAGCGACTTTGGGAAACGTTTCTGCAGGAGCAGCTCGCGAACCTCCCGCCCGGGGAACGCGACGCGCTGTCCACGCAGTTCGAGCAGCGCTTCGGCGAGTTGCTCGGTAAGGATGGCAAGGACTCCGACAGCGGCTTCTACGATCTGATCGGAATCGGGCCGCAGGGCAACGCCGGTTTCGACAAGATCAGCTATCCGCGGCTCACGCCCGACTTCGACGACTCCGTCGTTCCCAGTCAGCTGCACGCGGCCGCCGAGCTCTACTACGTCTACCAGCACGAGCGCATGAAGATCTTCGAAGTCGCCGAGACGCTCCTCAGACTGTTCCGGCTCGGAAAAATGCGCATCCAGCGCGGCCCTGGCGCGCGCGGCTTGTACCTGCTGGAGAAATGGAAGCCGCTGCGCTACACGAAGGCGGACCGCATGGTGGCGTATCGCCGCGCCTTCAACTACGGCTCCGCGCCCGCTCCCGCCGGAGCCGTGGTCAATCGTAACTTTCATCGGCAACTGCTCGGCTTCATGGTCGCCGTGGCCCAGTACTTCCGTGACTTGATGATCGGCGAGGTGATCCGCGGCGGACAACTGATCGATCAACGGCCGTTCGGCAGCGTCGGCACCATTCAGCGCATCGGGCTCGATCTGCGTTACGCCCTGGATCGCTCCACTTACGGCAACGTGTTCTCGCTGGCGATGGAAACGGGACATCATCTGATCCAGGTGCTGAAGCTGCTCGACACGGCGGATATCAAAAAGGCGTTCGACGCCAACACCAAATGGGATGTGGTCGAAATCGTTTCCAACCGCTATCTCGGCGGCGTCGCCGAGCCGTCGCAGCGGGCCAAGATGGCGGAGAGCGGCCGCAGAATCCTGCAGTTCATCGCAGACAATGACTTCAAGACGGCGACCGATCCGATTCTGTTCCAAAGCGTCGTGCGGCCGATGGGCGCGCACTCCGAAGCATGGCTCGCGGCCTATCGCATGACGCCGGAAGGTCGAGGCTTCCCGGGAGTGACACCCGCTTTGCAAGGCGTGCTGGGTGTGCCGCAACCCGCCTGAAGCGCGTGACGGCGAAGGATGAAGCCCGTGCGCACTTCGGATCTTTCGCTGCGGGTGAGCTTGCGCAAGCAGCCTTGTGTGCTGGATCCGACGCTGATCCTCGCGCACCCGCACGGGCCCGAGCTTGCGATGCGCCTGACGCAAGTGCTCGAGCCGTGGCTCACTCGCTCGTTCTGGCAGATCATAGATTCGAGCGAGTTGCTCGAGCGGCAGCGCCCTTTCGCTGCCGCCGCTCCCGCCCCGGACTCGCTTCACCTACAAACAAACGCTGCCGCCTTGAGCTCGTGGATTGCGCTTCGCGACCGGACTGACGCCAGTTCGTGGCCGCTGCGCTGGGTCGGAGACAACCTGATCGAATCGCAGCTCGGCGATGACGCTTGCCTGGAGATCGTCGAACGTTACGAACACCTGGCCCGTGCCCTCGAGGACCGGGCCGGGCCAGGCATGTCAAGGAGCCACTCATGGCATCACGGTATCCATCCGCTTTTCACCGCGCTGGACACGGTGGCACTGTCCGCGACTCTCGGCGGAGCCTTGATCCTCTGCGAGATCCCAACGCGCGATGCAGCGCCCTGGCCCGTGCAGGCGATGTCGCTCAGCGGCATCCAACCGCTGCGGATCGATCAAACATCGAACGATTCGCTCTTCGACACCGAACGCGAATGGGTGCGTGACGTGCTCGTGACAGCGGGCTTGTCCGTGGTGGCGCAACGGCTGCCGCCGCTGGCTATCGTGCATGTACTTACGGACGATGTGACGGTTGCACAAATCGTGAACGATTGCGGCGATACGCCTGTCGATCCCTGGTCGAGCGCCCACGCATGGTGGTATGTCCTGTGAGCGACTTTGCAGACGACACAACGAGCGTTGCAACGAGATTCGAGCGCAGGACCGCCGGAGCGCTTGCGATCAATTCAGACGAGCTCGTCTGCGTCGCGGTTCAAGGGCAGATTGCTCATCCCGTGGCGCGAGCCACACCCTATCGGATTGGACGCGACGGCATTTCACGAGTGCTACCGGGCACCGGTGGCATCGTGTTGAACCAGCGAATCGGCAACCTGTGCGTGGGATTGGCCGGCGATCACATCGAGCCTGGCGTGGCTCTGCACAACAATCAACGCGAAGTCATCGGCCCTCCAGACGGGCCGAACAACGCACTGCTCACTTACGCGTGCGTCGGCAACTTAGCGCGAGTCATCAGCGGACGTTGCCGTGGCAAAACCGGCCTGGTGACGGGCAAGCACGGCGGAGTCAATCATGTCCTCGTGGATTTTCCGGACGAGGTCCTGAGCCGTCTGCAGATCGGCGATCGCATTCAAATCCAGTCGCTCGGCCAGGGCCTGCGTCTGATCGACTATCCCGCCATCGAAGTATTCAACTGCGCACCGCGACTGCTGGCTCGTTGGCGCCTCGTCGAGCGTGATGGCCGGCTCGCCGTTCCGGTCACTCATCAGATCCCTGCCCGGCTGATGGGCTCGGGACTAGGAATAAATACGGTATGGCGGGGCGACTACGACATTCAACTAGCGGATCCAGGATTGACGAAACGTTTTCATCTGGGCAGCCTGCGCTTCGGTGACTTCGTGGCGATCGTCGATGCCGATGTGCGTCGCGGCCCATCGTTTCGGCAGCGGCGCGTGACCATCGGCGTCATCGTTCACGGCGACAGCACAGTCAGCGGTCACGGCCCCGGTGTAACGGCGTTGCTCACGGGGCCGGCTGAAATATTGCAACCGCAGCGGCATGCTCGAGCAAATCTCGCCGCGGTATTCAGAATTCGACCGCTCGCGACTCCGACGCAGCGCATAACGTTGACGGATCGGGATCGCCGCGGGCTCGCACGCAGCGGCACAGGGTTGGATTGATCAGGATGCACGATGAATGCTCCGAAACTTCCAAAGACCACGGACCGTCCGGGCCACGCCGGCGCCGTGCCCACCGTGCTGTCGCAGTTCGAAATCTCCGGGAAGTCGGTGCGACTATTGTCGATCGACGCCCTCGAGCCCCGCGAGGCCGAACAGGAACGGATCACGTATGTGCAAGGCGAGATCGCGAACTTCGAGTTCAACGGGCATCGCTACGCACTGGTCAGCGATTGCCTGCTGCCAGAATCGCCGCCGGAGAAAGAGGACGCCGCGTTGGCGCCGCCCGATGCTCATACCCTGCTCACCAACCGCGAACTTCAGATCTGTCAGCTGATCTGCATGGGTTATCTGACCAAGCAGGTCGCGGCGCGTTTGAAAATCAGCGAGTTCACCGTCCGTTCGTATCTGAAAACGATCTATTGCAAGCTCAGCGTCCGATCTCGTGGCGCCATGGTGTATCGGTTCACTCAGACGTTTCTACACTCGCCTCCCAGAGCTTAGACGCTGCGAGCCGGAGAAATCCTTCGGTACAGCAGAACGACGGCCGCGACGAAACCGGCCAGCAGCCCAAGGGAGAGGATGACGTCGAGCCAATGGTCGAACGGCCGGTCATCGGGCGTCAGCGCGGGGATCACGATCAGATACTTGTTGATCCAGATACCGACATTGATGCCGAACCCGATGAGACACAGCGCCAGCAACGAACGTTTGACGACGGCGAAGATGAACGCCGCGAACGGCACGAAGAAACATCCGGCCATCATGGTCCAGTAGTAAGGAGCGTAGTGGCCGTACATCTGCCGCCACAAAGGCTCGAACTCGCGCGGCAGATTGCCGAACCAGATCACGAAGAACTGCGCCCAGAAGAAATACAGCCACATCAGCGTGAACGTAGTGAGCAGCATGCCGAGGCCGCGAATCTGCTCGGGTCCGAACTGCTGCCCGGCCGCCGGCGAGCGGCCGAGCACCGCGGGAAAGACGCATAACGCCGCTGTCCCCGCGAACAGATTGCCGAACCAGAAATAAATCGGAAACACGGTGCTGTGCCAGTGAGGAACCAGCATCATGCCGAAGTCCCACGCGAAAAAGGTATTGCAGATCACGAAGGCGAGGATGACCCAGGGCGATAGCAGATACAGCTGCCGCTCGCGGCTCCTCGTGACATAGAAGGCGCTCAGGCCATAGAACAGCAGCAGTCCGAACAGATTCCGGATCAACAGCCAGTCGCTGCGCAGCCAGGGACTGACGTGTGCTTCGGCCTCGTTCGTGTGCGCCGGATCAGTGAGCCAATGAAACAGCTCATCCCGTGCATAGACGTAGATCAGCAGGAACATGCCGAGGGCGAAGGGAAAGAAAGCCAGCGTGCTCAATTCGGCAAGACGGTAGTAAGGCTTCGACCATTGCGCACGCACCAGGCGGGTGATCGCGCAGAACACGACGCCCGCCTGACTCACCCCCATGAGATACAGGAACGAGACCGTGAGCAGTCCAAAGTCGGGGCGCGCGGTCGCGCTGTTCAGTCCGTAGACCAGACTCGCAACGCCCAGGCCGAACAGCCCGATCAGTCCCCACATGACGATGTTGGGCCTGCTGTTGAAAACGACGCGTGACGCCGTGTCCTGCGCGTTGCCGTTGGCTGTTTCGACGCTCATGCGCGTTCACTTCTTTGCGGCTGGCGGCTGCTTACCGAACTCACTCCTGAGATAGTTGATGACGTCCCAGCGCTCCTGCTGACTCAAGGCGTCGCGATAAAACGGCATCGCCACCCGTCCGCGGGTGAGCGTGAAGAACAACTGCCCGTCGGCCTGCCCCTGCGTGTGTTCTTTGTTCAAATCGACCGGCGGAGGATCGAACTTACGTCCGACCGGACCATCGCCGCGACCTCGTGCTCCATGACAGACCACGCAGTTGATCCGATACAAAGATTCGCCGCGGGCCACCGATTCGGCACTCCGCGGCACGGGATTTCGCAGCACCGCTGCCTCTTCCTTGGCCTTGAACAGTTCCTTTTCCGTGGTCGGCTTCGGCAGGGTTTCGCGCCCGGTGGTTGGAACGGAGTTGGGTGGGGCCGGGGCCGCCGTCCTTTGCGGTTTAGCCGATGGCTGATCGACCATATCCTTGTCCCACGGGAAGCTCCAGCACGTCGTCGCGGCGCCGAGCAGCACGAGTGCGACGCTTGCGAAGTGGCTACGCTTCATTGGGAAGTCTCCAGGTCGGTCGCGAAGCCGCCATGCGCACCTCTTCGGCGCCGGCTGCACGCAATAGGCTCGCTGCGCGATCGAGGCATTCCTCGTCGTCGCAACTCACCGCGACCGCAAACCTGTCGATGGCCGCCTCCGGCACGTACGCCCGCTCACGAATTGCCGGCAGCCGGGCGCTGATGAGAAAGCCGATCACGGTGGCCAGGATGCCGAACAGGATGGTCATCTCATAGGTGATGATCAGGAACGGAGGAAACGGAATGATCGGCCTGCCGCCCGTGGGATGCAGGTAGAGCACCGCCGTGCCGGCCGCGAGCGTGAAGCCCGCCACTCCACCGAGGATCGCGCCGAAGAAGGTGAAGCGCTTGATCACCGATGTTTTCTTGCCGAGCACTTCGTCCGCGCCTTCCAGCGGAATCGGCGATATCACCTCGATCGTTGCGAATCCGGCGGCCTTCAGCCTGCCCGCTGTCGCCAGCGCCCGATGCGGATCGACGAACAGTCCTATTGCACTGGTTGCCATTGCACCCCTCCTCGTTCGGCCGTGGCCGGTTTGGGAAGCTCCGCTGCCTCTGGCAGTGTCTCCTTTACTTCATAGATGGACACGCTCGGGAAAATTTTGACGAATAGCAGGAACAAGGTGGAGAACAGCGCCACCGATCCCACGAGGATCGACAGCTCGACCAGACTCGGCACGTACAGGCCCCAGGCATCGGGCAGGTACTTGCGCGACAGCGAGGTGCCGACGATCAGAAATCGCTCCGTGTACATGCCGATGTTGATCGCGATCGACAGGACCAGCATCGGCACGAACGAGGTCCGGAAGCGTTTTGAAATCAGCAACAGCGGCGCGATCGCGCAGCATAGGATCATTTCCCAATACAACGGCGCGTAATAGCCGAACAACTTGTACTTCAGCGCTTCGAGCTCGGTGGACGCGCCGCTATACCAGCCGGTGAACAGCTCGAGCACGTTGATGTAAGTCCAGATCAGCGACAACGCGAGCAGCAGTTTGCCGAGGTTGTCGAAATGCAGCTCGGTGATGTAGCGCTCGAAGCTCATGTATTTGCGCAGCAGGAACATCACCGTGACGATGCCCGCCGTGCCGGAGTAAATGGCGCCGACCACGAAATAGGGAGCGAAGATGGTCTGGTGCAGGGCCGGGACGATGGAGGACGCCCAGTCCCATGAAACGATGCTGTGCACGGAGACCGCCAGCGGAATGATCAGAACCGCCAGCAACGTGTAGGCCCATCCCAGGCGATGCCACTCGGTGTCGGTACCGCGCCAGCCCAAGGACAGCAACGTGTACAGGTGGTGACGCCAGCCCGTGGTGCGATCCCTGACCGCGGCGAAATCGGGGATCGATCCCATATAAATGAAGACCGAGCTGCCGGTGAGATACGTCGCGATGGCGGTGACGTCGAACAACAGCGGCGAGCGGAAATTCGGCCACAGCTCCATCTGGTTGGGATACGGGAACGCCCAATGGATGAACCACGGCCGCCCGAGATGCACCATCACCATGGTGACGGCCACCATCAGCGAGAACAGCGTCATGGCCTCCGCGCTTCGATACATCGCCTTGCGCCAGGAGCTGTGCGTGATGTGCAGGACGCACGACAACAACGTGCCGGAGTGGCTCAGGCCGATCCAGAAAATGAAGCTGGCTTCGTAGGTTCCCCAGACCTGCGGGTGGTTCATCCCGGCCGCGGCGATGCCGAGGTTCAATTGATAAAACCATGGGAACAAGAAGCACACCAACGTGAGGCCGAGCGCGCATGCGAGCGTGATGTAGTACTTCGGCCCGGTTTCCACCAGGGACCGCACGACATCGCGATTGACATCGGCGTAACGCAGGCTTGCCACTTCAGCCGGCATCGGTGGTCACCTTTTTGAGATAGATCACGGACGGTCGTGTGTTCAGTTCGTCCAGCACGCGATAGGCGCGTGGATCGTTCATCGAAGCGGACACGCGACTCGCGGGATCCTTGCGATCGCCGAACACCAGGGCTTCAGCGGGACAAGCCTGCACACAGGCCGGTTGCACTTCACCATCGCGCACGCGACGGCGGCCGTCGTCTTTGGCCAGATCCTTCGCCTGGCGGATGCGCTGAATGCAGAAGGTGCACTTCTCCATGACGCCCTTCTCGCGTACCGTCACATCCGGATTGAGTTGCTGGTCGAGCGGCGGGTCCCAATGGTGATTGTTGTAGTTGAAGTAGCGGACCTCGTAAGGGCAATACACCGCGCACGATCGAGTGCCGATGCAACGGTTATAGATCTGCGCGTTGAGACCGTCCTGGTTGTGATAAGTCGCCGTCACCGGGCAAACGGTCTCGCACGGCGCTGCCTCGCAGTGCTGACACAGCATCGGAATGAAGCGCAGCCTCGCATTCGGATACTCGCCCTCCCAGTAGCGCTCGATGCGCATCCACTGTATTTCCCGACCCTGTGCGAACGCCTTCTCGCCGACGATGGGCAGATTGTTTTCGGCCTTGCACGCGGTCACGCATGCCTCGCACCCGGTGCAACGATCCAGGTCGATCGTCATGGTCCAGGCATAGTCGAGCTCCTCGTAATAGCCGGGCCTGCGGTATTCACGCCACTTCTCATGCATGCCGCGTTCATCATCACGCTTCATGAGGACACCGCCTTGATCGTCCGCACGATGTTTCGACCCAGTTGGCGCGAGGCGCCGTCGGTCTTGACCAACTTCACGCGTCGCCCGGTAGGCACGAGCTTCACCCGCGTCGCGCTCCACGCGAGCGCGCCGGTCGATGGCTCCATCTCGGGCGCCAGAATCTGAATCGGATTGACACCCCGGCGCTGCGCGTAGCGGCCGTACTCGTCGTGGCCCTGCCCGATCGGCATCGCGACGACGTCCGGCCGGATAGCCGGATAGATATAGACGGGAGCGCTGATGCGACCATGCGCGGATTGCACATCCACCACATCGCCTTCGCTCACGCCGAGCTGTTGCGCGGTGACCGGGTTCAACTCCACCCACGAGCCATAGACCACGCTGGTCAGCGGATCAGGCAGCTCCTGCATCCAGGGAAGATTCGCGCCGCGACCGTCGTGCAAGCCGGTCGACAGATAGGGATGCAGGATGAAGGAATACTCTTCGCTCGCTGCAGAGAACCGTGGCGCTTCGACGTCGATGCCGTCGATGACACGTGGCTCGATGTTCACCGCTGGCGCTGCGCGATGCGCGTCCTGGCCCCACACACCAGCCTGCAACACCGACGTCCAGAATGTTTCAAAGCTTTCTGCGTCGCCGTTCTGCGAACCGCGCTGATGAATCTCGCGCCAGCCTTGCTTGAGACACTCCTCCATGTTCGCCCAGGGCAGCGCGGTTCCGAGACCGACCCGTTGCGAGAGACCCAGGATGATGTCGCCGGTCGCTCGCGTGTCGTACAAGGGCGAGACGACCGGCTGTGAGATCGCGCCGACCGGGAAGCCGACGCCGGGTTCAGGGAAATCGTCGCCCCAACTTTCCAGATACGTGTGACTCGGCAGGACGAGATCCGCGAGCGCCGTTGTTTCATCCATGAAACTCGACAGACTGACGATCAACGGAATGCGGGCCAGCGCTTCTTTGAATTCCGCCGCGGCCGGCAACGCGAACACTGGATTCGTCTTGTTGACGATGAGGACTTCGATCTGGCCGGCACGCGCCTCTGCTGCGAGGTCGAGCATCGTGCGATAGCTGGCATGGCGGCGCGGTGAGTCGACGGCCGGCGGCGGATTGAACACCAGTCCACCTGCCCCGCCCAGATTCCCGGCCAGATAGTTCAGCACGTTGACGGCGATCAGGATGTCGACGCCATTGGTGTGATTGCCCGCCGCGCCACCACCGATTGCAAGGCTGGGTTGCGTTTGCGCGAAGCTGTCGGCGAGGCGTGCAATCGTGTCCGCATCAACGCCCGTCTCGCGCGCCACTCGCTCAGCCGGATAACGCGATAGCTTGTCCGCCCAGCCATCGCGGTCCGGGCCGCGATAGTGCCCAGCGCTCACGATACGGTGCGCGAGCCCGAGCGCCAGCAGACCTTCCGTGCCGGGTCGCGCCGCGATCCACTCATCGGCGGCAGCGCCGCTCAACGACATGCGCGGCTCGATCTGCACGAATTTTCCCCGTACACCGGGCCTTCCCTGTCGACTGTGGGCGAGGCCCAGACTGTGATGCACCGGGGAAAGCCAGTGGCCGAGAAAATCGGCGCCGAATGACAACAGATAACGCGCGTTCTTCAAGTCGTAGTACGGCAGATGTTGCTCGCCAAACAGCCGTTGGTTCGCTTCGTAGAGCGTGCGGGGATGAGCAAAATCGAAGTGCCACAGCCGCTGCGAGCCGAGCTGTTCCATGAAACGTTCGAAGACCATCGCGAGGTGCCCGCGCACGCCCTCGCTAAGAAAACAAATGCGATTGCCACGATCGTTCTCACGCAGTGTGCGCAGTCGCTCGGCGATTTTCGCGAGCCCCTCGTCCCACGTCGTAGGCACGAAAGCGCCGGCGCCTCGGTCGCCCGTTCGAAGCAACGGCGTGGTCAGCCGATCGGGGTTGTACAGCACATGCACGCCGGACTGGCCGAGGCCGCAGAGCCGTCCCTGACTCACCGGATGCGAGGGGTTGCCCTGGATGATTTTTGGACGTCCTTCGCGAGTGCGTACCGAAATTCCACAACCCGCCGGGCACATGGAGCAGACGCTGTTGTACCAGGTGGCGACGCCAGGACTGAACTCTTCGGGCGGGATCGGATACGGAATCAGATGTTCCAGCGGGTGCTTGATCGACTGGGCCAGCATGAAGCCCGCGCCGACACCGACGCTGCCGGCGCCCACCAGCTTCAGAAAATCCCTGCGCTCCAGCTTCGCCATGAGTCGACTCGCTATTTGTGGCAGGTCCAGCAATCCAATCCATGCTCGACGGCGTGCGCCTTGTGACAGTCGAGACACCAACCCATCTTCAGCGGCGCAACCCGCTTCACCCGATGCATCGTTTCGACCTTACCGTGACAGGTCTGGCACGCGACCCCGGCCTGCACGTGACGCTTGTGCGGGAAATAAACAAAGTCCGGCAGGTCGTGCACCTTGATCCAGGGGATAGGCTGCTGGTTCGCCCAGTAACTCATGACCTTGCGGATCTGCGGCCGGTCCTTCGCCACGATGTTGTGACAGTCGACGCACTTCCTGACGCTGGGCACGCCAGCGACGGTCGAGCGCCGCGCCTGGGTGTGGCAATACAGGCAGGGAATCGCGTTATCGGTGGCGTGGATCTTGTGGCTGAATTCGATGGGTTGCCGCGGGCTAGTTCCAGGAAAAAACGCGGCGTTCGCCCAGAAGCCGACCAGCACGCCGGCCAGGCCGGTGGCGACGGTCAACGCCGCCGGCTTCAGCGCTCGCAATGCAGGCACGATGGAAACGCCCACTGTTCCTCACTTCCGCTTCAGCTCACCGCATCGCACTCCCAACGTATCGCCGAACTTGTTACCGAACTCGTGGATCGACTCCGCCACCGACGCGTTCTGCGTGGCGCGCAGATAGGTGTCGGCCATCTTGTGCAACACCTGGTAGAAGAAGGCATTCATGTCTTCGATGGTCATGTCCCGCGTCCACAGATCGATAGCGGCCGTCACCTGCTTCTCGCTGTCCCAAAGTGAGAGCATCATCGACTGGCAGGTCGCCACGCCGCCCGGAGCTTCCGCGGCCTGCCACTGGATGCGCGTCGCCACCTTGTCGGCGTCCAGGTCGACCGTCAGCTTGATCTCGGCAGTTCGTGACGTCATACGCAGCCTTCATGCGATGTAAGTAGACACGGCCACTGCGATGCTCGATCTCTTCATTATCCTGGTCATGCTCGCCATTCTCGTCAGCCTGGGCGCCGGCCTGTTCTTCCTCGTGCGCGACCGCGGCAAGTCGGAACGCATCGTGGTTTCGCTCACGATCCGCGTGGCGCTGTCGGTGCTGCTGCTGGTGCTGCTGGCCTGGGGGTTTGCAAACGAGTTTCTCATGCGCTGAGATCCTCAGAACCAGTAGACGAACGTAAACAGAAACAGCCAGATCACGTCCACGAAGTGCCAGTACCAGCTGGTCGCCTCGAAGGCGAAATGATTTTCCGGAGTAAAGTGCCCCCTGAGCACGCGTAGCATCATGATCGTCATCATGATCACCCCGAGCGTCACGTGAGAGCCGTGGAATCCGGTCAACATGAAAAAGGTCGAGCCGTAAATGCCCGAGCCCAGGCTCAGGCCCAGCTCGCGCCAGGCATGCGAGTACTCGATGGCCTGCAGCGTCAGGAAACAAATGCCGAGTGCGATCGTGACGCCCAGCCATAGTTTCAGACCGAAGCGATGGTTTCTTTTCAGCGCCCAATGCGCGAACGTGATCGTGCCACTGCTGGTCACCAGGATGACCGTGTTGATGAAGGGCAAGCCCCAGGCCTGCATCGCTTCCGAGGCGGTCCCGCCTGGCGTCATGAACAACGGCCACGTGTCGGCGAAATCGGGCCAGAGGATCAGATGCGTTTCCAGCTTGCCGCCAGCGCCGGCCAGCCAGGGCACCGAAATCATCCGTGCGTAAAACAGTGCGCCGAAGAAGGCGGCGAAGAACATCACTTCCGAAACGATGAACCAGAGCATCCCCATGCGGTAGGAACGGTCGAGCTGACGGCTGACCAGCCCCTGCAGCGACTCCCGGATGACCGTGCCGAACCAGCCGAACATCATGAGCGCCAGCACGGCGAGCCCGGTGTAGAAAACGGGCGCGGCGAAACCGAAGTGGGCCTCGCCGGCGACTTTCGCGGTGCTCTGGTGAATCAGCGAGGCCGCGCCAAACGCCGTCAGGAACAGCGCGACCGAGCCGACGATGGGCCAGACGCTGCTATGAGGGACGTAATAGCGAGGGGTTTCGCTCACGATTTCGCGCCTACTGGGAACAAGGTGTACGACAACGTCAGCGTGTGGACCTGCCGCGGCAGATCGGTGCTCACATAAAACCTCACGGGCATGTTCATTTCCGCGCCGGCGTCCAGACGCTGGGGCGTAAAGCAGAAGCACTCCAGCTTGTTGAGGTAGGGCGCGGCCAGACCCGGCGCCACGCTGGGCACGGCCTGTCCGGTCACCGCGGTAGCGGAGCGGTTGCGCACGTAAAAGGTAGTGGTCGCGAGGGTACCCAGACGCACGCGCAATTCGCTCTGCGTGGGCCGGAATTCCCATGGCATGCCGTTGCCAGCCTGCGCGAGAAACTGAATTGTCACCTCGCGATCCGTCGGGGTCCCGGTGGAAGAGATGTAGCTAGCGCGACCGGAGGTTGTGCCATTCAGTCCGGTCCATTTGCAAAAAGCGTCGTAGAGCGGCACGAGAGCGAACGCAAATCCAAACATGCCCGCGGCCAGCGCCAGCAACCCGATCGTATGCTTGCGCCCTTTTCCACCCAGCGCGTTTCGAGTCGTGCTCATGTGCGCAGCCCGTTCGCTTGCTCGACGCTCGCAAGATCCGGCGGCGTCTGGAAGGTGTGGAGCGGCGCTGGTGAAGGAATCGTCCACTCCAATCCTTGCGCGCCCTCCCAGACCTGATCCGACGCCTTGGCGCCGCCGCGGATGGTCTTGATCACGATGTAAAGGAACAGCAACTGGGTCAGGCCGAGCAACACCGCGCCGATACTGGATATCCGATTGAAGTCGGCAAACTGCAGCGAATAGTCCACGACGCGCCGTGGCATGCCGGCCAGACCTGAGAAATGCATCGGGAAGAACGTCAGGTTGACCGCGATGGCCGCGCTCCAGAAGTGAATCTTGCCGAGCCGCTCGTCGTACATGTGGCCGGTCCACTTCGGCAGCCAGTAATACACCGCCGCCATCGTGCCGAAGATCGCGCCCGGATAGAGCACGTAATGGAAGTGCGCGACGACGAAGAAAGTATCCTGGTACTGAAAGTCCGCCGGCACGAGCGCGAGCATCAGCCCCGAGAAGCCGCCAATCGTGAACATCATGACGAAGCCGAGCGCGAACAGCATCGGCGTCTCGAACGTCATGGAGCCGCGCCACATGGTCGCGACCCAGTTGAACACCTTCACGCCGGTGGGCACGGCGATCAGCATGGTCGCGTACATGAACATCAGCTGGGCGGCCAGCGGCATGCCGGTCGCGAACATGTGATGTCCCCAGACGATGAAGGACAGGAACGCGATCGCAGCAGTCGCGTACACCATCGAGCGATAGCCGAACAGCGGCTTGCGCGCGAAGGTCGGAATGATCTGCGAGGCGATGCCGAAGCCCGGCAGGATCATGATGTACACCTCGGGATGCCCGAAGAACCAGAAGATGTGCTGAAACATCACCGGGTCGCCGCCGCCGGACGCGGCGAAGAAACTGGTGCCGAAGTGACGATCGGTGAGCATCATGGTCACCGCCGCCGCGAGCACCGGCATCACCATGATCAGCAGGAACGCGGTGATCAGCCAGGTCCAGACGAACAGCGGCATCTTCATCAACGTCATGCCCGGCGCGCGCAGATTGAGAATGGTGACGATGATGTTGATCGCCCCGAGCACCGAGGAAACACCCATCAAGTGCACGCCGAAGATGAAAAAGTCCGTGCTCGGCGGACCGAACGTGGTCGACAGCGGCGCGTAGAACGTCCAACCGAAGTTCGGCGCGCCGCCCTCCATGAACAGCGACGACAACAACATGGCGAACGCGAACGGCAGCACCCAGAAACTGAAATTGTTGATGCGTGGCAGGGCCATGTCGGGCGCGCCGATCATGATCGGAATCATCCAGTTGGCGAGGCCCACGAACGCCGGCATCACCGCGCCGAACACCATGATGAGCCCGTGCAAGGTCACCATCTGATTGTAGAAATTCGGCTCCGTGAGCTGCAGGCCCGGCTGGAACAGCTCGACGCGGATCACCATCGCCATCGCGCCAGCAATGAAGAACAGCGTGAAACTCAACCACAGATACAGCGTGCCGATCTCCTTGTGGTTGGTGGTCAGCACCCAGCGCGCGACGAATGCTCTGAGGCCGCTCTTGGGCGGATGTTCAGCGGTTGCGGAATGCGCGTGCATGGCTCGGTACTCATCGGGCCGAATATACGGTCAGCGGTTGCACGACGACGCCAGTATCGTTGCCCCAGGAATTGCGCTCATAGGTGATCACCGCGGCAAGGTCCACGTCGGAGAGTTGCGGCGCCCAGGCCTGCATCTCGGTGTCGGCCTTGCCGTTCATCACTCGATTCAGATGACTTTCGATGGGGCCGGTCACGATGGAGCTGCCGGCCAGCGCGGGGTACTTGCCTTGCTGGCCCACACCGTCCGCCTGATGGCACGTCGCGCAATGCTTGAGGTAAACCTGCTCGCCGAGCGGCAGCAGCTCGGCCATTGTCCATTGTTTGTTGCGAGCGGCGATGGCTGCTTGAGATGCGAGCGCCCGCGCCTGCCGTTGACCCGCGAGCCAGCGATCGAAGTCCGCTGCGCGCCTGACTTCCACGACGATCGGCATGAAGGCGTGATCCTTGCCGCAGAGCTCGGCGCACTGGCCCCGGTACACGCCCGGTTTGTCGACTCGCGTCCAGGCTTCATTGATGTAGCCCGGAACCGCGTCCTGTTTCACCCCGAAATCCGGGACCCACCAGGAATGGATCACGTCCCGCGCGGTCGTCAGGAAACGAACTTTCTTATCGGTGGGCAGCACCAACGGCTGGTCCGCCTCGAGCAGGTAGTGCTCGCCCTTCCTTTCCTTGTTATCGATCTGGCCACGCGGCGTGGCGATATGGCTGTAGTAGCCGAAACCCGCCTCGACATATTGATAGTGCCACTTCCACTGCGAAGCAGTGATGAGCACCGTGAGATCGGCGTCGCTGTTGTCCTCAATCTCCATCAGCGCGGACGTCGCCGGGATCGCCATGCCAACCAGGATCAGGAACGGGATCAAGGTCCAGATCGCTTCCAGTCGCGAGTTCTCGTGGAAATGCGCGGGCTCCTGCCGCCTCGAGCGCCGGTGCGCGAAGATCGAGTAGAACATCGCACCAAATACGACGATGCCGACGATGACGCAGACGGTGAAACTCATGTGATGCAGCGCCTGGATGCGCCGGCTCATGTCCGTGACCCCTTCGCGCAAGTCCCACGCGACCGCGCAAGCCTGGCTCGACCATGCGCTGGTCACGATCGAGACGCCGAGAGCATGGAGTTTTGCAATTCTCATTCGCGCCTCAGTTGCGCCACGGTTCGCACCTGAGAATGACCTTGCCAATCGCGATAGCGGACGGCATTCGTGCGTTCGACGCGCCCCTTCCAGTTGCCGCGATGAGCCAGCAGGAATTGTTGCCCGTCGACTTTTGCCTGCCACGGCTCGCCTTTCCAATCGGTGAACGCCAGGCTGACATTGGTATGGCGTTGCCACTTGCCTTCCGCGCGGGGCTGCAGTTCGAATTTGTTACCCCGGATCCAGGCAGTCCATCGCTCGCCGTTCCAAGCGACGAACTCCATCGCCTGTTGCGCCCAGGGCTGCGGAATCGGCTCGGTATCGGTGGTAGCGGTGGCGCTGTACATGAGCCGGGCCGCGACGACGGCGGCGAGAACAGCAGCCAGCAGAGTCAGAACAACCTTGCTCATTGGTCGGAGACGAGCGGCTGCGTGAATAATTTCTCGTCCATCTGAACGTTCACGGCCAGCGACTTCAGCGCGGCCCGCCAGCTTCCATCGGGGCGAGACACCCATGCGGGATACCGGATGCCTCGCTGTTCGACATCCCACGGCCCGCAAATGACGCCGACGTTGTCGTCATGGGCGCCCATGGCATAGGGCTCGCCGCGAGCATCCAGCTGATACCACGCGATTCGAGTGTTCGCTTCATAGACCTCCAGCCTGCCGTTGCGGCCGATCTCGAGTCGAAGCTTGGGATCGCGGACCGCGATCCGCTGCAATGTCCAGTAAACGTGTGCGGTGTAGCGGCGCAGGTCCTGCGCCAGCTCGTCCTCACGCGCCTTTTCGGGCCGGCCCTGCCGATCGAAGTGCCAGATACGGTCGCCGTCGCCATCGATCAGGCGGACCCGTTGCACATCTCGACCGGTGGTGTCGATTCGAAGTCGCGGCTGTAGGTAATCGATGGTGATGACCGCACCGACATCGGTGGGATCGTCTCGCCGGTACTGCTGGGAATAGAAAACGGTGTTGGTCAGGCTGGCCCACACGGGTCGGCTGCCCACCGCCCACAACAAACGCTCGGCCAGGATGTCGGCCTCGCTCATGGACGCAGCGGCCAGCACCGCTGCTGGGTTCAGCCAGATACCCAGCGTCGCCATGAAACAGAGCACTGTGCGGATCATTGGACACATCATTGGAATAGCTCCAGTGTCCACGCTCAGAACCTGCGTGAGGCTTTGATTAGCGTAGTCTTCCGCCGTTGAGGAAACAATCGTCAGCTACGACGCCCGCGAGGGCGCGGCGAGGCATCGCAGCAACCTGGCCTGCTCGCGTATAATCGCTGAATGAGCGACCTTCCCGCCTGCCCCCAATGCAGTTCCAACCTCACTTACGAGGACGCTGCCCTATACATCTGCCCGGAATGCGGCCATGAATGGTCCAGACACGCGGCGCAGGCCCCCGAGCCGGCCGAGCAGTCTCGCTCGATCCGCGATGCCGTCGGCAACGAGCTGCGCGATGGCGACGCTGTGACGGTGATCAAGGACCTCAAAGTGAAGGGTTCGTCACTGGTCGTGAAGATGGGCACCAAAGTGAAGAACATCCGGCTGGTCGACGGCGATCACGATATCGACTGCAAGATCGACGGCATCGGCGCGATGCAGTTGAAGTCGGAGTTCGTGAAAAAAGCCTAGGTCGGAAAGGGCGAGCGCAGGATCAGGCTGCAGAAGTCGCCGCGCCGGAAGGTCGGGTCCTTGAAGGCCAGCACGTCGTCGTTGAAGGTTCCGTAGGTGCTCTGAGGTCGATGCTTCATTCCTTCGTAGAAGGCGTCGATCATGCCGTGTTTGAAGTGCTCGCCGCGAGGATAGGCGGCGATTACCGCCTCGCGCTGCTCATCGGTGAACTGCTCATAGCCGCGCCCCACTACATCCATTCCTGCTCCGGCCTGCACTAAAGCGATCTCCGGCTCCAGGTACTCGGGAATGCCTGGTGTCGTGTGCAGAGCAATCGCGAGCCAGACGCGGTGAATGTCGTTGCCGGACACACCATGCCTGCTCAGAAAATCCCGGGCGGCATTCGCACCATCGACTTCGAAGCGGATTTGGCTGCTTTGATAGTTCCGCGTCAAACCGATGTCGTGAAACATGGCCGCGGTATAAAGCAGCTCCGGGTCGAACTGCAGCCCCTTGCTTTTACCCAGCAACGCGGCCCAGAAGTACACCCGCATCGAATGGTGAAACAGCAGGTCGCCCTCGATATCTCGAATCAGCTGCGTCACTTCGCGAGCCAGGCTGCTGTCAGGCACGCGTACGCCGAAAATATCGTTGCCGCTCACGACGCGCTCCTGACCGCGGCTGGCGGCGCGCGGAAGCTGATCGCCATTCGGTTGTAGAGGTTCATCAGACCGATCGCGATGGTGAGGTCGGCGAGCTGCTTCTGATCGAACACCGCGGCGGCCGCCTGATAGTCGGCATCGGGTACACCTGTCTCGCTCACCCTGGTCACCGTCTCCGCCCAGGCAAGCGCGGCCCGTTCGGTCTCGTCGAACAGAGCACCGCCCTCGCGCCAGGCCGGAACCAGCACCAGCTTTTCGATGGCCAGGCCGTCCTTCAGCAAATCACGCGAATGCAGATCGATGCAGTAAGCGCACCCATTGATTTGTGAGACGCGAAGGTACACCAGGTTGATCAGCGCCTTCGGCAAACCGCTTTGCAAGAGATAACCGTAAACGCCGCCTAGCGCCTTCATTCCGGCCGGCGCCGCGGCGTTGTAGTCCAAGCGTTGAGTCATCACACACCTCCTGAAGCACAGGGATCAGAGTGCTCCCGTGCCAGGTCACAGAAAAGCACCAAGATTGGTGTTTCCGGCTGTACCATCGCGCGATGCCCCTGCGCATCGAGCTCGACCGCGACAAAAGAACGCCGCTCACGACCCAGATCTATCACGCGATTCGGGGCGCGATAGAGAACGGCCGGCTGACGCCCGGCGCGAAATTGCCGTCGTGGCGAGACCTGGCGGCACAGCTCGGCGTCTCTCGAGGCACTGTGCGCGTCGCGTACGAACGCTTGATGGACGAGCAGTTCGCGATCGGCATCGGACCTGCGGGAACACGCGTGGCCGAGCGCCCGCCGCGCACGTCGATACTTGAGCGAACGCCCGAAGCGACACCGCTGCCGGAACTGTTTCACGACTTCGGAACGCCGCCACTGCCCTTCCAGATGGGCGTGCCCTCGCAAGACGCGTTTCCTTTCAAGCTGTGGTCACGCGTGCTGAGTCGAGCGAGCCGAGAAGCATCGGCCGTACCAGTCACTTATCCGGACCCGCGCGGCGAACCGGAGCTGCGGAAGGAAATTGCGGCATACCTCGCCATCGCGCGAGGGTTTCACTGCAAACCGTCTCAAGTGTTCATCACCGCGGGATTCTCCGGCGCGCTGGGGCTTGCGATACGCGCTCTGCAACTCGAAGGCAAGGAAGCCTGGATGGAGGATCCTGGCTTTCCACTCACTCGGACTGCGCTCGGCCTGGCTCGCATGAATGTGAGTGGCGTTCGCGTCGATGCGGAAGGTTTGGATGTCGCCGACGGCGTCCGACGCGCGCCGGACGCGGCGCTAGCGGTTGTGACACCCGGTCAACAGGCGCCACTCGGAATGACCATGTCGCTGCCACGGCGGCTGGCGTTACTGGCCTGGGCCAGGCGCAGCGGCGCATGGATCGTCGAAGACGATTACCTCAGCGAGCTGCAACTGCAAGGCCGGGCCGCTCCGGCACTGGGTTCTTTGGACGAGCATGGACGAGTCCTGCACATCGGCACTTTCAGCAAAACGATCAGTCCGGCGTTGCGGCTCGGGTTTCTGGTGACGCCGCCTGAGTTGGTTTCTCGATTCGGCGACGTTGCGGCGTGCCTTGCGCCCGCGCCAACTGCCGTCGTACAGCGCGCGGTCGCCGAGTTCTTGCGCGAGGGTCACTATCTTCGTCACCTCCGCCGCATGAAACGCATTTACCGCGCTCAAAGAGAAGCCTTGGTCCAGTGCCTGGGGGAGCTCGCATCGGATTCGGTAAAAGTGGAAACGACTGCCGGCCTCGCGGTTGTGACTTTCGTGCCGCCCTCTGTATCGGACATCGACATCGCTCTACGCGCCCTGCCTTTCGGCCTGGCCCCGACACCATTGTCCCCCTGGTCCGTGCGATCCCCTCCACTGCACGGACTGCTGCTCGGCGTGACCAATATCAATGAGACGCGGCTGACTGCGGACTGTCGTCGCTTGGTGGAACTGACGCGACAAGCAAGCTGATCCTCGCGACGCGCTACTTTCCAGTCTCGTCATCGAAAGCGCACACATCGGCGTGCAGTAGCGGCGCCAACTTGTACCAGACACGCGCGCCTTGCGGCTCCACACGAGCGTGAAGCCGTTCGCCTGGGGGAAGGCGTAGCCACGTCCATCGATCCAGCGTCTCGGCTCCATCGGAGAAGGCGCCGCCGAGCACCAGCAGTTCGAGACCACGTGGATTCTCCAATTCGAGCTCCGCGCCGGCCGCCCACTCCTCCAACATGACGCATTCATCCGCTCCTTCGAACAAGGTCAGCGAGGAGCTCACGCCCGAACGCAATCTACTGACTTTGCCTTCGCCAGGAAGGCGCACGATGCGCTCGCGATCGTCCTTTCTGAATTGCCAAAGCTTGACGAAGATCGTGCATCCCGCTTCGGCGCCCGGCGCATGCCCGGTTCCAGGTGGATTGCGCACATAGGTCCCAATCGGAAAGTCCCCCGTCTCGTCCTGGAAAGTCCCCTCCAGCACCAGGAACTCTTCGCCGCCGGCATGGCCGTGTCGGGAAAAGCGACTGCCGGGCGCGTAGCGTACGATGGATGTGGCGCGGGCCTTTTCCTCGCCGATTCGAAACAACATGCGGCGCTCGACGCCCCTGGAAGGACTGGATATCCAATCGAGCCTGGCCGCATGCACGACGATGCGTTTCGAAAGATCAGAGTTTAGTAGCATGGCTCGTCACTCCCGCGGGCGCCGTAGACCACGATCTTGGCACTCCGGGAATATTTTTTCTCCGATTCGCGCGGGGGCATGTCGATTTGAGCCGGGCCCGTTCGTATAGGCAGACCAGACGGTATGGGACCGGCTGTTCTATCCGAGGATAAGACCATGAAGCACTACCTGTTGAGCATCTATCAGCCCGACGGCCCTCCTCCACCGCCGGAGTTTCTCGAACCCATCATGCGCGACGTCAACGAGGTGATTCGCGAAATGAAGGCGGCCGGCGCGCTCGTGTTCGGGGGCGGCCTTTACCCGGCCTCCACCGCCACGGTGTTGACCTTCAAGGACGGCAAGATGCTGACCACCGACGGGCCCTACATCGAGGGCAAAGAGCATCTGGGCGGGTTCGATATCATCCAGGCGCCCGATCTGGACGCGGCGCTCGAGTGGGGGCGCAAACTCGCACGCGCCATCACCTTGCCTATCGAAGTGAGGCCGTTTCAGCACAACGCGTGACGGCGAATGGCGGCGCTCTCACAAATAGATATTGCGCGCACCTTTCGCGAAGAATACGGACGCGCGGTCGCGGTGCTGACGCGCTCGTTCGGCGACATCGATGCTGCCGAAGAGGCCGTGCAGGATGCGTTCATCACCGCCATCGAACGCTGGCCCAGGGAAGGGCCACCTCCGAGCCCCGCGGGATGGATCATCACCACAGCACGCAATCGCGCCATCGATCGCCTGCGCAAGGACAGCTCGCGACATGAGCGGCACGAGCAGGCCGTACTGCTGCAGGCGAATGACCCGCTCGACGAGGACGAATCCGTGCACGACGATCGATTGCGTCTGATCTTTACTTGCTGCCATCCATCGCTCGCGACGAGCGCACAAGTGGCGCTCACTCTGCGACTGCTCGGCGGCCTGACCACCGCAGAAATCGCCAAAGCCTTTCTCGTTCCGGAGGTGACTCTGGCACAGCGCCTGGTGCGAGCGAAGGGCAAGATTCGTGATGCAGGGATACCGTATCGAATACCCGAAGCGAGCGAGCTTCCTGCCCGTCTCATCCCGGTGCTCGCGGTCCTTTATTTGATATTCAATGAAGGCTACGCGGCCACGTCAGGAAGTGATCTGGTGCGCGGTGAGCTGTGCGCCGAAGCCATACGGCTCACCCGTGTACTGTCGAGCGAACTGCCCGATGAGATGGAAGTTCAAGGGCTGCTTGCGTTGATGCTCTTGTCGGACGCCCGCCGCCCTGCGCGCGTGACCGCCGACGGTCAGATGATACTGTTGAGGGATCAGGACCGTAGCAAATGGGACCCGGTAGCGACGGCCGAAGGACTGAGGCTCGTGCAACGCTGCGTGCAATACAATCGACCGGGCCCGTATCAGATACAAGCGGCGATCAATGCGACACACGCCATCGCCGCGAGCACCGCCGAAACGAACTGGGCTCAGATCGTGACTCTCTACGATCAGCTCCTGGCGATACAGCCGAGTCCGATCGTGGCGCTGAATCGAGCCGTGGCCGTCGCGGAGGTCGATGGCCCGCAGACGGCGCTGCAACTGATCGATCCTCTCGTCGTCGATCTCGATAGGTTCTACTTGTTTCACGCGATCCGCGCAGATCTCCTGCGGCAACTCGGCCGCAACGAGGAGGCAGCGGCGTCATACAGCAAAGCCATGGAGCGATGCGAGAACGATGCAGAGCGCGACTTCCTGAAGCGCCGGCTCACGGAGCTGACTTCGCGAGCGGTTTAGGCCGCACCTATACATTGGTGCAATCCAAGCGCCAGCCTGGATCTGGTGCAATCCGCGCAGCCGTTCGCCAACAGGAGTTCGTCATGCGCACCGCTCTCAAATGTTTCATCGGCCTGGGCAGTTGCATCGCCCTGGCCACGACCCTCGCGATTGCCGCCGATGCCCCGGCCAAGCCCAAGCAGGACAAGTACAGCCTCAAGGTGCCGGGCGGTCTCTCTTTCTCCGAGTTCAAGGGCTACGAGAGCTGGCAGATGGTCTCCGCCAGTCACAATCCGAAGTCGATCGCCGTGGTGCTCGGCAACCCGACGATGATCAAGGCGTTCGAGGCCGGCATTCCAGCCAACGGCAAGCCGGTGCCCGACGGCGCGATGATGGCCAAGATGCATTACGCGCCGAAAAAGAACCAGTTCTTCCCCGATGCGACGGTGCCGGACCAGCAACGCGACGTGGACTTCATGGTCAAGGACAGCAAACGCTTCGCCGACAGCGGCGGCTGGGGCTATGCCGTGTTCAAATACGACCCTACAACGAAGACGTTCACGCCTGGCACGACCGCGGATCAGCCCCCGCAGGCGAACGACGCGAAGTGCGGGTTCGCGTGCCACACGATTGTGAAGAACAACGATTACGTCTTCACGGAGTACCAGCACCGTTGAGCGCGGTGGCTGATCGAGCCGTGCCCGGTTCGATCAGCCAAACGGCGCATCGATCGACATCGAGGGCTGAGTGAACCACTTCGGCCCTTGTTCGGTCATGTAGAAATGATCTTCGAGCCGGACGCCGAACCGGCCCGGAATCACGATCATCGGTTCGTTGGAAAAACACATTCCGGGCGCGAGTGGCGTGCGGTCACCGCGCACCAGGTAGGCCGGTTCGTGAATGCTGAGTCCGATCCCATGACCGGTACGGTGCGGCAGGCCGGGCAATCGGTAGTCCGGCCCCAGGCCGGCGCGAGTGAGCAGCCCGCGCGCGGCGGCGTCGACAGCCTGGCACTCGACGCCCAACTGCGCACTCGCAAACGCTGCCGCTTGTGCCGCATGTTCGAGATCCCAGATTCGACGCTGCTCTTCAGTCGCTGTGCCGAACACATAAGTGCGTGTGATGTCGGAGTTGTAGCCCTCGACGCTGCAGCCGGTGTCGATGAGAACGATTTCGTCTTCGTGGAGGCGTTGTTCGCCCGGCAAGCCGTGCGGATAGGCAGTGCCTTCACCGAATTGCACGATGCAGAAGGTGCTGCCAGAGGTGCCGAGCTTTCGATGCGCATCTTCGATGAAGCGACGCACCTCGCCGGTCGAGATCCCAGGCGCCAGAATGCGCGCCGCCCGGCGATGGACTTCGAGCGTCAGATGCTTGGCGTACTGCATGAGTGCCAGCTCGGCCGCCGACTTGTACATGCGGCAACCATTGACCACCGACGATGCCTCTTGCAGTCGCAGCGCCGGCATCTCCGCGGAGAGGCGACCGGCCATCTCGAACGGAAGCGCTGGATCGATCGCCGCAACGCTCACGCCAGCGTCACGCAAGGTGGTGGCTACGAGCGTAAAGGGATTCTCGTCTTCTTCCCACAAACGGATGTCCGTCTTGATTTCGAGCACCGCCTCGAGCGAGCCGCTTTCGAACGCAGGACAAACCATCACGGGTTCGCCATTGACCGGCAGGATCATCGCGACCAGACGCTCGCTGGCGCCCCAAGGAATACCCGTGAAATATCGCAAGCTCGCGCCAGCGTTGATAATCAACGCATCGGCGCCGGACTCCCGGGTGAGACGCCGGGCGCGTTCGAGCCGCTGCAGCCGCTCATCGCGACTGATTGGCGGAGGAACGGCATAGTCTGATTTGATGGCCGCGAGTTCAGCCCCGATGGTGGATCCGCCAATGCTCATTGATGCACGCCTTGGAAAGGTCTGAGCGCTCAATCATAGCGGACAAACGAGGTCACAGTCAGTCGCGCCGCTCTGGGTGACATCTCCGGGGGCAGGATGCGGCGGATGTTGCCCGAGTGAAGCGCGTAACTGCGATAGATCAGCGCCCGATTGCACCGCGCTTCGTAGCTTGCGATGCGCGCGAACAGCGGATCGTCGCCGTCCATGTACTTCGCGGGCGGGGCATGTTCCCGGGTCACTTCACGCTTGAGCGTGGCCGAGTAGTGCTGGATGCGATCCTGACCGATCGTTTCGAATCCGGTGCTGCGATGTCGGTAGAAAGAAACGCCGCCGTGTTCCGGTCCGCAAAGATAGTGAACGATCGCGAGCTGATTGGCGACGCTCGTGTCGAAGTGCGGCACTCTCTGCACGGGCCGCAGTCGCTGCGGTTCGGTGGTCGTGATCGACATTGCGCAGAAGATGACTCGTGGCTCGCTGTTTACGGGTAGCGCGAAACCCTCGCGAAGCACCTCGCCATACCGCGTGCAGAAGTCATCCGCGTATTGGGTCGGTGCTCGCTTGCGAATGCCTGGATAGAAATCTCCTGGCGTAGCTCGAAAGGGCTCGCCGCTCTCCGCGTACGCAATCAGCGCCTCTGGGTCGAGAGCGAAATCCTCGACGATCGCGACCGGCTGCTGTTCCACGCCAATGCTCTGCATCGCCAGCGAGGCGCGTGGGTTCAGACTAAACACTGATTCCTTCGCTGCACGAGGGAATAGATGTGTCCGAGCGAGGCGAGCATCGTATAGATCGGACCCAGATACTCGAGCGCGTGCAGTTCGGCAATCGTCGCGGCGGGAATGGCTTGCAACCGGGCTTCGTCGATGGTGTATAGCCCCGCGACTTGCAGCTTCTGACGATTGGCGAATTCGATCTCGAGCCGCATCGGCCGGATCAGTTCCAGCGCGAGCAGCTTGCGTACGAACTGCTGTGTGCGCTCTTCACCGTCCAGCAAGGCTGCAAGCATTTGCTTCACGCCTTGCAGATAAGCTGTCTCGCCGCCGTGCTCGTCAAAGAGCGCCTCGCCTTGTGTCTGCGTGACGGCTGGGTTCATCGTATCGATACAGACGACGCGGTCCTGGTCGTCGCCGAGGAAGAACGGCTGCCGCGTGACTTGCAGCGGCACGTAGATAGCATCCCAGCGATCCTGTTTCCAGAACAGGTTCTCGTGCTGCTCGAAACCAAACAGGGCAACGCAGCTGAACTGCCCGGTCGCGCCGTTCTTGGTCAGGACGACCGGATAATGCACGCAGAGCTTCAGGAACTCGCCGAGCACGACCGGCAGCAGGTTGAGCCGCGACGCTTGAGCGAGCACCTGTGCCTGGTCCACCCGGAGATGACGATGAGCGGCGCTGTTGAGTGCGACGAGTCGGGTCATGAGCCGCGGGTCTCACACGGTCTGAAAGCCATACCGCTGCACCTTCTGCAGCAGCTCCCGGTGCGGCGGCAAAGTGGCGAGCGCCTGCCGGATCGCGCGGTCATTCTGTTGAAACTGCTCGCGCGCATGGTCCGCGTGCGTCATTGTCTGGGCAATGAATCGGGTGTCCGTTCGAAAGCCCATGCCATACAGCACATACTGGTAGCTCGCAGCGGGAAACACCTCGTGGTTGCTGGTGAAATCTTGATTGCCCGGCACGCAGTAGCGCCATAGGTCCAACTGCTCCTTCAAGCTGTCCGGAACGCCGACGGGATCGCGGTTGTCCCGCCAGAAGGCCTCCTCGCGCCGACTCAACAGATAGTGCAGCTTGAGGAAGTCGATGATGCGGTCCCAGCGATAAGTGAAGGCGTGATTGAAGCGCTTCGCGAGCACATCCATGACCTCGCGACAGGGCGGCAATTGCTCGCTGATCATTTCGGCGGACAACTCCACCAGAACCAATGCCGACGCCTCGAGCGGCTCGAGAAAGCCGGCCGACAGGCCGACCGCGACACAGTTGTTTTGCCAGAACAGCCGTCGATGGCCGGACCGAATCGAGATGCGCCGGACATTGAGACCGTCGATGCGCGATCCGACGTAGTCACGCAACGTCTTCATCGCAGCGTCGTGGTCCGCATGCCGACTGGAGTACACGTATCCTACGCCCCGTCGAGATTGCAGGCCGATGTCCCATATCCAGCCGCCCGCCTGTGCCGTCGAGATCGTGTGACATGCCACTGGCGCATTCGCATCCTCGTACGGCACCTGCACGGCGAGCGCGTTGTCGGCGAACAGAACGTCGTTGCGATCGATGAACGGTACGCCGAAATGCTTGCCGATCAAGAGGGCCGAGAAGCCGGTGCAATCGACGAACAATTCGCCGCCGATCACCCCGTTCGCAGCTGTCGTGACTGATGCGATATCGCCATTCGGCGCGGCGTTGACCGCTGTAACATCGTCCAGGACGTGACGCACGCCGAGCTGATCCACGCAATGTCGTCGCAGCAACTCCGCGAACTTGCCTGCGTTCAAGTGATACGCATAGTTCGCCACCCCGGCATATTCTGGCGTCGTAATCAGCTTCGGTGCGAGTCCGTGCTCACACACAGCTTCCTGAAAGCAAACGGCTGAGGAAAACGAACGCTCGTGAGCGTCTCGATGCCAATACGGCGCCAGGCCGATCTTGGTGAACCCCTGCGGCAACATCAGCGGGTGATAGTAGAAGTCGCCCGTGTCCCCGGTGACCCAACGCGCGAACTTCGCTCCCTGTTTGAAGGCGGCATCGCACTCGCGGATGAACTGCGTTTCACCGATGCCGATCTTGAGCAGCGTGTTGCGCATCGTGGGCCAAGTGCCCTCGCCCACGCCGATGGTCGGTATCGTCGGCGATTCGATGAGCGTGACGCGCACGCCGCCGGCACGTGTGTTGTGCCTGGCGGCGATGCGCGCCGCGGTGATCCAGCCTGCTGTGCCACCCCCTACGACGACGACGGACTGGATGGGAGTAACCATTGCTCAGAAGGTCGCTCGCACGCCGAGTGCCCAACGCCTGCCGCTATCCTCGGCCAGCAGGAAATGATTGCGGAAGCGGCCGTGCTTGGTCACAACCTCCTCGGTGAGATTGAGACCCTCGAAGAACACGGTGAGATGGTCGTTGATGTCGTAGCTGCCGCTGATATCCCACTGGTAATAGTCGTCGACGAACACGACGCCGTCGCCGTTGGTCTGCGTGAGTCGCTGCAGGAACTCCTCGCGTTCGTTGTAGGCCAGGCGTACCTGGTACGGGCCCTTTTCGAAGAAACCGACGGCGTTCAACGAGTCGCTGAGTCCCGTTACGGCGAACGATTGGGTGATGTCGGAGACATCGAGCTCCGCGTCGCTGTCGACGAAGGTCGCATTCGCCATCAGGCCGAAGCCCGATTCGCCGAAGGTATGCAGCGCCGAGAGCTCGAAGCCGGTCACCTTCGCTGTTTCTCCATTGCTTGGCAGCGTCACCGTGAACACCGCGGGCGTGTCGGCGGGATCGGGATTGCTCACGTCCGTGCCGGTGGATGGGTCGAGCAGCAACCCGCCGCCGGGCAGTTCGAACGTGCGATCTTCGGTGCCGGTGATGATGAAGTTGTTCACGTCTTTCTGGAAGTAACCGGCAGCGACATAGCTCGACGGGTTGTAATACCACTCGAGGGAAAGGTCGATGTTGTCGGACTCGAACGGCACAAGCTCGGGATTGCCGCTGGCGGCCGCGAGATTGCCGCCTTGGCGAGTGGTGACGAGCGTCGTCACGGGGGCCATGTTTTCGAGCGTCGGGCGCGTGATGGTCTGGGAGACAGCGAAGCGCGCGACCAGTGTGTCGGTGATATCGAGCTTCAGGTTGAAGTTTGGCAACAGCGCGTCGTAATCCGACTCCGCGTCGATCGCGGTCGCGGGCCCGAACGAGGCCAGCATCTCGGTGGCGTCCAGAATATCCAGGCGGATCACCGGCGCCTGAGTGCCTTCGACCTTCACGTCGGTGCTCTCATAGCGCGCACCGGCGGTCGCAGCGATGGGCATGCCCGCGAGCGTGCCGGCGAAATCGAGCTCGACATAGACGGCGCTGGTGTCCTCGTCGACCACAAACGAGTTGTCGCGTCGAACCGCATCGAAGCTGACGCCGCTGACGCTCTCCAGATAGGCGAACTGCGCCTCGCCGTTGTGACGCAGCCAGCGATGCGGCATGCGGCCGCTGCCGCTCACGCCGCTGAGAAAGTCGTCGCCGGCATCGAATACCCACTGATCCGTCATTGGCAACGGGCTGTCCGGATAACCGCAGAACGTGCAATGAATGCCCACGCCTTCGTTGTCCCAACGCTCCAGCGCCTTGGTTTCCTGTGACAGCATGGCGCCGAATTTCGCGCGCGTGAGGCCACTCGTCTCACCCTCGTTCCATGTGGCGTCGATCCGGAACTGATCGATGTCGTCCTCGACCGCCCATCCCCGGCGCAGCATCACGTGCGCGCGGCTGTTCGACGTGTCGAGATAATCGGAAACACCCGCGGGCGGGACCGCCGGGTTGTATGCGACGCCGTCGATCTCCTGCTGGCCGCTGTAAATATTGGGGTTGGCGCTTTCGAACTCGCTCGCGTACGGCAAGATCTCGCCCGGCATCAATTGCAGGCGTACCCGATTGGCGTAGCCGATAAGGGACAACTGATCGCCGCCGCCGTTGTTGGCTTCACGCTCGGCATTCGACAAGTTGACGTCGAACGACAGATTCAACGAGTCGTTCACATCCCAGCTGACGTTGAAGCCGTAGGAGGACGTCTCGGTCAAGCGATCGAACTTCTTTGCATGCATATCGGTCGCGAGCCCGACCTCCTGATACAGATCGATGACCGTACCGTTCTCATCGGTCACCACGTCTTCGAGATTGGGCGCCGTGAACCAATGGCCGAACGAGGTCGCGTCGGTCTCGATGTCGAAATCCGAATACAGCGCGTCCGCGGTCACGCGAACGTTGTCGGACGGCGCGAACTGCAGGACCAGGTTGCTGCCTTTGCGGGTACGTTCCTCGAACGTCACCTTGTGATCGTAGTTGCGCGCGAGGAAGGTATTGCCACTCCAGCCGGCGCCGCCGTTGATCTCGCTTTGTGGGATGTCCGTGTTCTCGAGCCAACCGTCGGTTTGCGCCTGATTCAGACGCGTCTGTCGCTCCTGATAGGACAGTGCGAGCAGCACGCCAAAGCGGTCCTCCGCGAAAGTATCCGAGATCAGAACGGATGCCTGCGGGGTCGTGTGCTCGCTGTTTTCGTCGTAGAGTTCCTTGATGCTGCCGGCGATCCTGAACTCGCCGATATCCAGCGGCCGTGCCGTGGTGATGTTGACCGTCGAGCCGATGCCACCGGATTGCATGCTCGCGGTCGAGGTCTTATGCACCACGATGCCGCTCACCAACTCGGAGGCGAGTGTGTCGAAGCTGAAGCCGCGCGACAGATCCTCGGAGGCGATCTGGCGGCCGTTCACGAGCACGGTGTTGAACTCGGGACCGAAGCCGCGCACCGTGATCGCCTGCCCTTCGCCGCCGGAACGGTCGATGGATACGCCACTGATGCGTTGGAGCGATTCGGCGAGGTTGGTATCTGGAAACTTGCCGATGTCCTCGGAGGAAATGGCGTCGACGACGCCGCCCGCCTCGCGTTTGACATCCCTGGACCTCGTCATACTCGCCCGGATGCCCGTGACGGTGACTTCCTCCAACACCCCCTGCTCGACTTCCTGCGCGTAGCCTTCACGAGCGCCGAATACGGTGGCCATGAAGGTCATCAGCGCATGCGACAGTTTGTTCCTTGTGTGCACGGTGCCCGACTCCCCCGTTTGTTCCGTCACGATGGAGAGCTGACCGTTCGCACCGACCGCCATCTTGACCGAGGTGTTCGCGAGCAGGCGCGCGATCGCCTCCTCGATCGAATACTCCCCGACCAGCCGATTCGCCGTGATCTCGCTGACTTTCTCGTAAGGAAAGATCAGCGTCAGGTCGGCTTGTTCGGCGAAAGCTGTCAGCGCCAGGTCCGCTCGCTGCCGAGGGATGTCGAAATAAATGACTTCGTCCTGCCTGCCGCCGGCCCAGGCCGGCACAGCCGGCGTCGCCAGGAGTCCCGCCGCGAGCAGGGTACGAAGCACCTTCGCATCGGCCTCGGGTGCGATTTTTTTCCTCGCACCCTCAAGGGACGATTGACGCGAAGTTTTCCACCAGGGGTCCCGGCGCGCGCCGTTCCGGGTGCTCCAGCTCATGATCTACCGCGCCTTCAGCAACACTCTTTCCGCGTCGGGCCGCTCGGAATCGATGTTGAAATTCTCCTCGAGCGTGGCCAGCAGCCCGTCGACGTCGCCGGCTTTGAACATGCCGCCGATGCGCAGTTGTTTCAGGCGCTCGTCGGCGATCTCGAACTTGACGGGCGTATAGCGGCTGACTTCGGCGATCGCCACGGCTAGCGTCTCGCCGCGAAAGATCAAATTACCCTGACGCCAGGACAACTCCGCGGACAGCGCCGAATCGCTGACCTTGGAGATGGTCTCCCGATCCACGCCGAGCAGCACCCGCTCTCCTTTCGTAACGGTTCGCGGTGTGCTGGAGCCTCGGCGCTCGATATCGTCGACCACGACGACGGCGCCCTCGGTGACGATCAGCTCGACCTGCCCCTCATCGACGATCTGAACGTTGAACGCGGTGCCCACCGCACGCACGACCCTATGTCCGGCGATCACGCTGAGCGGACGTGCGGGATCGTGCGCAACCTCGATGCTCATTTCGCCGCGCTCGAGCACCAGGACTCGTTGCCTGGCGTCATAAGTGACCTCGACCAGGCTGTTGGTGTTGAGTGTCAGCACCGATCGGTCCGCCAGGCGCACGGTCGAGCGCTCGCCGATTTCTGTTTCATACGAGCCTGCGACACTTGCGATGGAGCGATCCTCCGAAATCGACAGATCGGGGGAGCGCTGCACGACCAGCCAGCCGACAGCAACGATTACCGCGAGCGAGGCTGCTATGGCTGGATAAAGAAACTTGCGCTGCTTGCGCTCCTGAGGAAAGAGCTCCGCCAGTCGGGACAAGCCGCCCATCTGGTCCCACAAGGACGCCAGCCGCAGCAACGAACGACGATTCTCCGGATGCTGCGCCAGCCAGGTCTCGAGTTCCCGCTGCTCCTCCTCCGACAACCCGCGATCGAGCCTCGCGAGCCACTCGCTCGCCTCATCGAGGCTGCGTTTCTGGGGCGGCAGTGGATAAACGTTGGTCACCGTTTGCCCCTCTTGAGTGGCTCGATGCTGGCAACTTCGTGGGACGCGGTTCGCTCGGCGATGAAGACACTGCAGCGTCTTATTCCATGCGCAATGTGTTTCTCGACCGTGCTCTCGCCGATACCGAGCGCTCGCGAGATCTCCTTCTGCGAGTAGCCGTAGACCTTGCGTAACACGAAGACGCGTCGACATTGCAGCGGTAGCTGTTGTACAGCCGCGCAAAAGATCTCGAACTCCTGCTTCGCGGCCAGCTGATCGAAAAGGTCCTGACCGCCTTGGAGCAGCTCGCTATCGGCGTGCTCTTCTTCATCGCCTGGCAGGCTGACGCTCGTGCGCGAGGCGCTGCGCTTGATGTGATCGAGCGCGAGATTCCGCGCAGTCCGGTACAGAAACGAGCGAGGATGGCGAATGTCGCCCGCTTGATCGAACTGGCACACCTTGACGTAGGTTTCCTGAACGATGTCTTCGATCTCAGGCGGCGGCACGATCCGCGACACCGCTCGCGCCAGCTTACGCTGTAAAGCGACGAAGACTTCCAACAGCTTGTGTTCGTTCGACATGTAATTTGCCGAATTCTCTGTGATACATACACAGGAACACACGCGTCCATGCCAGCTGTGACACGACTCCGTGTGCGCGCGCCATCGCGTTACTCGCGACTCATCCCCCGCCGCGCTTGCGCATTCTTAATCGCCAGGTCGGTCGGGAGCAAGCAGTTCAAACCAGGTTGCCTACATGAGCCTGCAGCAGCCAGACCAACCTCGCCTCGTCCACGGGCTTTTCGAGAACCAGCATCCTGTCCTCGACAGCCCATCTCGTTACCGCATCCTCATCGAACGCGGTGCAGACGAATATCGGCAGCTCGGGATCTCGCGCTCGCAGCTCGTGCGCGACTCGGGCGGCGGTGAGGTCGGCCAGATCGACATCGATGATCGCGGCGTCGATGTGGGACGCGTCCGCTGCGCTAATCGCCTCACGACCATCCTGTTCCCAGCGGACGCAGAAGCCGGCCTCCGACAGGGCGCCAGTGAGAGAATTCTTCTGGCGCTCGACAAGAAGGATCGTGCTCATTTTCGCCTCCCCAGTGTGGCCCCACTGCCACGCACGCTGAGTGTCATACTCACGACGGCGCTGTGAGGTTCCTCTTCAGCGTGGATGCAACCTTTCAGCAGCCTGCTTCGTGTTAAGTAGAACGGTCGCGTGAAGAGCGCTCTCTTTCGAGGAAGCCTCGAATCGCGTCGGCGCACTCGCGGTAGTGAGTTTCCAACAGCAGATGCGCGCCGTCGAAAACATGGATTTCCAGGCGGTCGAGCTCGCGGGCGTACGCCATGATCTCGCCCAGCTCGTAATAGATGTCGTGGCGGCCCCAGACGATCAGGCAGGGCGGCTGATGCTCGCGGTGATAGCGCGCGATCTCCGGAAAGCGCGCGACGTGGTTCTTGTAATCCTCGAACAGCTTGAACTGGATCTCGACATTGCCGGGCCGGCTCATGCGCTCCCAATCGAAGTGCCAGCACTCGGGCGCGAGCAGCGGCTTCATGCGCTCCGGAACGCCGGCGACATACACCTCTCGCACGCCTTCGAAGTTGAGCCAGTCGGGTAACTTCGCGCGGTTCTCGGGCGACGGATCGGCCCAGTACGCCTTGACAGTGTCCCAGGCCTTGCCCGTGCCCTCGTCATGCACGCTCCCATTCTGAACGATGAGACCGAGCACGCGCTCGGGCCAACACGTGGCGAGTTGGTATGCGACCGGCGCACCGTAGTCGTGAACGTAAAGAAACATCTGCTCTATCCCGAGCACGTCGGTGAGCTCATGGAACGTCTCGGCGATGTTCTCGAAGCTGTATTCGTAACGATCCAGAGGCGGCGCGTCCGAGAAGCCGAAGCCCGGCATATCGGGTGCGACGAGGTACGCAGTATCGGCCAGCTGGGGCATCAGATTGCGGAAGGTGTGCGAAGAAGTCGGGGCACCGTGTAAGAGAAGCACGGCCGATGGGCTGGGCTCGCCAGCCTCACGGATAAATAAGTTGAGTCCGCCGGCCGAAACCATTCGATGGCGTGTCTTACATGCACTGATCGACATGGCGGCGCCTCTCCGTTGAGCTCGCGGACAAATCCCGTAACGGCCGAATGCGCTTTTCGAGCTTAAGTTCCGAACAGGCGGTCATCACGCTGAGCGCTTGCCGCTGCGCTGACTCACGTGCACCCGCCAGGGATAGTTGTCTTCCGGCAGCTGCTTGCAGATCGGATTGCGGAAGTGCTGCGCCAGGGATAAACGCCAGCGATCCGAAATATTCGGAGTGGTCATGTGCGGCGTCATGCTGTGATGGAACGTGACGCAGCCGGGTTCGAGCGGACAGGCGACCACTTCGCTGGCTTCGGGGATCCGGCACACCAGCAGATCGCTCGCCATCTCGGGCGGATTGACGTGCTCGAGCAGTTGCCGGTGACCGCCGCGTACGAAGTGCATGCAGCCGTTTTCGGGCCCGACTGAATGAAATGCCGTCCAACAGGTCACGCCACGATCTCGGAGTGAGCGCCCCCAGTATGCTTCGTCCTGGTGCCACGGCGTCGGAGCGCCCGTGCCTGGGGGTTTGCCGAGGAACTGTTCGTACCAAAACTCCATTTCCTGCCGCATCAAAGCCGCGCCGAACCAAGCGGCCCAGGCTCGGAATCGCGACGTCTGAAGCCATGGGAAGTGGCGATCCACGCCACTCTGCACGATGCGAAAAGATCGGTTCTCGATCGACTCGCCGCGACGCCAGTCCCAGTCATTGGCGTCTTCGCGCGGCCGCCGGACCATTTGATGGCCGAGCTCCACCAGCGCGGCGCTCTCCTCGGCATCGATCGCCGCTTCGACCACGAGGAATCCATCCTCTGCGAAACGCTCGACCTGTTGCGCGGTAGGATCGGGGTAAGGCATGTTTGCTCCAAATCGTTCAGCCCGAGGGTTCGTGGCGAATCTTCCGGAGCGACGGTCCCTGCTGTCTTTAGCCGAGCCGATGGATATGTATCCCAAGCGATTGCTCACCGATGATTGCCCAAGCTGATTACGCGCTCGCGGCCCAGCTCTCGCCCTACGTGCGTGGCGGCATGGAGCATTGGCGAGGACCTTGGCTCATCGAGAACTCCATCGTGCTCGATTATCTGCTGGTGTACATCGGGTCGGGCACGGGACGCTTTTCGGTCGCCGACGAGGCTTTCGACGTGCGCGCCGGCGACCTGATCTGGATCCCGCCGAACACCTTTCATGAAATGCGTGGCCATCCGCCCAGGATGTTTGTTGCCTATCTGCATTTCGACCTTGTGTACGATCCAAAGCGCAGCCCGCGAGTGCCCCGCGGCGTGCACTACTCCTCGGGCCCGCATGAGTTGATGCATCCGCCGTGGTCGCGGCAGCCCATAGCGGACTGGCGAGGCATTTTGCCGGTCGTGAATGGCCCTGCCGTCTACGCCCTCATGAAAAAGACGATCATGGAACATCGCGGGGCGCACCAACCGCTGCGAGTGTCGGGTCTGATGTTGCAACTCCTGGGTGAGATCGCGATCGGCTTGTCCGGCGCAGTCGCGAGCGCGGGCGCGCATTGGCCAGTGATGCATCGCCTGGCTCAGAAGATCATGGCCAAACCGGAGATCGAGCTGAGCCTCGAATCGTTTGCTCGCACCGCTCGCATGAGCCAGTCGCATTTTCGACGGTTGTTCCGTGAGACGCACGGAGAGAGTCCGCACGCCATGCAGAACCGAGCCCGGATGCAGAAGGCCTGCGAGTTGGTGCTGCATTCGGGCCGAAGCGTCAGCGAGATCGCCCTGAGCCTCGGCTTCAGCACGGTTCACAATTTTTCGCGCGCGTTCCGGCGCGAGATGGGCCTTTCACCCCGCGAGTATCAACGGCGGATGCTCGGGCCACTGCCGCGATGAAAGCGCGAGTGCTCAACGCGCCGGTATTACGTTGCTCCAGGTCTCCGTCAGCACGTCCTCGCCGCGCTGGAGAAAACCGCGCAGCTCGGTGGGCTGCGATGGATCGAGCTGTTTGACACGCACGGTCATCCGCCAGGCTCCAGTGGCTTCGAGCCGGTAAACATTGCTCTCAGCGATCTCGCCGTTCGCCGGCGCACTGACGACGGCCTTCATCGGCGCGCTCGCTTGTAGCGACGCAAGCGTCGGCCCGGTGAAGTCGACAACGAATTGATGTTCGTTTTCGGCGAGCTCGACGAACCCGCGGCCGACGCGTGTTTGCACGACCCAACCATCTGGCGGCCGCCGCTGGTTCACGCCCTGCCAATGCAAACGGTAGCTCACATCCAGCGGCTGCCCTGGCTCGGGCAGCTTCAGGGGCACCCAATACGCCACGATGTTGTCGTTGGTCTCATCGACTGTGTTCAGCTGCACGAGCTCCACACGTCCCGGGCCCCAGCTATTCAGCGGTTCCACCCAAGCACTCGGCCGCAGCTCGTAACGCGCTTCGCTGTCCTCATAGCTGTAGAAACTTCGATCCCGCTGCATCAAACCGAAGCCGCGCAGTTCCTGCATGCCAAATGAAGTGGTGAGCGTCGCTTTTGGATTGAGCAACGGCCGCCAGAGCCACTCCCCGCTCCCTGTCGCCACCATCAAGCCATCGGAGTCGTGGACTTCCGGCCGGAAGTCGGTCCTGTGCGGCTGGTTCTCGCCGAAGAAATACATGCTCGTGAGCGGCGCCACGCCTAGCGTTGCAACACCGCGGCGCAGGAAGATGCGCGCCCTCACCTCCACCGTCGTCGTTTCGCCGGGACGAATGTCGAACTGATAGGCCCCGTTGGAGCGTGGCGATTCTAGCAATGCGTAAACGGTCAGCGCCTGTGCGTCCGTCGACGGCCGTACGATCCAGAATTCACTGAAGCGTGGAAACTCCTCTCTCTGGCCACCTACTGTGTCGATGGCGAGACCACGGGCCGACAGGCCATAAAGCTGTCCTGCGCCGAGCGCGCGAAAGTAACTGGCGCCCAGAAAGACAATGAGCTCGTCTTTGTATGTCTTCGCGTTGAGTGGGTAATGCGCACGAAAGCCGGCGAAGCCGAGATCGCCCCATTTTTCGACGGACAACTTGTTATTGCCGAAGTGGAAGGCCGTGGGGTCATAGCGCAGGTGCCGCACCTCGCCCGCGGTTACTTCGTTGATGCGCACCGGCTCGTTCTGGAATTTTCCGAGATGAAAGAACATCAGCTCGAACGGCAGTCGTTCCGAACGCCAGAGCGCCTGCTCCGGGCGGAATCGGATATCGCGATATTCGTCGTAAGTTAGCGCCTGCAGCTCCGCGGGGGGCGTTCGCTGGATACTCTTATATGGAGCACCCGCGGCCGCCTCGGCCTGCCTCACCACGTCCTCGAACTCGAACGCGTATGCCGGCCCGATCGCCAGGGCAGCCAGCAACACGACAGAACCGATACGCATCTTTGGATTCCCCCTGCGGCTCTTGTAGGCGGGGCGCGTCAGTCAAGGTGCATTCAGGAACGCCGAGCGATATAGGAATGTTTCCGGCTATCTTGCCACTCCGATCGTCCTTCGCATATCCTCCAGGCTGGCTCTTGGGCGAGCCTCCTGTCCGCGGAAAAGAACTCAGTTCTGCCTGCTCGCTCTTCGGATTCTCGGAATCCGAAGAGGATCGCGACCACGACCGAACGATCTTCATGCCCACGTCGGCGGACACCGGGCGCTAATGGAGGTCGTTTATGCCCTCGTTCGATTCCGCTCGTCCTTATCGATCGCTGCCCCGTTCGCCCGACCTCGGGCGCCTGCGCGACGAAGCCAAATCCCTCAAAAAACTCTGTGCGTCTGGCGACCCGACCGCCGTCGGGTTCGTCGATTTCCATCTAGGTAGAACCACGGGCGCCGTGAAGCTGGCCGATGCGCAGTTCGCCCTGGCGCGCTCGTATGGCTTCAAGAGTTGGGCTCGCCTCAAGGCTTTTGTCGAAGCCCAATCCCGCTCGCCCGCGGAGCGCGGCGCGCTTCTGTTGCAATCGCTGTTCACAGATAACCACGCGCTACTTCAAGAACTGTACGACCGTCGGGAGGGCCTGCCCGCCTCCGACTTCTTTATCGCAGCAGCACTCGGGAATGTAACCGTCGTGGAGACGATGCTTGCCGCGGATCCCGCCTGGGCGTCGAGAGTCGGCGGGCCCATGCAAACTCAGGCGATTACATACGCAGCCTACGCGCGGTTCGGAATGGTAGATGACACCTACCCACCCCGGCAGCAGCGGATTGTCACACTCTTACTCTCTCATGGCGCCGATCCGAACTCGTTCGTGCACGAGGAATCCCGGGGCAAAGGCGACGGGCGCCTGTCAGCACTCTATGGCTGTTGTCGTCAGCCGGGGAATCCAACGATCGCGAAGCTCTTGTTGGATGCAGGAGCCAGCACCGATGACGGAGAGTCTCTGTATCACGCGTCCGAGCTGAGTGACACGCGCTGTCTGGAACTGCTGTTCGCGGCGGGCGTGCCGGAACGGGACCGGGACTTTTGCATCTGCCGGGCCCTGGATTTCGAGAATCCCGACGCGATTGCAGTGTATTTGAGGAATGGCGCGAACCCGAATCATCTCGATTGGGCGCTGTTCAGAAATCGGAGTCTGCGAATCATCGAACTGCTCGTCGAGCATGGCGCGGATCTGAACCAGCCTTGCGGGGACTACTGGTTGCTCGAACGCCTTCGAGGACTCACACCCGTGCAGATGGCGGAACGCGCTGGAGCTGTCGAAGCGGTCTCTTATCTGCTGGAGAGAGGCGCCACCGACAGTCGCACGCCGACGGATCGATTGATTGGTGCGTGTGCGCGTGCGGATGAGGACGCCGCACGCCTAATTCTACGAGAGCACCCGAATATCGTTGGAACGCTCACCAAACGCGACCTCGGCAACATCGCCACATTCGCGCGTGACAGTCGTCTGAAGTCGGTGCAGCTCATGCTCGAGATAGGATTCGATATCGAAGCACGCGCCGACGATCTCGACGCCACTGCACTTCATTATGCCGCAACCAACGGCGATGTTCCGATGGTGAAACTCCTTCTCGGCCACCGCGCCAGGCTCGACGTGAAGCACAAATACGGAGGCACGCCGCTCGATACAGCCATCTACTGCGCGGCGAATCACCGTAACGACGACGGGCGTTACGCGGAGGCGGTTGAGCTGTTGGTCGAAGCGAGTCACGAGCCCCTGGACGACTATCTCAAGTTCGCCATCGAGAGCGATCTCGACGATATCGCCGACGTGCTCAAGGCACACGGCGCGTCGCTCTAGTCGCCCGCGGCAGTCGCCTTCGCTCCGTCGCGTCCGGACAACGGCCGGACGCATCTTCGGGAAATCGGTGAACGACGATTCGATAATCGCGCTCACACCTTCCACGCGCAAGGAGAGGGCCTCGTGAGAAGCAGCCCCGTCATCATTCCGCTCATCGTCATTTTGTTAGCACCGCTCGATCTGGCGGCGGCAGCCTTACCGCAGCGGCCAGCTCTCGTGCAGTCGATAGACATTCAGATCCCGTCAGCGCCGACGCCGGTGACGATCGCGGGCACGCGGCATCTTGCTTATGAGCTGCACGTTACAAACTTCCGTCCTGTCGATGTGGTGCTGAAACGCCTCGAAATAATCGACGCCGATCGCGGCAGCCGAGTCGCGGAGTTCAGCGATTCTCAGCTCGCAGCTCGACTCGACCGCGTTGGCGCGCGAGTGGCAGACGCCGAACGCCAGACAGTCGTTGCCGGCGGGCGAACGATCGTCTATCTGTGGTTGCCGTTAGAAAACAGCGGCGCGATTCCCGCCAGGCTTCAGCACAGAATCGAGCTCGATCTCATGCGACCGTCGGGCCGCGTGAGTACGATGCTCATCGATAGCGGCTGCATTGTGCGCAGTGAACAACCAGTCGTTCTCGATGCACCCTTGCGCGGTGGGCCGTGGGTTGCGCTATACGACCCGATGTTGGTGGGCGGCCATCGAACGTCCGTCTACACGCTCGGCGGCCGTGCACGCATTCCTGCGCGCTTCGCCATCGATTGGGTGAAGCTGGCGGACGACGCGACACACGCGCGCGGCGATTCTAGGAACATCGAGAATTGGCACGGCTACGGCTCCGAAGTGCTTGCCGTCGCGGACGCCACCGTCGCCGCGGCCGTCGACGACATGCTGGAAGGCGCGACGCTGTCGGAGGCCACAGGTCCGCTGGCTCTCGAAAACGCCAGCGGCAATTACGTGACACTCGATCTGGGCGGCGGCCGCTACGCGTTCTATGAGCATCTCAAACATGGCAGCATCACCGTCAAGCCAGGAGATCGCGTGAAACGCGGCCAAGTGATCGGCCGGCTCGGCAACTCCGGCAGCAGTTCGTCAGGACCGCACCTGCACTTCCATGTCGGCGATGCGAGCGCGGAACTCGCGGCGGAAGGCGTGCCTTTTGTTCTCCGTAATTTCGAAGTCGTGGGCGCTTACGACACAATCGACGCGTTCGAGACTGGCGAACGCTGGAAGCCATCTTCGGTCGAAACAATACGCAGGATGGAGCTGCCAGGTGCCAACGCCGTCGTCGTGTTTCCGGGCGCGAGGCAATGATCGCGACGCATATTAGCCTCGGAGCCCGGCTCGTTTCGACCATTGTTCGCGCAACGAGCGGCGCGCCGGGCGCAAAGGGCTGCGAGATTGCGTCCAACCCGCTTGCCGGGGCGGCGCGAGCCAGCGGAAACGCGACGCTGCCCAAGCGAATGTGCGATACAAACGTGTGTTCGAATAGATCGCGCGCCACGCCTTCCACGCGAGAACTTCGGACCAGCTGCGCGCAGCCCCCTGGCCCTTGAGCGCCTGCTGCTGTCGAGGTGCTGGCGTGACATGACGGCCCGCTTCGCGAAGGCGCATCAACAGGTTGGGAATTGGAATGCCGACCGGACACACATCTCCGCATGCTCCGCAGAGGCTCGACGCGGTGGGCAAATCTCGCGTCGAAGCGAGATTCATGAGATGAGGCGAGATGATCGCGCCGATGGGGCCGGGATAAGTGGTGCCATACGACAGGCCGCCGACGCGGGCGTACACCGGGCAGTGGTTCATGCAGGCCCCACAGCGAATGCATTGGAGCGTGGCGCGAAAGTTTGCTTCGCGGTAGGCTTGCGTGCGACCGTTGTCCAGCAGGATGAGGTGCACCTCCTTCGGTCCGTCCTTCTCTCCCGCGCGCCGCGGGCCGCTGATGATGTTGAGGTAGGTCGTAACCGCCTGCCCAGTCGCCGAGCGCGTCAGCAATGTGAATAACGGCGGCACATGTTCCAGACGCTCGATCACCTTCTCGATGCCGGTGATCGCGATGTGCACTTCAGGCACCGACGTGGCCAGGCGACCGTTGCCTTCGTTTTCCACGAGCACGAGCGAGCCGGTCTGCGCCACCATGAAATTGACGCCCGAGACGCCGATCTTTGCGTTCCGGAACTCGTCACGCAGCGCGCGGCGACCGATGGCGATCAACTCGTTCACGTCGTCGGTGTACGGTTCATGCGGTAGATGCTCGGAGAAGATGCGCGACACATCGGCCTTGGTCTTGTGGATGGCCGGCATGATGATGTGACTGGGGCGGTCGCCGTCGAGCTGCAGGATGTATTCACCCATGTCGGTCTCGACGCAGGCGATATCGGCTAAAGCCATCTGGTGATTCAGCTCGATTTCCTCGCTGACCATCGATTTTCCTTTGACCATCCGGCGGGCGCCGTGGCGCCGGGCAATGTCGAGAAAGATTCGATTGGCCTGTGCGGCATCCTCCGCCCAATGGACCATCACGCCGTTGGCTGCAAGCCGCGTTTCCAACTGCTCCAGCAGCTCCGGCAATCGTGCGAGCGCATGCTGACGAATGCCCTCGCCTAACCTGCGCAATCGCTCGAACGCTTCGCGGTCCGGAAACTGGGCCGCACGCCTGTCGGTCAGATAATCCATCGCGCTTCGAAAACTGCCGCGGAGGGCCTGATCAGCCAGCGCCTCATGCGCGTTCGCTTTGAACGCGCGCGGGTCCGCCGAGTTGTGTGGCTGGCTCATACCCGCTCCTCGTTCCTGACGAGCACGATGACCAGTTGCTTCGGTCCGTGCGCGCCGTAGACCAACAGGCGCTGAATGTCCGCCGTTTTGGATGGTCCCGTCACCAGTAGCGCGTTGGTGGGCAAACCATCGGACCAGCGCTGGGCGAGCATGGCCGCATACAACGTATCGTGCAGCTGATTGGCCTGCAGCACTGCTATATGCAGCGGCGGCACCAACGACAGGGTTCGCGGCTCGTTGCTGCTCGGCCAGAGAATCAAGCTGCCTGTTTCGACGATGCCGCCGCGAGTCGTGGTAATGCCGGCATCGATGTCCTCGAACAATGTGCTTTTGAATGTGTCGAGCGGCTCGTCGTACCAGCAAAGGCGATCGCCGGGCACGACCGTCGCCAACGTCGCGCTCAGCTCGGTATTCCTCCCGGCTAGCAACCGCTTCACTCCTTTGGCATCGAGAATGGAGTGCACTGTGGCGGGCCAGGCAGCAACAGTGGTCTCCACGACCTGCGCATGCCAGGCACGGGCACGCGTCATGAATCGCTCGATGCGAGCGACCGCCGGCTCGATGAACTCTTGCGCGTAGTACTCATGCAGGTCAGGCGCGGCGACCTGCTTCGCCGGCATCGCGGAACGCAGCCGCTCGAAGATCGCTCGTCGTGCGATGTTTGCGTCACTCATCGCGCGTCCTCACGATCTGGCAGGCTGGCCCGCAACAGACTCGCCAGATGCTTGCCACGCAACGGCGCCCCGCGCTTTTCCAACGTGTTGTTTAGATTCAGCAGGCAGCCGCAGTCCGCACTGACGAACAGATCGCAGCCGCTGGCGCTGAGCGCGGCGACCTTATCGGCCGCCATGGCGGCGGAGATTTCCGGATGCTTGACGGAGAAGGTGCCGCCAAAACCGCAGCACTCGGATTCGTGATCCTGCACGAGCAATTCCACACCGGGCATGGCCCCGAGAATGTTTCGGCCGCTCGATAGCGCGCCACTTTCCCGCCGTGCGCTGCAGGACGTGTGCAAACACACCTTCAACGCCTGCGCTCGCAATCTGCTGAAGTCGACGCGATCGGCAATGAAGTCGGTGAACTCGACCACGCGCTCGGCAACTCCATTGACACGCCTGCGCAGTTCGGCGTCCTCGCTGCACAGGTGCGGCCAATGATGTCGCATCATTCCCATGCAGGAGCCCGAGGGCACGACGATGGGAAGGGCGTCAGGAAACAAATCCAGCTGCGCCCGCATCACAGCGCGTGCATCCTCGGGAAATCCGCTGGTATACGCGGGCTGGCCACAGCAGGTCTGGCCCGCCGGGAATATCACCTCGAAACCGAGGTGTTCCAGGACGGCGATGGCGTCCATTCCCGCGTCGGGAGAGAACAGATCGATCACGCAGGTGGCGAAAAAATAGAGTCGGGGGCGCGCCGCCGGCGCGGCCTCGGGAGCTGGCTTCATGGCAATCTTGGCTGGCATCTGGAGCGGCAATTGTGAGCTTCACCGCGGATGCGGTTATATTGGTCGGACCAATTCGCGCAACTGCCCACGTACGATGAAAACGCAGGTTCAGAAGGTCATCCGTCATCTGGAGCGAGCCGTGGTCAGCGGCAAATTCACTCCGGATCGCCGTTTGCCCTCGGAACGGTCGTTGGCGACCAAGCTCGCGGTGTCACGTTCGACCGTCCGGGACGCGATGACCACACTGGTCTCGCGAGGCATGCTCACGCGACGCCGCGGCGATGGCACCTACGTCGTCGATCAATCCGAGCAGCACATGGCGCAGATCTGGACGGACATGTCCCAGCAACACCCGGCCTTGCAAGCGGATCTGGTGGAGTTCCGGGCCATGGTGGAGAGCCGCGCGGCGGAGCTTGCCGCCAAACGTCACGATCCTCAGGATCGCAAGCGCCTCACCGAAGCTCTCGCCGCGGTCGATGCCGCCTACTCCGGCAATCAACGCAAAGAACAGATTCGCAGCGATGTGGAGTTTCATCGCGCCATCGCCGACGCCACTCACAATCCCTTGTTTTCGTACTTGATGGCGTCGCTGCTCAAACTGTTGCACGAGCATGTCCAGTTGAGCCTCGCCGGATTGGAGCCCGAATCGGCCACCGCTCAGCAGCTTCGGCAGCAGCACCGCGCCCTCGCAACCGCCATCCTTGCTCGCGACGTGGACCGCGCACGAGCGATCGCGAGCGGTCACATGGAATTCGTCGCCACGCAGCTCAACGCGCTGGCCAGCACGTCAAAATGACCTGCGCTCGCCTGTCTTGACCTACAGGTTCTCCAGCGGGCCTGACATCGTGCAGACCGTTGGCATGACGCCCCTCCGCGGAGGGGCGTCTTCTCTGGAGCGCGTTTCTTATTTCATGCCGCAGGCGGTTTGATTTGCCAGTACGTCGCGTACCGCTCGTGCGCGATTCGATGATAGGGAATCAGTCGCACCGGTTTCTGCTCCGCCGAGACGATCAAGAATTCATTGGGCCGGTCGCCACGGCGGATCGCCTGGGCGATGGTCCTCGGATCGCCGCGCAACTGCGGTGGTGTGAAGGGTGCATCGTTGTATTTCCCGATCTGCCGTTCATTGACGATGATGTCCGAGCCGGGCGTCAGTCCTTCACGCCCCAGCGCCCCCGCAAGGACGAGAGGCCCATAGGTGAAGGCGACGATGTCCGGGGCCGCCGGCGCCCAGTCTGTCGCAACTTCCATGGTGAGCTGCAATTCGATCACGTCGCCGCTGCGCCACGTGCGCGATACGTCGACATAGCTGCAGGGATTGCTCGAGCGCATCGCTTCTTTGCCATTGACGAGCACGACGGCAGCCTTGCTCCACTGAGGATGGCGCAGCTTGAGTGTGAATTCAGACGGACGTTCGAGCTGCAGCTTCAACGTAGTCCCCGAAGATTCGGGAAAGCTCGTGGTCTGTGTCAGCACCGCGCTCTGCTCCTTCCATCGGACGGTGGATGGAATGAACAGGTTCACATAGAGAGCCTGGCCGGCCTTGAAATAGATCGAATCACGATACTTCACGTGATTCTCCATGCCGGTGCCGGTACAGCACCAGAACGAATTCTCCGGCGTATGGTAAAGCTTCATATAGCCCGGCCGCGCGCCCTGAAAGTAGGTCGCCATCCCGCTATCGGGATCCTGCGAGGCCAGGATGCCGTTATAGAGCGTGCGCTCGTAGTAATCGGCATACTCCGCTCGCGGATCGTGCACGAACAGCGCTCGCGTCAGCTTCAGCATATTGTGCTGGCAACACGTCTCGGAAGCCTTCGGTGAAAAGACGTGGTTTGCGAACTCCGCCATGGGAAAGAAGTGTTCGTTGTCGCCATGACCGCCGGTCGCGAACGAGCGCGTCAGAGCGACTGTCTTCCAGAAGAATTCCGCGGCTTCGCGATACTTGTCATCGCCGGTGACCTCGTAGACGCGTTGAAAGCCGACGATCTTCGGCACTTGCGTGTTGGCATGCAGGCCGTCGAGGTGATCCCGGCCTTTCGCGAGCGGCTCGAGGATGGCTTTGTGAGAAAAACGCTCCGCCATCTGCCGGTAGTCGGAATTGCCGGTCATCTCATATAGATCTGCGAACACCTCGTTCATTCCGCCATGCTCGGTGTTCAGCATTGTTTCGAACTGCGCATCGGAGAGCGGCTGGGCGGCCTTGACCGTCCAATCTGCAAGGCGCAGCAGTACGGCGCGCGAGGTCTCGCTGTCTGCCAGTGACGTCGCATCGCGAAGCCCGGCGAAAACTTTGTGTAGCGTGTACCAGGGAACTCCAGTGATCTTCTCGCCACGCAAGTGCGCCTCGACCATTGCCGGTCCCTTCGGGAATGCGCAGACCAGCCCGCTACCCGCGGCACGCTGGCAAGCAGCAAGCTCGCTTGCTATGTACTCGATGCGTTGTTTGAAGCGCTTGTCGTTCGTTGAGCGATACGCGAGCGCGCACGCGGAGAGATAGTGACCCAGAGTATGGCCGTGGCAATTGATGTCCTCCCACGTGGGCTCGGACTCCCATCCGCCATATACCGATGCCTTGGGCTTCAATCCCGCATTCACGCGGAAGTTGTGCAGCATCCTGTCTGGCTCGAGCTTGAGCAAATAAGCCACTGTCATGCGTTGCGCATGCAGGAAAGGCCCTTCGGCCAGATCCACATCGGTCAGATCGAAGGCTTGCAGCCGTGCCCCGCTCTCCGCACCTGGCGAGAGTCCGAGGACGGACCTCGGCGCTACCACGCCGAGACTTGCGACCAGACCCACATTGGTGACAAAGCGGCGGCGAGACGAGCTGGCGAGGTCGATTCGTTTCATAAAGTTGTACCTGGGCTCTCAGCGGAAACTCACCCAATCCACCTCGATGAGCTCGGCTCCGCCCTGGGTCACGAAAAGATCGTGGACGCCAGCCGGGACGCTGCTCGTCACGCCACTCGCAATATTCCATTCGGCGCCCCGGCCGAGTTGCAGGCGCCCGATCACCGGCCCGTCGTGTTTGTCCAGACGGATCTCTAGCGCGCCTCCACCGGGCGCCTTGGCACGCACTGCAATCGATTTTTGGCCGCCGCGTTCGAAGTCGACTTCGTTGAATCGTACCCACGATTTCTCGGCGCTGAACGTGGTTTTCCAACCTGCGTGCGGGTTCGCCTCGTCCAGGAACGAAACCGCCACCCCTGCTCCGCTGGTCGCACTGTAGCGGTCGATCTGAATCTCGCTCTTGGCGTCCACGAGCCCGACGCCACGTAGCGTCGGGGTAACTTTGCGGATCGTTCCGTCACTATTAAAGAACAACTTATCGGCTCTGATCGCGCGGTTCTTGTCGAACGCGGGCGAGAGATCCTTGTCGTGATAGAACAGATACCACTGCCCTCGGTAATCGAGAATGGAATGGTGGACAGTCCAGCAACCGCTCTCCGCTTCGTCGAGAATGACGCCCGCGTGTTTGAACGGCCCCAGGGGAGACGTGCTCGTTGCATATTCGAGCCGCTCGGTTTTGTTGGCTACGTGCGGATAAGTGAGATAGTAGAGACCGTTGCGTTCGAACACGAAGGGCCCTTCCTGCAGTCCCTTCTTCGGCAGATAGTCGAACACGATGGGCTCACCCTCGATCTCCAGCATGTTGGGCTTCAGTTTGGCCACGAAGATCTTGTCCAGGGAGTAGTACAGATACGCGCTGCCATCCTTGCCGATGAGCACGGCCGGGTCGATTCCTTTCACGCCTTCGATGTAAGTGGCCTCGGGTTTGAAAGGTCCGTAAGGCTTGTCCGCGATCGCCACGCCGATCCGAAATCCCCCCGTCTTGGCGATTGCCGGAAAATAGAAGTAATACTTGCCGTCTTTGAAGACACTGTCCGGCGCCCACATGGCGTAAGCGGCGGGGTCGGCCCACTCCACATCCGTCTGCTTCAGGATCACGCCGTGATCTTTCCAGTCCGTCAGATTCTCCGATGAAAAGACGTGGTAGTCCTCCATGACGAACCAGTTCGGCTTGCCCTTGTATCCCGGCGGCGCCTTGATGTCATGCGACGGGTATACGTAGACCTTGCCCTCGAACACGCGCGCCGTCGGATCGGCAGTGAACTGATCCACGATCAGCGGATTGGTCGCGAACGCTGCCGTGGCCTGCAGCAGTCCTGCCACAGTGGCGGGCAGCCAGTGACGTAGCGAGAGTTTCATGGTGCACTCACGTTCCAGATTTACGAGCTCTTAGAAAAGGCGACCCGAGCTAACGGGTCGCCTTCGCGATGGCATCAAAGATTGAAGCGCACGCCGAGTCGATACACACGGCCGAGAGCGTCGTAGAGCGCCGGGTTGCTGAAAATCGTCACCCGCGCCGGATCCTCATCGAGCACGTTGTCGACTTTGAAGTAGGCAGTCGCGCCCGGCATCACCTCGTACGAGCCGCCGACATCGAGGTAGAAAGCCCCGTCGACGTGATTGTTATTGATGGTCGGTCGATTCACGGTCGAGATCGGGCAGGTGCCTGGCTGACATTCGATGTACTGGTTGCCCAACACACCGTCGCTGATCCAGCGCTCCTGGATCTGGAACGAGAACTTGTCGGTGTCGTAGCTCTGGATGGCCAGGACTTTCCAATCGGCCTTGGTGTCGATATTCACCCCCGCGGTGTCGATCGGAACCGTGCCGGGCAGGCCGTTGTCGCTAATGTACTCGCGGATGTGTGTAGCCAGGCCGCGCACAGTGAAGGTGCCCGGCAGGCCAAACAACTGCGGCCATCGATAGCTGGCTTCGATGTCGACGCCAGAGGTCTCGATCGACGCGAAATTGAAGGACTGGACGTTGACGAAGCCCGGTCCATTCGAATTGTCCAGGTTGAACGAGCCACAGGTCTGCGGCAGGACGCCCTGGACACAGTAGTTGACGATGTCATTGGCACTGAGGCTGGAGATGACGTCATCGATCTTGATCTTGTAATAATCGACCGACACGCTGAAGTTCGGCAGCCAGGCCGGTTCGGATAGCACGACACCGAACGAAGTGTTGCGAGCGATTTCCGGCGTAAGGGCGGGGTTGCCGACCTGGTTCTGGATCACGATCACGTTGACGTTATTGACCGGATCGAAGAAGTTCGGCAGCGTGGTCGTGACTGGCGCTGCGAACAGTTCCGACAGATTGGGCGCACGCGCATCGCGCGAGGTGGTTGCGCGCAGGCGCAGTCCATCCAGCGGAGTATCCCAAGTGCCGCCGACTTTCCACACGTCGATGGTTCCAGAGGTGCTGTAATCGGTCACGCGTGAGGCGGCATTGAGATTCGCTCGACCCGCGCCCTCCGTATCGAACAGCGGAAGATCGAACTCCACATAGGCTTCCTTGACGCTGTAGTCACCCTCGCCGTTTTTGTAGTTGCCCGCATACCAGTTGTTGCCGTTATTCGAAAGCACCGGATCGGCCGGATAGTCATCGTTGTATGGCGTACCCTCGATACCCGCTTGAGGGTTGATGCCGTTGCCGTAGGCATCGGCGCGAACGCGGTACTCTTCCTTTCGATACTCGACGCCGAATGCGAGCGCCAGCGGCCCTGCCCAGAGATCGACCGGCTCGCCGGAGACGTTGAAGCTGGCCACATCCTGGTTCTGTCGCGTCCGCTGCATCGGGCCCCGCGAGGGCATGATGTAGTTGAACGCCGCGTCCGAGGGCCGCGTGCCGCCAAAAATGTTGATGGGGACACATCCGTTCGCCCGCGCCACCGGGTCGGCGCAAACGATATTGCCGTCCAACGTGGTCGCGTTGATCGCCTGATTGAAGCGTGGATTCAACATGATGCTCTTGACATCGACGTCCGAGAAGTTGACGCCATGCTCGTAGTAACCGTTGTAGTTCCACTCCTTGCCCATCACGGACAATCCACCGAGCGCGCCCAGCACGAAACGATACTGACGGCGGTCGGTGTACACCTGCGTGCTCGGCAGGATTGCGTTGCTGGTTCCGTACCGGAAACTGGTGATGGCGTCGTTGGTGGCGGGATTGCCATCGGGATTGGCGCACAACGCTTGAATGGAAGCGGGCAAGAAAGGATTGCTGCACTGGATCGTGAGATTCGGCCGGTTCATGCCGTTGATCGGCTGGTTGTGGGTCTGCACCTGGGCCAGGTTGACCGTCACGTAGACTTCGTCGTCATCAGCGAAGTCGAATCCCAGCCGGCCGTAGCCGTTGATGCGCTCCAGCTCGGACTGCAACGTGCGGCCGGAGTCGACATTGCCGGAGAGATCGCCGCCGACGCAGAAGCCTGGAAGACAGCCACTGACGGTGCCGGCCGCGTCACCAACGGGTACACCGTTGGAGCCGTACTCGAACTGGAACGGGTTGCCGGCTTCGTCGAAGGCCCATCCCTGCAGCGGCCCGGCGGTGATCAGGCCGTACTTGGTGTAGTTGTAGGGCTGGGCGTAATCGATGACGACATATTGCGGCGAGCCGTCATTCAAGACGTTGCGATTGACGAGTGTTCGTTGCGTGAACCAGTCACGGCCGCCCGCAAGACCGACGCCGTACGGACCGGGGCCCACGCCCGCTTCATCGTGATACTCGATGCTGCCCACAGCATGCAGGCGCCCATCGAGGAAGCTGCTGCCGGCTGCGAGCTGAGCGACGACGGTTTCATTGTCGTCGTAGTTGGTGATGCCGCCTTGGACATTCCCTTTGACGCCTTCGAAGCGCGTGTTCGTGACGAAGTTCACCACACCACCCACGGCGTCCGAACCGTAAGACGACGATGCGCCGCCGTTGACCACGTCGACGCGCTCGATCAGCAGCTGAGGAAACAAACTCACGTCGGGCACGCCCGTCACGTTCGCGCCGACGACACGCTGGCCGTCGAGTAGCGTCAGCGTGCGGATCGGCCCCAAGCCGCGCAACGAGAACGAGCTCAGGCCCTGTTGCCCGCTGGAGGTGCTGAACGTGTTGGTCTGCGTGCCGGTGGACCCCTGCAGCGAGGGCAGCTGCGCGACCGTGGTGAAAATGTTGGGCTGCGCATTGGCAGTGAGCTGCTCGGCGCTGATGACCGAAGTCGGCGTCGGCGCATTGTACCCACTCGACATGATGCGAGTGCCAGTCACGAGGACTTCTTCGAGGCCGGATTCACCCTCCTGCTCCTCCGAAGGCGGTACCTGTGCATGGACCGAAAGTGGCATCAGCAGCCCACAAGCCGCCAACGTTCGAAAGCCCCCCGACCTGCTCTTCATCACGGAATAGAGGCCGTCCTTGCGAAATATGTTTGACATGGTCTGTTCTCGTAGTTTCTAGCGTCTCAGTGACTGACTCCGCGCCATCGCGGTCTATATCGCTTCAATTCAATTCAATTCAATTCAATTCGATTCACCACTCGAGATCGATCGCTTCGCTCATCGCCTCGCGGGCGGCGACCGCATCTGCCGCAGAGATCGCCGCAAAGAGATCTGAATACTTCGCGACGATCGCCCGAGTCTGCGTCGGCCGCGGTAAACGCTGGCCGGTCGGTTCAAGCAGGGCCTGGTCGATGATCCGACCCACGGCCGAAAAAAAATGGTTGCCGGAGGACTCGAACATCAGCCCGCGAAACTCTCGTTGCGACATCCTGGCTGGCATGGCAGGAAGCCGATACAAATCGACCAATGCCGTGCGCATCGCTTCCCGTTGCTGCTCCGAACGTCGCTCGGCGGCCAGCGCGGCAGCGCTCGGCTCGATCGCTTTACGCAACTCGAAGATGGCGGCCGTCACACGTCGTCCAGGTTGAACTCCGAGTAACCAGCCGACCACATCCGGATCCAACCAATGCCATAGCTCGCTCGATGTGACCTTCGTGCCGGACCTGCGACGACTCTCGACCAACCCTTTCGCCACCAGCACTCGCATCGCTTCTCGATACGCCGTTCGCGACACGCCCAAACGCGAGCAGGCATCGATCTCCCCTTCCAGGAGTTGGCCGGGCTTCACGTCGCCTGAAAGTATGGTCAGAGCAACGTCACGCGCGATGCTGCCGCTCAGTAATGCGGCCTGCATTCCAGCTCGTCCATCGCTACTCGTCCTGACGCTCATGAGTCCTCTAGCGCTCGCAGGCGCTGCGACCGTCCTAGTCTTCCAAAGCAAACACGGCCACCGAATGCGGAGGCAGCTTCAAGGCGATCTTGCCGCCGCTCGACTTCGCCTCGATCGGCTTCGGCACGACCGTGGCGGGAGCTTGAAACGTATTTACGCTGTCGATTTTCGGCGCTGAAAGAACTCTTCCCGCGGCCCGCTTCGCGCGTGTCGTCAATTCGAACTGCGTCGGAGCCGAAGGATCGATGTTGGTCACGGCCAGCCAGGTCTTGCCATCCTTACCTTTGGCAGCAATGGCATCGACTTTCGGCAATTTGATGTCGCCGTTCACGTAACTGCCGGCGTCGAACGTCACGGGTAGAAACGTGGCGTCCTGAAACGGCACATACATATGAAACACGTGATACGTCGGGGTCAGCACGAGCTTGTCCTGCTCGGTCAGAATCATCGCCTGTAGCACGTTGACCATTTGCGCAATATTGGCGATGCGCACACGTTCGGCCTGCCGGGCGAACATGTTGATATTGAGCGCGGCGATGACTGCATCCCGAACGCTGTTCTGCTGTTCGAGGAAACCCTCCTTGCTGCCGGGCGTCGGCGCGAGCCAGGCGCCCCACTCATCCACCACCAGGGCGATCTTTTTCTCCGGATCGTACTTATCCATGATGGCGCCGTGAGTACGCAGCAGCTCGTTCATTCGCAACGTATAGTTGACGAGGGTTGCGTACTCCTGGACGCCGAAGCCGGTCGCAGCGAACTTCGGCGGCCAACCGGCCCCGACCGTGTAGTAGTGCAGCGAGAGCCCGTTGATGTCCCAGCTCCAGTTGCGCTCCTTCCAGGCTTTCATCACCGCTTCGGTGTAGCCGGTGTCTGCACTATCCGGACCGACGGCGATCTTCAGCGTCGGATGTTTCGCGTTGTAATTGCGTGTGTAGCGGGCGTAGATGCGCAGCTGGCTCACATATTGTTCCGGCGTCATCGAGCCGCCGCATCCCCAGCTCTCGTTGCCGATGCCCATGAACGAAATCCCGTACGGCTCGGGATGACCGTTGGCGGCGCGCTGTTTCGCCAGCGTCGTCGGCTGTTCGGTCGTCATGTATTCGAACCAGTCCGCAGCCTCCTGCGGCGTGCCCGAGCCGACGTTGACCGAGATGTACGCTTCGGCGCCGATCTGCTGCACGAAGTCCATGAACTCGTGCGTGCCGAAGGTGTTCGGCTCGATGACGCCGCCCCAGTTGGGATTCAGTGTTGCCGGACGTTCCGCTCGAGGGCCGATGCCGTTGCGCCAGTGATATTCATCCGCGAAGCAACCGCCAGGCCAACGCACGTTGGGCACGCGAATCTCTTTCAGAGCTGCAACCACGTCGTTACGGATGCCTCGTGTGTTCGGGATCGGTGAGTCGGGACCGACCCAGACGCCCTCGTAGACACCGCGCCCCAGGTGCTCGGCGAACTGGCCGAACACGTGCCGATCGATCTTGGCGCCGGGCTTGTCGGCCTCGACTTTCAGCGCGACGGTCTGGCTGTGCGCCACGCCGGCGCACGCCGTCACACAGATCAAGAGCGCTCGAAGTGAAAACATCGATCTCATTGCAGCTTCCTATCGTCCTTTGTTAGTTGCGAAGGCGCGAAGATTCAGGGCGCCAGCTGAACGACCCGCGTCGTGGTGAACGTGCCCGATTGCACGGGCACATCGGATCCCGGCTGCCCCGACCCGACGCTCACACGGTGCTCGCCTGCGAAGATCTGGCGCAGGCCGTCGCGAGTCACGAAACTCAGATCTCGGGGCGTGAGCTCGAACGTAACGGTCCGCTGCTCGCCCGGTCGCAGCGCCAGACGCTGGAAGCCGCGCAGTGCAAGCCGCGGCGCGCCTTCGAACGGCGGTGGATCGAGATAGAGCTGAGCGACTTCTTCCCCTGCCCGGTTGCTCGTGTTTCGAATCGTGGCGGTGACACGCAGCCCGCGTTCGACAGCACCATTCACCGGCTGTATATCGACCGCGCCGTACTCGAAGGTGGAGTAACTCAAGCCGTGTCCGAAGGGATAGACCGGCGTGCCTTCGAAATAACGGTAAGTGCGCCCTTTCATCGAATAGTCCTCGAAGGGCGGCAGATCGGCGACACTGCGGTAGAACGTGAGCGGCAGTCGCCCAGCGGGATTGGTCTTACCGGCAATCACGTTGCCGATGGCAAGCCCGCCGGCCTGGCCTGCGTACCAGGCTTCGATGATTCCCGACGCGTGCTCCTTCGCCCAGGAAACATCCAGCGTGCTGCCGTTCATGAGCACGACGATCAGCGGCTTGCCGATCGCCTTCGCCTGTTCGAGCAGCCGACGCTGATCGGCCGGCAGATCGATGGAGGTCTTGTCGCCGCCGGAGAAGCCTTCCAGCTCGACCTTCATCTCCTCGCCTTCGAGATTGGAATTCAGGCCCACGGCAGCGACGATCACATCCGCCTGCGCGGCGGCGGCGCGCAAGTCCGCTTCCGGTTGGGTCGAGATACGTTTCCACAAGACTTCCACGCCCGCCAGCAACAACGCTTCGGTCGTGACGCGGATCGGATAGCGGCGGCCCTTCTCCAACTGGAGCGTCGTCATCTCGGAACGCGTGCCCCACGGTTGATGGCGATGCTGGGCGAGCACCTTGCCGTCCAGCATCAGCTCCGCATTGGGCCCGCTGAGACCGATCCGATACGTGCCGCTCTCGGGCGGCACCACAAAGCCCGTCCACACGACGCGGTAGTAGTCCGAGAGTTGCGCGTGTTCGTTGCCGCGCATGGCGATCCCCGGCTCGACCCGAGTCACGCTCGGTTTGCTTTTGAACTTCACTTTGCCGGCACGCTCGGCATATTCCGCGTGTGTCGCGTAGCGCTTGGGCAAACGTTCGTCGGCATCGTAGTACTCGGCTAGCAAGCCGGGCTCCCCGCGTGGCGAGCGCAGCGCAGACGTTGGTATCGGGTCGCCGTCGGTGATCGAAGGCGACCAGGGCACGTGCGTCACGGTTGCTTTAGGCAAAGCGCGTCGCAGACCATCGACCAGCGATATCGGCGGACTCGAGAGCGCCGAAGAATAGTTACCTCGCAACACTCGCGTGGCGTCCGCATGCGGCCCGATGACCGCAATCCGCTCGCTGCCTTTCAATGGCAATACGCCGTCGTTCTTGAGCAGTACGAGACTCTTCTCCGCGCTTTCCAATGCGAGAGCATCCCGCTGCGGCGTCGTGACTGGCGCGGGCGGCGTGTCGATTGCAGGCCGCCCCGCAAGTCCTGGCAGATCGCCGTTGAGATAACGAGCGGAGAACAATCGAATCAATGCCTGATCGATATCTTCCATGCTGATCAAGCCGCGCTCGTACGCCTGGGTATAACGGCTGCCCAGACCGCCGAGATCGAACAACGTGGCGTTGGTGCACTCATTGTCGACACCGGCCTTGAGCGCAGCTGCGACCGCGGCTACCGGATCCGGTGCGAATTTGTGTTGGTCGCTGATGTCCTTCACGGCATCGCAGTCCGAAACCACGTAGCCGTTGAACTTCCACGCTTCACGCAACCGCGTTTGTAACAATAGATCGCTGACACACGCCGGCTCGCCGTTGACACGATTGTAGGCGCACATGATCGATCCTGCCTTGCCGTCGACGATGGCCGCACGAAACGCGGGCAGATAGGTATCTTCGAGATCATGAGGCGATACGAAAACGTTGGCTTCGTGACGCGTCGACTCGGGGCCGCTGTGAACGGCGAAGTGCTTGGGAGATGCGATCACATCGGGCCGATCGGGATCCGGACCTTGCATCCCGCGTACGTACGCCACACCTAAACGTGCAGTGAGGAATGGATCTTCACCGTATGTTTCCTGCCCCCGCCCCCAGCGCGGATCGCGGAAGATGTTGATGTTGGGCGACCAGGTGTTCAGCCCCGTGCCGATGCGCCCGAGCCGCCCCGTCTTGCGTCCCAATGCATGTAGGGCGCGCACCTCCACGCTGATTGCGCCGGCGACTTCCTGCAGCAGCGCTTCGTCGAACGTTGCGGCGAGCCCGATCGGTTCGGGAAAGTTCGTGGTCGGCACCGGACCGAGCGCGCCGTGCAACGATTCGGTCCACCAGTTGTATGCAGGGATGCCCAAGCGGGGAATGGCCGGCGCGGTGTTGAGCAACTGCTCCACCTTTTCATCCAGCGTCAGCTGAGCGACGAGCGCTGTGGCCTTCTGGTCAGCTCGGGTCCGCAGCGAATCGCCATCGGCATCGGCGCGCGGCGACATGCCGCTTGCAGCGATGCCCAGGCACAGCGTCAGTAAACAACTCGGAATATTGCGCAAAGACATGCCGTTCCCTTTACTCACAAACCACGCAACATCTGCATGACGAGCGCGCTGATCTTCTGATAGTTGTCCGGCTGCAGCGGTCCCAGCACGCCGTGCTGACTCGCCGGCAGATGCGCCAGTGGATGGCCATGGGTTCGAAACACGAAGTGATCGAAGAACGCCTTCCATGCCTGTCGTTCGGCCGCCGGACGCTCGGCGATGGTGATCAAACTCAGCAGCAGCGCGGCGGCGGGTACATCCGGCCCCGCGCTGAAAGGATCCCACCAGTAATTGACCAAGGCGTTGAACGAACTGGTCGCTTCCACCTGGTGCCACCACAGCTTCGGCACGTAGATCGCATCGCCGGCGCGCAGCTCTGCCACGAGCGCTTGATCGCGGACCTCGCGAAAACGCGGAAACCTGTCGTCATCGGGGGGTGCGGACGCGGCGAGACTCACCGGCTGCCCTGCCATCGTGTGATCGATGGGACCGATGTACAGCCGGTCGATAGTTTCTGGCGCGTACAACGTGAAGCGTCGGGTGCCCGCGACCACGCACGCGACGTTGTCCATCGTGTCGTAGTGAGCTGAAACATATGACGCATGGCCGAGCCAGATGCGCGGCTCGATGCCGGACTTCAGGATCGACAGTGCATTCTCGGTCGAAAAGCCCGGCAAGTAGCGATCGGCAGGCAGCGAGCCCATGTACATCGAGTGCTGACCGACCTCCCCCGCCGTCGACACGATCTTCTCGATCGCGCCGCTGAAGCTCATGCGTACGCGTGAGAAGTTGAATCCGCGCAAATCGTCGTTGTAGTAATACTTGCCCGCGATGTGCGGCTCGCCGACGAACACCTCCGCCGGTGCTCCCTTATCGAAACGCGAGAGGTATTCTCTGAGATGCACAGGCGAGCGCTCGGCGGCGAGCACGATCGGCCACGATGCGACCAGTCCGCGGATCACAACGGGACGACATGGCTCCGCAACCTCACGGAGGAATGCGCCCGGATCGGTCAGATCCTGTGCCGCAATTTCTCTGGGGGACAGTGACATGGTTGCGTCGCCAGAGCTCCGGATCAACGGCACCCGGATTTGAAACAGAGATTCGTGCTGAAGAACGGCAGCACGTGATTCTGGAATCGGTCGCCCAGCCTGTTGGTGTGATCGCCGGCATACACTTCGAAGGTGTTCGCGATGCCGTAAGAGTCCAGCACCTCGTGAAGCTTCGCGGTGTCGGTCCGCAGGCCGTCCTGATCGCCAACGTCGAGCGCGATGCCGTGGTAGCGGCGAATGTTGCCGATGTACTGATGAACGAACGCGAGTGGCGCGTTCGCGGCCCACCTCGCCAGCACGTCGTCCCGAGCTTCGCCGGCCTGGGCGGGAAGATCCAGAAACAGTGGAGGATTCTTCGGATTCGGTGACCACGCTGCCGCCGCCGCCAGCTGCGCTCGCGCGAAGAATGGCAACTTGGCCGAATCGGCCGGACCTTTGACCGCTCCCAGCAACTTGTCGAACTCTGCGCCGTCGCCGCGGACCGACCGCGGCGACAGACAACAAGGGCTCATGATGTACAGGCTGCCGAACACCTCGGCATGTTTCATTCCAATGCGTGTCGTCCCATAGCCGCCCATGGAATGTCCCGCCAAGCCGCGGCTGCGCCGTTCCGGAATGGTCCGGTAGTGCGCATCGATGTACGAGACCACATCACGGGCGATGAAACTCTCGAAGTCTCCGGTCGTGACCGAACCCGAATACATCGAACCGTTGTGCACGGTCTTCGAATCGGGCAGGACCACGATCATCTCGTTCGCGCCCTGGGCGAACGCGCCTTCGATGGTTTGCGGCGCATGGATCTCGCGCGACCACTGCTCGGCGCCAATGGAGTATCCGTGCAGCGCATACACCACGGGGTAGCGACGGCTCGTTTCTTTCTTATAACTGGGCGGCAGGAATACCAGCACGTCGCGTTCGACCGCGTTGCCCTCCAGATTGCCTTCCAGCGCGCTCGCATGAATCTTGATGGACTCGACGGCGACCGGTTTGGCGCCGGGAACCACGGGCGGCGCTTCCGTCTTCAGCTGAGCCCACGCCGCTGGTGCGGACAGAGCACCCAACAGCAATGTGAATATGCAAACAGCTTGGATCATGATCAGGTCTGACCCTTGCCCTGCTTGAAGAGCCTGGGCGCGAAATCTTTCAAGGCGCGGCGCCAGGTCTGCCATTCGTGATCGGTACCCTGCGATTCGACGTAGACGTGCTTGATGCCTGCCTGGTTCAGGCCCTCGTGCAGCCCCCGTATGCCGGTAAGGAATCTCTCCGCTTCCGCGCTTCCCACGCCCAGCCACAGCACGTGAACTTTCTTGGCGAATGCAGCCGCGTCGGCGAACACGCCGTTGTAATCCGTCTTCGGGTCGAACTTGCGATCGCGCGGAGCAAGCAGGCCGCCGGCGCCGCTGAAGCCGCCGATGTGAGAGAACAGATCGAGATGGTTCAACGTGATGTGGAACGTCTGCATGCCGCCCATGGACAGGCCCGCCATGGCGCGATGATCGCGATCGGCAATGGTGCGGAATGTTTTGTCGATGAACGGAATCAACGCCTGCGTGACATCGTCTTCGAACGTTTCAGCCATGCTCTGCATGGCTTTCAACATCTGCGGAGAGCCGAATGCGGCGCCCGTCATGTCCGGGGGCGACTCCCCTGCGCGCCGCGCGTAACCGTACGCCATCACGACGATCATCGGCTCGCTCTCACGTGCGGCGATCGAATTGTCCAGAATGAAATTGGCGCGGCCCTGGCGAATCCAGCCCGTCTCATCTTCGCCGCCGCCATGTTGCAGGTAGAGCACGGGATAACGCGTGTTCGTTTGCGAGTCGTAGCCGGGCGGCAGATACACCAGCGCGTGCCGCCAGCTGCCCGTGACCTTCGAGTGGTACCAAACCTCGCGCACCTGACCGTGCGGCACGTCCTGGATGGAGTAATAAGTCGAGCCTGGCTCTGGAATCTCTACCGCGCTCGCATGGCGAGTCCCGCCGAAATAGGCATGGCTGCCCGGATCGGAGACTTCGGCGCCGTCGATGACCACTGTGTAATAGTGGAATCCCGGAACGAGCGGCTCGGTGGTGACGGTCCAGAATCCGTCGGGCTGCTTCTGCATGTCCACCTTCGGACCGTTCCAGAAGTTCAACTTCACCTTGCTGGCCTCTGGCGCTTTCACCCGAACCTGCACCCGTCCCGCAGCGTCCACGCGCGGATACTGTGCGTCCCAAACATTGGTGCTCGCCGGGCGAAAGTCTCCGGCCGCCTGCGCCCAAGAAAGATTCGCCACCAGCGCGATCAGCAATCCCGTCATCCACTTCATACGTCCCCCGACGTCCTTCCTGAAATCGATCAGCGCGAATCGGCGAGCCTGCGGTTGCGCAGGTGGGCAAGAACCGGCAGTTGGTTGAGCGAGCCCGTCATGGCGTAGGCGAGCTGCAAATGGCCAGTGCGAAACAGACGCAGAACGTCGGCGTCCGGCAGATCGCGCAACGCGTCCCGACTCACGGTGTACAGGCCCTCCAACGTGAGTCGCTCGCCGTTGTCGAAACTGAGTGAAATGTCGATCGGCTCGATCAGCTTCAGGTCCATCAACTCACGCACCAGCGCGGCGGTCTGTGCGATGCCCTCGTGCAAGTGCCTCAAGGCCCGCTGGATACGGCGCAGCGCCGTGCTCGGCTGCTGTGCACTGTCGAACAGCGGCTCTCCTTCAGTCTCGCTGAAACGCGGATTGCTCCGATCGATGGCGATGCGATCCTCCGCGATGAAAAAGCCGTCCCGCTGCAGAGCGAGCGGCTCGAAACCGCCACGATCCTGCGTGCTCTTCAGCGCGCCCTCGCCTGGTTTCAGACCCAGCGCGGCGCCCGCATAGAACGCCCCCGTCGCAGGATCCTTCGAGAACAGGACGGGACACGCGACGGCCGCCGAGACGAACTCGCCAGGCACGATCTGGACGAAGTGCGGTTCCGCGCCCTGTCTCGGCAGCAGGCGCAGATGCGCGTGGTCCTGAGGATTGAGCAGCTCATGAGTTGCCATCGTTCGCAGCCCTCTTACACCGGCTGCAAGCCGTGCTGGACGATCTTGCGAATCAGATCGCGGTGGCGAGGTAGTCCCGCGCGCAGCTTTTCTGTCTGCGCAATGTTCTCGCGCATCGCACGTTCCGCATTGTTCGCGCTGCCCGCGACGATCTGCGGCTCCACCTCGGTGCGAAATCCCATGCCGTACAGCACGTACTGATAGCTCGCGGCCGGAAACACTTCCTCGATGCGATCGAACTCGTCGTGATACCACGGCGATTGATAACGCCACAGCAACATCAGGTGCTGCAAACGTTCCGGAATCGTTTCGGGCAACCGGTTGTCGCGCCAGAACGCACTGTCATCGCGCTGAGTAAGCGCGTAGTGGAGCTTGAGGAAATCGATGATCCTGCCCCAGCGATATTCCGTCGTGTTGTTGAAACGCGCGGCGATGACATCCATCACTTCGCGGCACACCGGCATCTGTTCGGCGACGAGCTTGGCGGACATCTCGATCAGCACGATGGCCGACGCTTCCAATGGCTCGAGAAAACCCGCCGACAAACCGATGGCGACGCAGTTGCGCTTCCAGAAGATCTGTCGATGGCCGGAGCGGATCGGGATCTTCCGAAACGGCAGGTCCTTGCCCGCTGGCCCTATATACGTACGCAGCTCGCGCTCCGCATCGTCGACCGAGATGTGACGACTGGAAAAGACATGACCGACGCCCCGCCGCGTCGGCAACCCGATGTCCCAAATCCAACCGGCCGATTGCGCGGTCGAGATGGTGTGTGACGCGATCGGACTCGTCTCGGTCTCGTAGGGAACCTGTACGGCGAGCGCCGTATCGCAGAACAGGACGTCGCTGCAATCCACGAACGGCACGCCCAGCGTCTCGCCGATGAGCAGCGCCTTGAAACCGGTGCAATCCACGAACAGGTCGCCTTCGATCTCGCCGGCCTGTTCGGTTTCGAGACTGCGAATGTCGCCGTTCTCTTTCAGATGAACTCGCCGCACATCCGCCAGCACGTGCCGCACGCCGAGCTTTTCGCAACAATGCTGCTGGAGAAATGGCGCGAACTTGCCTGCATCGAGATGGTAGGCGTAGTTGGCCACCGCCTCGAACTCGGCAGTGGCGATGGTCTTCGGTGCAAGGCCGTCGTCGCAGATCCGACCCTGCGGGCAAACAGTGTCACAAAAACTGCGGCCGTCGTCTCTCGCCAGCCAGTGTGGCACGAGGTTGATGTGCGAGAAGCTCTGCGGAAGCATCAGCGGATGATAGTAGCCATCGTCCTTCGCGCCCGTCGTCCACCGGGCGAACCACGCGCCCTGTTTGAACGCGGCATCACACTTGCGAAACATCTCGGTCTCGGACACACCGATGCGCGACAGCGTGGTGCGCAAAGTGGGCCATGTCCCCTCGCCCACGCCGATGATCGGCGTGTTGGGCGACTCCACCAACGTCACACTGAAGCTCGCCGGAATCCGGCTGCGATGCTTTGCGGCGATGACACCCGCGGCCAACCATCCCGCGGTGCCACCACCCACGATCACGATTCTTCTGACTGCTTGCACCATGGTCTACTAATCAACAGCGCGCCGATCTCGACAGAAAAACGGGGAGGCGCCTACGGAGGGGTTGTCGACGCCTCCCCTCATCAACGCTACATCCGGAAACGCGCCCCCAGCGCGTAGCGGCGACCGTAGGCGAACACATCGAGCAGCTGGTTATCGAAGCGACCGTGCGTGCTCATCGTGTCGTTGGTGACATTCAATGCTTCGAAGAACACATTGAGAGACTCGGTGAGCTGATAACTGGTGCTCACGTCGATCTGCAGGCTCGAGTTGACGAAGGTGGGCTCGGCGCCGAACTGAGAGTTGTTCTGGTTCTGGCCGAACTGCAGCAGATACTCGTCGCGCCAGTTGGCCGCGACGCGGACCTCGAAGCCGTTCTTGTCGTAGAAGCCGATGAAGTTGGCCGAGTCCGCGAGGCCGGTGACGGCGAAGCCGCTGGTCGAAATATCGTAACGGTCGTACGGCTTGTCCGTATTCACCAGCGTCACGTTGCCGTTGAAACCGAAGCCGGTATCGCCGAACACGTGCTGCCACGCGAACTCGATGCCGTCGACAGTCGCGTCCGGTCCGTTGACCCGCTGCGACACCGTGTACACGGCGGGCTGGCCGGTGGTCGGATCGATCACATCGTTGATCGTCTGCCGCTGCGTGCCCTGGACGATGAAGTTGGTCACATCCTTGATGAAGTAGTTCAACGAGGCATAGGAGTTGTCCTGGTAGTACCACTCCACCGCGAAGTCGAAGTTATCCGACAGGTACGGCTTCAGCGCAGGGTTGCCGCCCTCCGCGGTGAGCGCGCCTACGCGTGGCAACGCGCCCACGTTCAAAACCGGCGTGAGGAAGTTGATGTCAGGTCGGGTCAAGGTGCGCGAGGCCCCGAAACGCACGTGAACGTCTGGAGTCACCTCCAGCTTCATGTCCAGACTGGGCAGCAGATAGGAATATCTGCTCTTGGTCGTGATCGGCTGCGTCTCCGAATAGGTGGTCGACAGCAACGTCGGATCCGCCGGATTCTGGGTCAGCAGGATCGGCAGGCGACCGACGCCCGAGGATTCAACGTGGGTGCGTTCGTTACGCACGCCGGCGCTGAAATGGAACGGCCTGCCGGCGACATCGACCTCGAAAGAAGCGCGCACGAACGCGGCCCAGGTCTTCTCCTCGATGTTCTGGACGCTGCCGGGATCGAGCGCGAGATCGAGCGACCCGGTGTAGTCGCAGCAGCCATAGTTGTAGCCGGGGATGTTCTGCGCCTGCGGATTACCCAGGCCTTCCAAATATGCATACAACGCGCGTGGGTTGTACATGAGCAGCTGCGACGGCAACGAGCCGGCGCCCGAGAATCCCGGAATGAATCCCGATGTGCCGATCGTGCCCCGATACAGATTCGTGGGCACCACCACGCCCGAGGTGCGGCCGGATGGCGCGCCGTAACCCGACCATGCCTGCCAGAAATTGTTGGCGAAGGTGTTGCGATCCTCGAGCTCGAAGTTGTCGTCGACGTAGGACGTGCCCGCATCGAAGCGCAGGCCTTCCTGCTGCCACGTCGCCGTGATACGCGCCTGCTTCAGCGTATCGGTATTCTCTTCCGACGTGCGCACGAGCACGTGAGAGCCGATCACGGAAGGATCCAGATAGCGGGAAGTGTCGCCATTCGGGCCGTAGGTCGTCAGCTGCGGCAACGTATCGTTGCTGTCGCCTAGCACACGCACACCGAGCGCGGTGCCCAGGTCGCCGCCATAGCCGATGTCGGCGCCGTCGCTGCCCTGACCGTCGGGATTCTGCTCGCTCTTCGCATAGGAGGCGTCGATGTCGAGGCTCAGATTCTCCGAAACGTCGATCTTGAGATTGATGCCCGTCTGGTTGGTCTCGCGCAGCTGTTCTGCGATGCTCGCGTTCAGGTCCATCGGGGTGCCCGACTGGATGAAATCGACCACGGTGCCATTGTCATCGAGCTGCACATTGCGCAGGTCGTTCAATCCGAACCACAGCGCGAAGCCATAGGTCTCGGTCACGATCTTTTGCCGCGAGTAGTTGTCGTCGACCGTGAGGAGCACGTTATCGGAGGGTCGCCATTGCAAGGCGATGCGGCCGTCGATGCGCTCGTCGCTCACCTGTGACTGCTCGGCGCCGTACTGCTGCTGCCACCAGCCCACGAAAGGTTTGGGCGCCTCGGGGCGTAACTCGTCGGCCGTGCAGGCGGCGGTCAGCTGGCACGCCGCAAAGCGGCCGCCTTCCCAACCCGAGACGAACACCCGATTGGTATCGGTGCTGCGGTCCGTGTAGATGGCGTCCACGAGAACGCCTAGCGTGTCGTCGGCGAACGTGTTGCTGAACAGTGCGCCGACCGTCGGTTTCACATCGGATGCTTCATCCTGCATCGACCCTGACACGCTGGTCACAAACCGCGGGCCGGGCTGGTCGAACGGTTTGGGAAACATCACGTTCACGGTGGCGCCGATCGAGCTTGCCGACAATGTGATGTCCGGCGTCTTCATGACGCTCAGCGCACCGACGAAGTCGGCGCCGACGGTGCTGAAATCGACCGAGCGTTCGCCGGAGGCCGTCGAGATGCGTCGGCCGTCATAGAGAGTTTCGTTGAAGTCGCCGCCGAAGCCGCGCACCGTGATGCCCGTCGGCTCGCCGCGCGTGCCCGAGCGTTGAATCGAAACACCGGGCACTCGTTGCAACGAGGCGGCGACGTTCGAGTCCGGAAATTTGCCGATGTCCTCGGAGGAGATCACGTCGACGACGCCGGTCGCCTCGCGCTTCATATCCAGGTTGCGCTGGAGCGATTCCCTGATACCGGTAACAACTACTTCTTCGAGACTACTATCGTTGCCGGCTGCGGACGAACCCTCTTGGGCCTTGGCAGGAAGGGCGCTTGCTAGCGCTACCAAAATTGCACCACGTAAGGCGCCGTTTCTGATGACCGACTGCATCGACGATTCCCCCTTTTGGATTGGCCACCCTTGTAGTTGGGTGTGACTCTACGACGTACTTAATCACCGCGAGACCGCTCGCGTCAATACTCGTACAAATGTTTTTAACGAGGCACGTGACAATCGATCAGAAATATCCACGCACACGCACGTCGTTGCAGTGAATCGATAGAAAGCAATCGCGCGAGATCGAACACGACGATTTGACAAGAAACCATCGAGCGCAGGCCGCGCGCTTTACTCATTGGAGATTGCGAGGTGATAACGCGAAAGAAACATTCATAACGCGCACAACAGGTCGCCGAATGTTTCCGAGACGCAATAACGACAGACCGCTGAAGCTCGAACGAGCCAGCGCGAAATAAGCAAAACGACCTGCTCGATCGCAGGATTCCCGGCGCCTCGCCGGGCAGGCCGATGCGCGGACGTCACATCGACGCCGCCATCGCCAACGATACACCGGCTCACTAATGGAATCTAGATCACCAATGACATGACACCGGTCCCAATGTGCACTCGCACGCAAAAAATTTTCACTCCTGCGTCTGCTGCTTGAGATATGCGATCACGTTATGGAGGTCAGCGTCGCTGCTTATGCCTGGGAACGCCATCTTCGTGCCGGGCAACACCTGGTCCGGGGCCTTCAGGTATCGCAGCAGCGTGGCCTCGTCCCAGGTCAGGCCGGACTTTCGCATCGCTGAAGAGTAGCGATAGCCCGGATAACTTCCAGCGGCTCGTCCGACGACGCCGTTCAACACCGGGCCGACGCTGTTCTGCGCGCCGGCGCCGACGGTGTGACAGGCCGAACACTGCGCGAACACCTTGGCGCCCGCGGCGGCGTCGCCATCGGCTTGGACGGAAGAGACAAATGCCAGCGCGCACAGGCTGGCGATCGCAACTGTTTTCACCTTGGTCCTCTCTCAAACGTTCACGAGGCGCTCCGGCCGCTTCAAGTATTGATCCTTGAGCGTATCGGCGAGCCGATACGCCAATGCGCCGACGGGCCCGGTGGGATTGCGCCCCGCATTTTGCGGAAAGACGCTCGCCCCCACCACGAACACATTGGAAACATCCCAGGACTGCAGGTACTTGTTGACTGCGCTGGTCCGCGGATCGTCGCCGAACACCGTCCCGCCGGTGTTATGCGTGGTCTGATACGGCACGATGGAATAACGCCCGCGGTCGCGCCGACTCAGCACCTGTTCCGCTCCCATTTCCTTTGCGATGGTCGCGCAGATGCCGCGCGCGTACTCCATCTGCCTGAACTCGTTCTCCTGCCAGTCGAACGTGAGCCGCAGCATAGGGCGGCCGAACGAATCGGTATAGGTTGGATCGAGATCCAGATAATTCTGACGATAGGACATGACCGAACCCTGGTTGCCCACGGCAGTCAGACGGTGATATGTCTCGACGACCGCTTTCTTCCAGCCTGCGCCCCAACGGGGCGAGCCGGAAGGAACGGGATGACGTCCGATCGGCGCGCCGCTGTTGCTGCCACTGCTGATTCCTCCACCGCCGATGAAGCCCAGTTTGGCGAAATCCGGATTGTCGCTGTTGAAATCGTCGATCCAGGTGCCCAGCGCGCCGGAGCCCATGAACGGGTTGAAGTAAGTGTCCTTGGGGAACAGCGCGGCCACACCGCCCATGGATTGATAGGCGTAGCTCCGGCCGACGACGCCCGTGTTGCGCTTGAAGTCGTACGGCTTGCCGATCTTCGAATGCAACATCAAGTGCACGTTGCCGAAGACGTACGCGGCGAGGATCACCAAGTCCGCGGGCTGCTCGAACTCGCGGCCACCTGCGTCGAGATAGGTGATGCTCACCGCTCGTTTGCGCCGCGAATCGAGATTCACTTTCATGACATAGGCGTTGGTCCGCGCTTCGAAGTTTGGATTCTTGTAAGCGAGCGGAATCACCGTGAAGTGCGGGCTCGCCTTCGCGTTCGCCTCGCAGCCGTAAGCAGTACACATGCCGCAGTAGTGACACTGACCCAGCGCAACTCCATCGGGGTTCACATAGGGGCGCGAGGCGTTCGAGGCCGGCACCGGAAACGGGTGGTAGCCCAGGTTACGCGCGGCCTTTTCGAACAAGACCATGTTGTGAGACTGGGTGAGCGGCGGATTCGGAAACTCACTCGACCGCGGCGCCTCGAAGATATTGCCGCCGTCGATCTTCTTACCCTGCAGGTTGCCGGCCTTGCCGGACGTGCCGCAGACCTTCTCGAACTTGTCGTAGTAAGGCTCCAGCTCGTGATAATCGACAGGAAAGTCCTGCAAATTCATGTCGGCCGGGATGATGCTCTTGCCGTACTTCGCCACCGTGCCGGAGTACATCTTGTGCTCCCATTCCGTCCACCGCCAATGCAGTCCGGACCAATGCGTGCCGGCGCCGCCGACACCCTCGCCCGGCAGGAACGAGCCGAGCTGACGCATCGGCAACGCGCGCTGCGAAGGGTCGTTGCGAAACGTCATGGTTTCTTTGCGCAAATTCTGGATGAGCTCGTGGCGACGCGAGTAACGCAACTCGTCGTGCACCTGCGGCGCCATGAAGTCCGGATTGGTGGCGCGCGGTCCGCCGCGCTCGAACGCGACGATCTTCAAGCCGGTGGACGCAAGCTCTTTGGCGACGATGCCGCCGGCCCAGCCCAGGCCGACGATCGCGATATCGACGGGTTTCAGTTTAGTGGCCACTCGACCTCCGGAATCAGAGCAAGTCCTGAATGCTCATGGGCTCGCTCATATATTTCTTGTTGCGCCAGGCTTCGATCTTGTCCGCATACATGGCGCCGATGCCCGGAAAGCCGATCATCTTCCAGGACGCCTTGCCCTTGTTGCCGCCATAGAGCGGATCGGCGAAGTAACCCTGCATGGTGAGGTCGTACAACAGATTGAAAAAGATCCCTGTCGGCACCGTGGGCAACTCGATCTCGCGTTTCTCGAGCTGCGTCATCACGGCGATGCGATCTTTGTCGGACAGAGCGTCGAACGGACGCTTGTACTTCTCGCGCAGGTACGCGTTGAGATCGAGAATGCCATTGCGGACGAGCTCGCTCGGCGTCATGCGCAGCTGATAGCCCTGCTCCGGCGTTCCTTCGATGAACGGGCCCTGCAGGTACATGCGATCGCCACGACCGTAGCCCGAGTTCAGCTGTCGATCGATGAACACGGCCACACCCAACTCCAGCGCGCCAGGTCCAACCTCATCGGCGGGAATGAGAGTATCGACGGCCGCTTCGACGAACGCCGCTTCGTCGCCGTTGAAGAATTCGTAGACCGGGACGGGTTCATCGGCGGGGCTCGCGGGTGTATGCGCCGAATGGTTCATCGTCGCCGCGGAACCTTCCGCAGCCGCGCCGCCGAGCGGCAACACGCCAGAGGCAGCACCGGCGCCGAAGAGCTTCAGCCATGCGCGCCGGTTCACCGTCTTTTCTTCACTCATGATCCCCCCAAATCGCCGCCACCGCTGCTATGAAGCGGCGGCGTCCTCATACACGCGTTTCGACGCATCGATTCGCGTGAACAGTATTGCAGCCACCAACGAGTAACCCGCGAGCACGAAGAACGCGGTGGTCCAGCCGCTCGCGGTGACGATATAACCTGTCATGGCCGCTGCAATCGCGGCACCGAGATTGCCAAAGGTGTTCATCACTGCCGACACGGAGCCCGCATAGACTCCGCCGATGTCTAGCGTCACTGCCCAGGAGACGCCGACGGTCAACTCGATGCCGAACACCGCGAGCGCGAAGTAACCCACGCTGACCAGCGGATCGTCGGCGAGACAGGCGAGCGGAATGGTCGCAGCAGCGATCAGAAATCCGGGAATGGCAACGACGCGGCGTGCGAACTTGAGATTGCCCGAGCGCTTCAGTGCGAGATCCGAGAACCAGCCGCCGCAGATGTCGCCGGCAACGCCGGCGAGCAGCGGCAAGCTCGCATAGATGCCCATCTGCTGGAGCTCGAACTGCCGTTCGGCATGCAGATACTTCGGGAACCAGGTGAGAAAGATGCCGATGTCGTAGCCGTAACAGAAATACATCGCTGACAACAGCCACATCTGCGGGCTGCGCAGAATGCTCCGCCACGGAACGATCTTCGAACGGTTCGCGGTGTTGCCCAATGCATTGGCGATCAACTCCCGCTCGGCGGCGTTGACCATCCGATGTTCGTTCGGAGAGTCGCGATAGAACCAGTACCAGACCGCCGCCCACACGATGCCAAGCACCGCAAAGATGTAGAACGGCGCGCGCCATCCGTAATGGGCAATGATGAACACGACCACGACCGGCGTAAGCGCCCCGCCCAGCCGAGAGCCGGCATGCGTGATGCCTTGAGCAAAGCCGCGCTCGGACGGCAGCATCCAGCGAGACAGAGAGCGAGTTGCGATTGGAAACGCGCCCGCTTCTCCCATGCCGAACAGAAAACGACAGACGATCATCGAGGTGGCCGACCAGGTCAGCGCCGTGGCCGCGGTGAACGCGGACCACCACGCAACGATGGCTGGCAACGCGCGTCGCGGACCGAAGCGATCGCCGAGCCAACCGCCTGGGATCTGAAATAGCGCGTACGACAACTGATACGCGCCGAGAATCCATCCCATCGTGACGATGGAGAAACCGAATTCTTCCTGAATCGAAGGCACCGCGGCCGAGATCACTACTCGATCGATGTAAGTGATCATGTAGGCAACGACGGTGAGCCACAGCACAGTGTGGCGAACGCGCGTAGGTGCGACCACCCCGGCGTGATCCATCGCCGGCGCCACCGATTTCACAACGACCGCATCACCGTTCGCCATGCGCGCCGCCCTCGGTTCCGCCCTTGCATCCGTTCGCGGCACGCCCGGTGCACACCGACCAGATGGTGGGCACGGGCTTGCCTGCTACGTAAACCGAGTGGAGCGTTCTCGTATTGCGAATGTCACGGGTCGGATCGGCATCGAGCACCACCAGATCGGCCGTCTTGCCCGGCTCGATCGTTCCCAAATCCTTGGCGCCAATCAGCCGAGCGTTGGCGCCCGTCGCTGCGGTCAGCGCCTGCAACGGCGTCAGCCCCGCTTGCACCATCAGCTGCAGTTCCCAATGAAGGAAATAACCGGAGAAACGGCCCGACGGTCCGCTATCGGTGCCCACGCCATAGCGCACGCCGGCTTCGATCTCACGACGAGTGTTTTTCAGGGCTGTATCGAGCACGCCTTGGTACTGACCGAAGTGCTTGCCCGCGGCGAGCTTCTGCTGACGCTCGGAACTGGCAAGCGTTGCTAATGCGGCCGGCGTGATCGAGCGATTAAAGAATGGATCGTCGAGGAATGGCAGCTTCGTATAGGTGAACGAGGCTTCGCGGCTCAGCGTCGCCGCCACTTGCGCGACATTGCGTCGCTTCATTTCATCCAGCAGCTGTTGATCGACGGGTAAGTCGCGCACGCTGTGCGCGAAGCCATCGACGCCCTGCGACGCCAAAGTCTTCGCGTTATCCAGATAGAAGATATGAGCGAGCGCGCGCAGGCCGTGCTTGTGCGCCTGGTCGATGATCGCTTTGCTGATCTCCGGCGGCATGCGCGAGGGCAGATCCCCAAACTCGTCGTCGACCCACAACTTGATAAAGTCGACGCCCTTGGCGGCTTGCTCGTCCACCGCCTGGCGCGCCTCGGCGACGTTCGCCACGGGACGATTGAGGCCGGCCACGCCGCCGTAAGATCCTTTGAACACCAATCCCTGGCCGGAGGTGTACACGCGCGCCATGTCGGGCTGCGGCGCTTTGCGCTGATCGGCGCGAATGCCAAAGATTGCATCCGTGTCTGTGCCGAGCACTTGCACGGCAGTCACACCGTACGCTGCGTAGATACGCAGTTGCTGTTCCACCAAGTCACGCGAATAGAACTTGATGTCCTGAGCGAGGTCGTTGACCAGCCCGAGGTGCACGTGACTATCGATGAGGCCCGGCATCACGAACTTGCCGGACAGATCGATCACCGTAGCGCCGGCGGGAAGTTTCAAATTGGAGCGCGGCCCAACCCACGAGATCCGGCCATCGTCGACGATCAATGCGGAGCCGGATGCCGGAGCTCGTCCGGTACCATCTATAAGAGTGAAGTTCGTGAGCACTGTGGTGGCGGCATGCGCCACGGACAGCGCCGCCAACCCGAGCCATGCGGCGACGATACGGACTGATAGCTGCACTCATCCCCCCTCTGGCACCCGGGTTCATGCTCTACGGCACCGGCTTGCCTATATCCTATATCATATAGCCATCTTTGCGGTGAAGTGGCCAAATGTCAAATGATATCGGTAACAAATCTGGAGCGGCGGCGCCAGACGGGTTCGTAGGACGCAAGCGAGGAAGGATCAGTCCCGCGTGTACTTCACGAGCCGCTGATAGGACTTCTCGAGATGAGCGCGCATGGCGGCCGCGGCCTTGTCCGGATCGCGCTGCTGCAGGGCCTTGGTCACCAGCGTGTGTTCGGTGACGGCCTCGTTGGTCACTTCCCGATGAAAGCGCAGCCGGAAGATATGCAGGTGGATGTGCAAACGACTGAGCGACTCGACGATCAGATCGTTACCGCTGCCGCGCGCAATCTGTTCGTGAAATTCGGCGTCCTGATCGGCGAATCGATCGTAGAGCGCACGCGACTGTGCAGCCTGGTCGGGATTCATTTCCAGCGCGAGTCCGCACAGATCGACCAGCGATTTATCGCTCATCCGCTCGGCTGCGCAGCGCGCGGCGTAGGGCTCGATGAGCAGCCGAATCTCGAACAGTTCCTCGAATTGTTTGCGATTCAGAGTCGGCGCCGTGCAGTACCCGATGAAGCGTTGTTTGCTCACCAGGCCGTTCGCCTCGAGCATGCTGAGCGCTTCGCGGATCGGCGTCTGCGAAATACCGAACTCGCGCGCCAGGCTGTCCACCGAGATGCGTGTGTTCGGTGGAATCTTCAGCGACATGATGTCTTCACGGATGCGGGCATACGCATCCTCGACGAAGCCCGAGGCTCGCTTGATCTGACGGGAGCTGTCCGGCGAAGGCGCCGCTACCGCTGTCACTCGAGGGCTCTTGGGGTCGATGCTCATAAGGATTTTTCGGTCCCGCGTCGCTGATCAACGTTGATGACACCTATTGTCTGCCAGCGTGCGTGGCAATTCTATCATATATGATATAGGATGATTGACAGCGTAGGTCGGCAGCCCGCCGACCCTGACAGAGAGACGTCTATGAGCCTATTTGGCGCCATGCGGCTGCCTCGCTCCGTACTTTTCGGTTCCGGCCAGCGCCGTGCGCTGCCTGCAGTGGCCGAGCAATTCGGCCGACGCGTCTTGATTTGCACCGACCCGAGACTGGGCTCGGACGCCGAGATCACAGGCATCCTCGCCGAATTCGAGCGTCGGGGAATCGCCGCGCTCGTCTACGATCAGACGCGCGCCGATCTGCCCATCGAATCCATCATGGACTGCGTGCGCACGGCGGCGAGCTTCACGCCGGAAGTCATCATCGGCATCGGCGGCGGCAGCTGTATGGATATGGCCAAGGCCGTTGCGGTGCTGCTCACGCATGGAGGCGAGCCCTCTTCCTACTACGGCGAATACAAAGTTCCTGGACCGGTCATCCCGCTGATCGCCGTGCCAACGACCGCCGGCACTGGCTCTGAAGTCACGCCGGTGGCTGTCGTCGCCGATACAGCGAAGAACATGAAGATCGGTATCGCCAGTCCTCACATCATTCCTCAATTCGCGGTGTGCGACCCGGAGCTGACGTTGAGCTGCCCTCCCCGATTGACGGCGTGCTCGGGCGGCGACGCACTCACGCACGCGATCGAATCCTTCACGGCGCTGCCGCGTCCACCGAGCGCCGATCTGACTTTGCAGCACGTGTTCATCGGTAAGAACGCGCTCTCGGATCATTTCGCGCTGCTCGCGATCGCTTCGATCTGGAACAGCCTCTACCCTGCCTATATCAACGGCAACGATCTGCAGGCGCGCGAGAATCTCATGATGGGCTCGCTTGCGGCGGGCTGCGCATTTGGAACGGCGGGCACCGCCGCCGCGCACGCGATCCAGTATCCCGTTGGAAACGCCACCCATACGGCCCACGGAGACGGCGTCGCTTCCTTGTTGCCGTACGTGATGGAGTTCAATCGACCCGCGTGCGTCGAGAGCTTCGCGCAGATCGCACGCATGTTGCGACTGGGCGATGGCAGCAGCAGTAACGAAGATTTGTCGCGCATTCTCATCGACGAAGTGGCGCGGCTGCTCGGCTCCGTCGGCATCCCCCGCACGTTGAAAGATCTGGGACTGGCCGCTGACCAGCAGCAATGGACCGCCGAGAGCGCGATCTCGATTCAGCGCCTGGTCAAGAACAATCCGCGACCGCTGGATCTGCGCGCGATGCAGGCCATCACTGCCGCGGCTTATTCCGGCGATCGAGCCGCACTCCGCAACGCCTGATCCAATCCGATGTCTATGAAGTCCTCGAACAATTATCTGCTGCCCGCTTCCTCTGCACAGCCTCAACGCGCGATTCCTACGGATCTGTTGATCGGCGAGCACTGGCGCGCAGGCGCCGAAGGCCGACGCATCGATGTGATCAATCCTTCGACCGGAGAGCTCCTCACCTCCGTCGCGGATGCGACGGTCAAGGATGGGATTCAGTCGATCGACGCCGCAGCCCGGGCCGCCGCCGGATGGGCCGCTACGCCGCCCAGAAAGCGAGCCGAGCTGCTGCGCACCTGCTTCGAGCGAATGGTCGCCAACAGCGAGTGGCTGGCGCAGTTGATCTCGCTGGAGAACGGCAAGGCGCTGGCCGATGCCAAGAGCGAAGTGCTGTATGCGGCCGAGTTCTTCCGCTGGTATGCGGAGGAAGCCGTCCGCCTGGAAGGCGAAGTCAGCGTGGCGCCGAGCGGCGCCAACCGCATCGTCGTGATGTATCAGCCGATCGGCATATCGCTGCTGATCACGCCCTGGAATTTCCCGGCGGCGATGGCCACGCGCAAGATCGCTCCCGCACTGGCCGCAGGCTGCACCTGCATTCTCAAGCCCGCCGAAGAAACACCGCTCACCGCTTACGCCGTCGCGCAGATCATGCTGGAAGCCGGCATTCCTCCGGGCGTCGTGAATGTGATCACGACCGGAGATCCGGCCGCCGTGGTGAAAGCCATGCTGCACGAGGGCCGCATCCGGAAACTCTCATTCACCGGTTCGACCGAAGTGGGCCGGCTGCTGCTGCGTGAAGCCGCCGATACCGTCATCAACTCCTCGATGGAGCTCGGTGGCAACGCGCCCTTCCTGGTGCTCGACGATGCGAACATCGAAGAGGCAGTCGCGGGCGCAATGATCGCGAAGATGCGCAACGGCGGCGAAGCCTGTACCGCGGCGAATCGTTTCTATGTGCAACGTGGCGTATACGAGGAATTCACCAAGCAGCTCGTCGCCAGAATGGGGGCCGTGAAGCTCGGTGAAGGCTGCTCGCCCGACACTGGCTGCGGGGCTCTCATCAATCGTGCAGCGGTAGCAAAGATCGAATCGCTCGTGGCGGATGCCGTGAAGCGAGGCGCTCGCGTACTGTTGGGCGGCTCCGCGCCGACGCGCCCGGGCTTCTTCTACCCGCCGACCGTCCTGGCAGACGTCCCGGCGGGCGCCGAGATTTTGAAACAGGAGATCTTCGGGCCGGTCGCCGCGCTCGTTCCCTTCGATTCAGTCGATGAGGCGATCGCGCTCGCGAACGATACCGAGTACGGGCTCGTCGCCTACATCTATACGGGCGATCTCAAAACCGGTTTGCGCGTTTCGGAGCGGCTCGAGAGCGGCATGATCGCCCTGAATCGCGGGCTCGTGTCCGACGCCGCGGCGCCCTTCGGCGGCGTCAAACAGAGCGGCCTGGGGCGCGAAGGATCACATCACGGCATTCGCGAGTTCACGGAAGCGAAGTACATCGCCGTCGAGTGGTAATCGAAGTGGCGGCCACGTCCGATGGTCGTGGCCGCCCTCACCGACGCTTCAACTGCCGCTCCATTGCGGCACGGCCTTGGTCTTCGCGAGGAAGTTTTGCACGCCTCGCTTGAAGTCCTCACTGCCATAGACCTGCTCGATCAAGTCATCGACGTTCGGCAGATTTGCGTAGCTCAACCGACGGATCATTTCTTTGCTGGCGCGCGTCGTGAGCGGCGCGTTTGCAGCCGCGCGCTCGCACAGTGCATTCACCGCCGCGTCCAGCCCCGCTGACTCGACCACGCTGTACAGCACTCCCCTGGTCATCATCTCCTGTGCGGAGATGACTTCCCCCAACAACAGCATCCGCTTAGCCGTCGTGACGCCGATCGCGCCAGCGATGCGGGCGCAACTGCTCATCGACAGGCAATTGCCGATGGTGCGACCCAATGGCGAGGCGAAGCGCGCATCGGGGGTGGCAATGCGAAAGTCGGCGGCGCTGAAAATATTGAGACCGCCGCCCACGGCCCAGCCCTCGATGATCGCAATGGTGGTCACGGGCAACGCATCGACGGCGGCCATGCACTCATCGATGTGTCGTTCATAGGCAATGCCGTCGCGACCCGAAGTGAAGCCGACGAAGCCGCTGATATCCGTGCCGGATATGAACGCCTTGCCGCCCACGCCCCGGAATGTCACCACGCGCACGCTCGCATCCTGCGCGATTTGTCTGCAGATATCGCGGAGGTCGCACCACATCTGGTGCGTCAGCGCGTTGTGCGCAGATGGGTTGTCGAACCGGATCTGCGCGACGGCGTCGCGCTTTTCGTAGACCAGCTTGCCTTCACTCATGCCCGACGGCCCGTTGTCCTGAGGAGGTTAGCAAACCTTTCTCGATCAGTTCGCGACGAATCTCCTCGCCGTGCTGATCGAGCAAGGGCGGCGCATGGCGCACCCGCTGCGGCGTGCCGCGCATCTTGACCGGAAATCCCAACGCTCGGAACGAGCCTTCGACCGGATGTGGAATATTCATCACCATCTCGCGTGCAGCCACGTGATCGGTCGCGAGCGCCTGTTCGTAGTTGTAGATCGGGCCCGCCGGAACGCCGGCCGCCAACAACGCCTCGACCCATTCGTGCACGGTGCGCTTGGCTAATGTCGGCTGCAGTTCCTCGATCAACTCGATCCGATTGGCGACCCGCAATGCGTTGGTGGCAAAGCGCGGATCCGCATTCAGTTCGGGTCTCTGCACCACTTCGAGGAAAGTAAGCCACAGCTTCTGATTCGCAGCGCCGATGACGAAATAGCCGTCGGAGGCACGTACGGCCTGATAAGGGGCGGACATGCGATTCGCACTGCCGATCGGCTGCGGAGATTTGCCCGTGCCCCACAACTCAGTGGTCTCCCACACCGACAATCCGAGCGCGGCTTCCAGCAGAGAGGCGTCGATGAACTGACCACGGCCGGATTTCTCTCGACCCATCAGCGCGCTCAGAATGCCGTATGTAGCAAACAAACCTGCACCGAGGTCCGCGACCGGAATGCCGTTCTTGACCGGCTCGTAGCCGGGCAATCCCGTGGCGCTCAACGCTCCGGACATCGCTTGCGCAATGAGATCGAAACCCGGACGTTGCGCCCAGGGACCGGTCTGACCGAACCCCGAAATGCTCGCGTAGACCAGTCGCGGATTGATGGCCGACAGCGTCTCGTAATCCATGGCGAGGCGAGCGGCGACGCCCGGGCGTGCGTTCTCCACCAAGACGTCCGCGGTTTTCACCAGCGCATAGAGCACATCGCGGTCTTCGGGATTCTTCAAATCGAGCGCGATGCTCCGCTTGTTCCGATTCAACGCGAGGAAGCCGGGACTGTCCTCGCCTTTCAAGCGGAAGCCCATCGAGTGGCGCGTGGAATCGCCCAGCTTCGGCGGCTCGATCTTGATCACATCCGCGCCCATGTCGCCCAACAACATGCAGCAGAATGGCCCGGCCATGACCTGCGTGATGTCCAGCACACGGATGCCCGCCAATGGCAGGCTCGCGTTGTCGTTCGGAGTCGATGTATCCACTATCCCCTCATTCTGCAACGATGTTCATCTATGACGCCGATCGCGACAGGCGCCGTTCTTCGAGCGTCCGTGTCGGATCGACCAGCAGCCAGGCCAAGGCGCCCACGACCGCAAGCGCCGCGGCCACGAAGAACGCGGATTTCCAGCCGAGCTCGGCGGCAATCCAGGGCGTCAGCGAAGCCGTGATCGCGCCTCCCACCTGACAGCCCATGTTCATCACGCCGGAGACGACGCCCGCATGCGGGCCGGCGAAGTCTGCGGTGACCGACCAGTATGCGCTCTGCGAAAGATAGATGGCCCCTGCTCCGCCAGCCAGCACCAGTGTCGCCACCGCGGCGCTGTCGGCGATCGATCCGAAAACCAGAAAGATCGCGGTCAACAGCAACGCGATCACCGGCAGCCCGCAGCGCCCCAGTCGCAACCCGTAGCGCTTGACGATGGCATCGTTGATGACTCCGCCGAGCAGACAGCAGATCGTCATGGCGATGAACGGCAGCATGCTGTAAAGCGCGCTGGTCTTGAGATTCAAGCCGCGCACCTCCGCGAGATAAATAAAGAACCAGCTGAAGAAAATCCACACCACGTAGCCGAATGTGAAATAGCTGACAGTGAGCGCCCACACGTCCCGGTTCGAAAAGATTCGCCGCCACGGAATGGGCGGTCGAGCCGCGGGCGTGGAAGAGTCAATGCCCGCTTGAATGTACTCGAGCTCTGCGTCCGACACGTGCGGATGTTCGTCCGGACGATCGCGGGCAGCGATGTACCAGATCAAGCCCGCGATACATCCGACAACGGCGCAGAACCAGAACGACGCGCGCCAGCCGTACGACTCGATGATGGCATTTAATATGGGAGGCGTGAGACCGGCGCCCGCGCCGACGCCAGCGAAGATCCAACCATTGGCTTTGCCGCGCTCCTGCACGGGGACCCAGCGGGCCACGAACTGATTGGCAGCCGGATACACCACCGATTCGCCGATGCCCAATCCCAATCGCACCAGGATCAGTGCGATCAATGCATGGCTTGCCGCGGGCGAAACAATCGCGGTCAGCGCGGTGAACACGCCCCACCACAGAACCCCCAATGTCAGGATGTTTCTCGGCCCCAGGCGCACGGCGAGCCAGCCGGCCGGAATCTGAAATCCCGCATATCCAATCAGAAAGGCGCTGAACACCCAACCCAACTGGATCTGGGTTAACCCGTATTCCTGCGCGAGCCCGACGCCGGCGATGGAAATGTTGGTGCGGTCGAGAAAGGCGACCGTACTCAGCAGAAACAGCAAAAACACTAAAAAGAAGCGGACCGGGACCACGCCGGGGCGAACGGATTGTCGGACTTTTGTTGCCGTGGCTGTCATATCGTATATGCTATCGGATATGGTATTGGACAACAACGCCGCGGACGCAGATCTGCGGCTTAGGGGGAAGAGCCGTGATCAGCCGGGCCTTCATTGCATCCATCCTAGTGTCCGCCGCAACGGTTGCGGCCGACACGTCGCGGCCGCCACCCAGCACTGCGTTGGAACAGCGGATTGCGCATACGGACCCTGCAAGTTTCCGCTCTTTGAACGGAGTGCACGGCGGCGCCGGCTCGATGCAGTTCGGCGTGCTACTCGGGAACACCGCGCTCGCCACCAATTTCATCTTTCTCCATCGCGGCGTGATCCAGCCACGCAGCGGCATCGGCCAGCACTTCCATAACTACTGCGAGGAGATGTTCGTCATCCTCGATGGCGAGGCCGAGTTCACCATCGACGGGCGCACTTCCCTGCTCAAAGCTCCGGCCGGCGCGCCGAATCGGCAGGGGCACTCGCACGCGATCTACAACCCCACCGATCGACCGGTGCAGTGGCTGAATATCAACGTAGGCACTTCGAAGACCTACGACGCATTCGATCTCGGCGACGCTCGTGTCGGCGTCCCGCTCGATAAGGTGCCACAGTTCATCTCGATGCGGCTCGATCGCGAGTTGCTGAAGCCTGTAGAGGCGATGAATGGCGGCAAAGGGCGCGTGCAGTATCGGCGCGTGCTCGAGCCCAGCGTGTTCTTCACGACCTGGTCTTACGTCGATCATCTGCTCCTTCCTCCGGGCACCAGCGTCGGGCCCGAGCGCCTGACGGATATGAGCGAGGTTCATTACGTGATCGCCGGCGCCGGCACAGTAAACATAGGTGCCGAGCGCGCGAACATTCGCAGTGGCGACGCCATCCCCGTCGACCTCGACCAGACGAAATCCTTCAGCAATGAAACCGCCGCTCCTCTGGAGCTGATGATCGTCGGCGTTGCGCGCGACATGGCCGCAAAGACAGCCCTGCTCCAGCAGCCCCGCCCCCCTCGGAAGCAACAATGAAGCGAACGATCGCCATCACTACCCTTGGTCTTCTGGTGACTGCGTGCACGAGCACGCCCGTCTCGGTCGACTGGCCGACTTATCACCGCGATGCCGGCGGCACCCGCTTCTCGCCTCTCGATCAACTCACGCCGGCCAACGTCTCGAAGCTGCAGCCTGCCTGGACGTACCACATGCGCCCGCAAAGCGCGACGCCCGCGCCGCCTTCCAGCGATGTCGACGAGGAAATACCGATCCGGCGTAGCCGTTTCATTCCCTCCGAGGCAACACCGCTGGTCGTGAACGGACGAATGTTTGTATCGACGCCCTATGGACGGGTCGTCGCGCTGGATCCGGACGATGGTCGCGAGCTGTGGGTGTACGAACTGCCCAATCACGACCAGCCCTCCACGCGCGGTGTCGAATATTGGCCTGGCATCGACGATGCAGAACCCGCGATCTTCTTCGGTACGCGCAGCGGGAAGCTCATCGGACTGTCCGCCGCCACGGGCAAGCCCATCGCGAGCTTCGGCAACGGCGGCATCGTCGACATGAAGACGCCCGAGGTGATGAACGGCAATCCGCGTGCGCCGTTGGGCATGAGCTCGCCGCCTCTTACTTATAAGAATCTCATCATCACAGGATCGCGTGTCCAGGAAACGCCAACCCTGGGTGCGGCAGGCGACGTGCGTGCATGGGATGCGCGCACCGGGCAGCTCGTGTGGACCTTCCACACAGTGCCGCGTCCCGGTGAATTCGGTCACGACACTTGGGAAGGCGACAGTTGGAAACATCGTTCCGGCGTGAACGTGTGGACGTCGCTCGTACTGGATGCCGAGCGCGGCATCGTCTATCTGCCCGTCGGCGCACCGGCCTTCGACCGCTGGGGCGGCGATCGCAAAGGCGCCAATCTCTTCAGTAATTCCATCGTCGCCGTCGAGGCGACCACCGGCAAATATCTCTGGCACTTCCAGACGGTGCATCACGATATCTGGGATCTCGATCTGCCCTCCGCCACGCTCGTGGACGTGAAGAGGAATGGCAAGACCATTCCCGCCATCGCCGTCATGAACAAGACCGCGATGCTGTTCCTGCTCAATCGCCTCACGGGCGAGCCGCTTTACGAAGTCAAAGAAGTGCCGGTGCCGACCGAGACGGACATTCCCGATGAAAAACCGTGGCCCACGCAACCGATGCCTGTTGCGCCTCCACCGCTTGCGCGCCTGGAGTTCAAGATGTCCGATCTTGCAGATCTCACTCCGGAACACCGTGCGTTCTGCGAACAACTGATCCGCGAGAAAAACATCGTCGAGAGCCGCCCGTTCCAGCCGCTTCGCGGCGACTCCGCGGTTGCGAGCTTCCCCGGCAGCCTCGGCGGCATCGATTGGGGTGGCGGCGCATTCGATCCCAAGCTCGGGCTTTTCATCGTGAACATCAACGAGCTCGCAAGCCATCAGCAACTCGCGAAGCGGCCGGACGGATCGTGGGGATTGAAGGACGGCTACGTCTATTTCTGGAACCACGAAACGCGTCTGCCCTGTCAGCAGCCGCCCTGGGGAAGCCTGGTCGCCGTCGACGTCAACACTGGAAAGATCGCATGGCGTTCGACCTTGGGTGTTAGCGATAACCTGCCCGCGCATCTCCAGAACACCGGCCGGATCAGCGCGGGCGGGCCGATCCTCACCGCCAGCGGAGTGACCTTCATCGGCGCAACGGACGACAACCGCATTCGCGCCTTCGACACGCGCACGGGCGCCGAGTTGTGGAGCTTCAAGCTGCCGGCCTCGATCTATGGCACACCCATCACCTATCGCGGCAAGAGCGGCAAGCAGTTTGTCGCCGCGGTTAACACCGGCGGGTTTGCGGGCAGTCCGGTCGAGAGCGACACGGTCACCGCGTTCTCGCTGCCCTGACAAAGCAGGTCGCACATGTCTCGTTGGACAACACACGCAACACTCTTCGTCGGACTGTCGATCCTGGCGAGCGTGCCCCTCTTCGCTCAACAAGCGTCGGAGGAGCCACCCGCGGGGCCCGGCCTCGAGCTCATTCAGCGCAGCTGTGTGAGCTGCCACGACATCTACATGATCACCACCAAGCGCAAGACGCCAGAGCAGTGGGCGGAGGTCATGGATCTGATGGCCGCTCGCGGCGCCGAAGTGACGCCGGACGAGATGCAGATCATCGCGGAGTATCTCTCACAGAACTTCTCACCGAGCGGCGCTAGGGCCGCCCAACAACAATCCGCATCCAAGCATTGAATCGAGGAACACCCATGAACAGACGACGTTGGTTGCAATCGCTCGCGTGGTTCACCGCTGGCGGCGCCGTAGCTGCCACTCCAATCGCTCGCTCGGCGGGCGCTGCGCGCGACGCCACGAAGCCCATCGTTCTCTACTGCGATCTCGCCGTGGATCCCGCTCGCGAGCAGGAAATGCTCGATGCCTATCGCAACCATTTCAAGCCCGTCGCACAGAAGCATCGCGGCTACATCGATCTGAAGATGCTCAAACTGCGCCAGGTGATTCAGGGCGGGCCCGCGCCGGCGAAGAGCGTCAACTACCGATTCCAGTTGACTTACGAAAGCGAAGAGCTGCGCCAGAAATGGATCGCCTCGGCAGACCACGCGAAGTACTGGCCCATGATCGAGAACACTGTTACCGACAAAGGCTACCTGGTGCTGCTCACCGACGCCGTTTAACCGTTGCGAAGATCAGGGGGATCGCATGAGAAACATAATGAACCTGGCTCGTCGCGCCCGGCAGACGATGCTGATGGGCGTGGCAGGCATCGCTACGGCGAGCGCCGCAACCTCGGATGGCCCCGCCACTCGCGTCGAGCGCCTCGATCCAGCGCTCGACGCAATCATCGCGCCGGGGACAGCAATCGAACGCGTCGCGACTGGTTTCAAGTTCACTGAAGGCCCGATGTGGCGCGAAGGCCGTCTTTGGTTTTCGGATCTGCGCGACAACAAAGTGTTCGCGGTGAGCCCCAACGGGAAAGTGGAGTTGCTGATCGAGCGCGCCGGCGGTCTCGATCCCTTTCCTGTCGATTCGTATCTCGGATCCAACGCGATGGCCACCGACAAGGACGGCTCGGTGCTGTTGGTTCAGCAAGGGGGACGTAAGATCGTCCGTCTCGATGCGCGGCTCCAGCCGACCACGGTACTGGATCGCTACCAAGGCAAGAAGTTGAACAGCCCGAACGATCTGGTGTTTGCGCCGGATGGCTCACTGTGGTTCACCGATCCACCGTTCGGCCTGCGCGGCATGGACAAGGATCCTGCGAAGGAACTGTCGTTCAACGGGGTGTATCGCTACGCCGACGGCAAGCTGCACGCGGCGATCAAGGACCTGACGCTGCCAAACGGCCTCGCCTTCTCACCGGATGGCAAGACGTTGTACGTCGCAAATTTTGGACCGGAGCGATTCGTGAAGGCTTACGACATCGGAGCCGATGGCGCGGTCGGTAACGCTCGCATGTTGATTCAGTACGGCGCAGACGAGAAGAGAACCGGCGGGCCGGACGGCATCAAGGTGGACAGCGCAGGAAACATTTGGACCACCGGCCCCGGCGGCATTCGCATCGTCACGCCACGAGGCAAAGTGCTGGGACAGTTGGTGCTCCCTGAAGTGGCCGCGAACTTGGCATTCGCGGAGCAAGGCAAAGTCGCCTACATCACCGCCACCTCGAGCATCTACAAGATCGCTCTGCGCACGGCCGGGACGATGCCGCTCTACCAACGCTGAGCTCGATAGACACGCATTACGGAGACGCCGATGAGAACGTTCGACCGGTCGATGATCCAGCAGCTTACGTGCGCGCTGGCCGGATCGCTGATGTACGCGAGCGGCGCGCTCGCCCAACAGACCTCGCCACCGCAGAGGCCACAACCCATCGTGGCCTGGTCGGCGCAGCCAGTGCAGGCAACCGCCTGGATCGCTCCTAACAAGCCGCATTGGAAACTTTCCGAGGTGCTCGCGAAACATTCGGGCCAGCGCAGCTGGCAGGAGGACATCGTCAGCGACCGCGATTTCGTGGCTCGCTACATTTCCATGGCGCCCGGAGAAAAAACCAAGCGGCAATTCTTTGCCGACGACCGGGTTTTCTGGAGAGTGCAATCGGGTCGCATGCGCGTGAGCATCGATGGACAGGAACCCTTCGACGCGACGCCGGGCTTCATGGTGCAAGTGCCCTATCGCACGCCCTACAGCATCGAAACGCTGGGCTCCGAGCCTTCGCTGCGCTTCGAAGTCATCGGCGCGCAGGCGGTGCCGCTCTACCCCATCGATGAAACGCCGACGCCGCTCGAAGGCAAGAAATATGTGAAGGTGAGCTACACCGGCCGCGGCGCTTACGACGACATCAACAAGCCTTATCTCGATTTCAACAAAGCGGTCGTCGAGGCCAACGGACGCGGCGGCCCCTTCGTCAAGGACGACAAGACTTTCGCCAACATGATCCGCGGTCCGGGCAAGGCGCCGCCGCCGCCCACCGACCTCGGCCACTTTCACGTCGGCTACTCCGAATTCTGGCTCGTCCTGGAAGGCAAGATCGACTACCTGATCGAAGGCGTTCCTTTGTTCACCGCCGAGCCCGGCGACGTGGTCTACGCGCCGCAGGGCCGTTGGCATCGAGCCAGCTTTGGCGGCAACGGCATGGCCACTCGCCTCGCCATCAATCCGCGCCCTGACGGCATGCATAACTTCCAACCGCCGGAGGCCCACTGAGCCTCGTGCTCACACCGACCGGAAAAAAGTTCGTTTGATAGCTCACAACAACGCTCAGATAGGGGGACTCGACAATGCCAGCATCTCGCTCACTTCGCGCCTCGGTGCTCGCGGCGCTCGCCGCCGCTTCGCTGTCGGCCGGCCCAACATTCGCTCAGGACCAGACAGCGAATCAGGCCACGCCCACGCCGGCCAACGAGCTCTCCGAACTCTCCGAGCTCGAGACCGTGCTCGTCACCGGCACCAGCATTCGAGGCGCCGTACCGGTCGGCTCCAACATGGTTGCCGTGGGCCAGGACACCATTGAAAAGACCGCCGCGATCAACCTATCGACGCTGGTCAACACGGTGCCTGCGATCTCGACCTCGGGCTCGCTCGCCCAGGGCGAGAATGTCTTCTCTTATTATTCTCCACAGATTCACAGTCTCGCCGGCTCCTCATCCAACACTACGCTGGTGGTGGCCGACGGCCTGCGCATTCCCGGCGGCGGCACGCAGTTCAATCAATCCGACCCGAACATCATTCCGATCTCGGCGATCCAGCGCGTCGAGGTGCTGGCCGACGGCGCTTCGTCCGTCTACGGTTCCGACGCTGTCGCCGGCGTGGTGAACTTCATCACCCGCCGCACCTTCGACGGCTTCGAAAGTAACGTCTCGTACGGCTTTGCGGACGATTACGACGCTCTGGATCTGAACATGATCTGGGGCCACACGTGGGACACCGGCGGCGTGTACTTCGCCAGTCAGTACAACACCTCGAGCGAGCTGATGGCGCGCGATCGCGATTTCAGCAGCCGCGGCGACTATCGCCCCACCGGCTCGAACAACAACAGCTTCCAGTGCAGCCCGTCGACCATGACGGTGACGGGAGTATCGGGCGGCGCCGTGCCCTCCGGCGTGTTCCTCTCGCCGGACGCCTCGAGCGCCGTGCCGAACACCCCCAGCAACGCACCGTGTAACAACTCAGTTTACGCCACGCTCGTGCCGGAAGCGTACCGCTTGAACGGCCTGGTGAAAATCGTCAACGACTTCAGCGACCGACTGACGGTGGTCGGCACGGTGAACTTCAACAGAACCAAAGGCGAATCGGCGCAGGCGCCGGGGGGTTTGACCAGCGTGACCGCGTTCGGACCAGGTGTGGGCGCACCGGGTCAAACAAATCCGTTCTTCAGAGCGCCGGCCGGCGCGCCGAATGCAAATCGCGAAAGCATTACGTGGCTCGCGCTGCGCGAGGATGGCAACTACGGCATCGCTGAAACGCAAGCGGACGTGGCCTACGCCACATTCAACGTCAACTACGAGCTCGGCAACGACTGGTCGGTGTCTCTCGAAGACGGGCTCGGGTGGAACCGCTCGGCGGGCAACGCGATCAATACGTTCTGCGCCACCTGTGCGACACTGGCTCTGAACGGTACGGCGCAAGCGAACGGCAGCACCACTGCGTCCTCCATCGCCGGCCAGAACGTCATCGCCCTCAATCTGCCGCTCACCACGAGCAACGCGCTCGATGTCTGGAATCCGCTGGGCTCGAATCTGACCTCGCCGACGGTGCTGCGTTCGATTTATTCGGCCAACACCGAGAACACCAATTACAACACGACCAACCAGACGCGGCTCACTTTCCAGGGGCCGGTCTTCAACATGCCGGCCGGCGAACTGAAGGTCGCGGTGGGCGCCGAATACTTCTGGCATGAACAGCAGCAGAAGATCTCGGGCAGCAACAACACCGGGCCCACCAGCACCGGCTCGACCTTCCGTGTCTACAACTACGATCGCAGCGTGAAGTCGGCGTTCGCCGAGGTGCTGATCCCCGTGATCTCATCCGAGATGGACGTACCGTTCGTGCACGGACTCGACGTGAATATCTCCGGTCGCTATGACGAGTACTCCGACGTGGGCGACACGAAAAATCCCAAGTACGCGTTCAACTGGGACATCACCGAAGGCTTCCGGGTGCGCGCCAACTATGCCAGCGCTTTCGTGGCGCCGCCGCTGGCGGTGATCGGCGATTCGACGCAGGGCTTTCTGTATGCATCGGGCAGCGTGGGCCCAACGGGCACCATCAACGTTCCGGTCGCAAACTATCCCGAAGTCGTCAACGTGCCGGGCGCCGTGGTACAGAATACCAACACACCTTGCACGGCCTCCTCGGATGTTTGCACCATCGGCCAGGGCAACCTCGCGATGCGTCGGCAACTCGGCGGCGGGTTCAGCAACATGGTGCCGCAGAAGGGTCGCAGCTGGTCGGTGGGCTTCGACTTCGCCCCCGAGTGGCTGCCGGGCTTCAACAGTGCGGTCACGTTCTTTCATAACAAATTCATCGGCGGCGTCAGCTCGCCGAGCCCTACCGCCATCGTCAACAACCGTGGGCTCAACAACCTGCTGACCATCTGCCCGAGCGGATGCACCGAAGCGCAGATCCTCGAGTTCGCGAACGTGGCGAACGGCGCAACCATCTCGGGCGCGATCCCGTCGACGGTGTATTACATGATCGATCAGAGCTCGCGTAATGCGCTCAATCTGCTGCTCGAGGGCATCGATGCGACCTTCGCCTACGAATTCTCGGTGGGCGCCTTCGATTTCACGGTGGGAGACTCGGCATCGTACTTCACGAAGTACACACAGAACTTCGGTGGCGGCACGGAGTTCGACATCCTCGACACGTCCGGCTTCAACACCACGTTTCCATCGGTGCGATTCAAACATCGCGCGCAGTTGGGCGTGGCATGGAACGACTTCTCCGCCGACCTGTTCTGGAATCACACCGGCAGCTACAAGAACTGGTCGTCCACCAGCGTCAATCCCATCATCGTCCAATCCGGCATCCCCACCGGCGGCGGCGACGACGTGGACGCCGACAACACGTTCGACTTGAACCTCCAGTACACGTTCGGCAACGGCAGCAGGTTCAACGGCTGGATCGTGTCGCTGAATGTCCGCAACCTCACGGACGAGGAGCCGCCGTTCTACAACGGCAATACCTCCGGCATCTTCGGCAATGCCGCGGGTTGGGGCTACAACGGCTTCGTGTCCAACCCCTTGGGTCGTTTGGTCACGCTTGCCATGCGCGCTCGCATGTGACGGGAGGATTCGAGCAGAGCGGCCGCCCGGCATCGCCGGGCGGCCTGAGCGATGACTGATCGCCGCTTTGACGTTATAGCTGCACCTGATCGGCCCACTGTTCCTGCCGCGCCAACTGTTCAGCCATGCCCAACTCTTTCAGCAGTCCGCGATAAGTCATGGGCCCGAGCCAGTTTGTTGTGCACGACTGCACGCAGGCCAGCACCTCCGCCGAGGTCACCTCGCCGGGCACGGCCAGAAAGGCGTAGAGGCCGCGCACCGGTTCTTGTTCCGGGTCCACCTCGATCTGATATTCCTCTGAGCTGCGGATGGACAGCACCACGCCCAGCTCGCGCAGCGCCGCTCTGAGACCTTCCACAGATTCGTCACCGGGATGGACACCGTCGATGTCGTACACGCGGTAGCCTCCGGCACGCAATTGTTTGATTGGTCGAAAGCGCAGTATAGGGCGCTCATCGCTGCCCTGCTCCGGCGGCGGATTCAGCGACACAGGATCGAACAGGATCTCATCCCTAAACACAGATGGGACCGCCGGAGCCTGCATTTGCAGAATTCGCGCGACGACTGGGCTGATGCGCTCTGCGCGATGAGGAACTTCGCGGCCTGCTGCGTCTTTGAGAAGGATGTCGCAGTAGGCATAGGGCTGATCGATGGGACCTTCGCCCGCAAAATCGAACTCGAGACGGCGCGCGCTGTGTCGCACTTCGTCGAACCGGCCCAGCGCGGTGGCCACGACCATGCGCTCCCAGTCGACATCGCCAGCTTCCGGTTCGGACGCGACCAGCTCGTCGAGGATGGTGAGAGCCTCTTCGTAACGTTCCAAGTGACGGTAGACGACTGCCAGCTCGCTCGCGAGCACTGGAACATCCGGCTCGAGGCGTCGCGCAACCTCGAGCGCCGCGGCCGCTTCCTGCCAGCGCCGCTGGCCTTGATAAAGCCGAGCTTGATAGAACAAAGCGCGCGGCCGTCGTGCTTCGTCTATCTTTTGTACCAGCGAACGCATTGCCGCTTCATCGACGGCTGCAAGCAGCACGCGTAGCAACTGATCCAGTGCCGGGACCGATTCGGGATACCGCGCAACGAATTCTTCAAGCTCGGACTTCGCTCGATTGGAGAAGCCTGCTTCTCGATACGCCTCGCAACGAGCCAGCAGGATCGCTTCGCTGCTTGCCGCTTCCGTCGTGGCCTGTTGCAGCAACTCGAGATTGCGCTCTGGATTATCCGTGAGCGCGTCGATGAGAGAGGATTCCGCCATCGGTGCTGCCGCCTTGGGCGCGAGCGACCGTCGCTGCGTTTCCAGCTCTTCGATGATTCTCTGCGGGCGGCGAAGACGGGGCACGACTGCTTCGACTTCCTCCCAATACATCGTCGCCACGACCGAACTGCCGCGCGCCAAAGCAAGCTTCGCGGCCGCCATGCCGATCTCGGCCTGCTCGTAGAGCGCGCCGTGATCGCGCAACGTTGTGAATAATCTGCGTAACGTTTTGCCCAACTGGAAGTCGTTGCGTTCGGGAACGCGCTCGCAAAAGGCGATCTCGGCACGTAGCCATAAGATGTACTCGCTGGGCTTCAAGCCCAAGGGCTGCATCTGGATCGACACCGCCTCATCGAGCTTGCCGGCTACGGCAAGCTCGCGCGCATGGTGCAGACTGTGTCGCCTGCTCTCCTCCTCGTCCATTCCGCGGCAGCCCTCGGGATCCAGCAATGCCAGCGCCTCCTCATGCCGGCCTTGCCGCGCCAGTGCATCGACGAGATGCCATTTCACCTGCCACAACGTACCTTGTCCCGCCGTCGATGCCTTCTCCAGCTGAGTTCGGCAATAGCTTTCTGCATCCTGGTAGAGTCCGGCGTCCAGCAACGCTGCCGCATGTTCAGCGCTGATGCATTGAAAGCAGGGCCAGGTGACATCGATGCGCTCGATGGTTTCAGCGGATGCGGCCAGGCGCTCCTCCGCATAGCCGGGTCCATCGACGGCGCCGTAAGCGATGCAGACGTCTTGCGTGACGCAGACGCTTTGCGGACAAGCCGCGGTACGTTCACCGTGAGCGAAGTCGAGCAGATGAATCAGTTCTTCAAGGCCGCCCGTCACGTCACGGCGACGTACGACGCGGCTCTGCGCCAGCCAGTGCCGCAGATATACCTCCAGCCACGGATGATCGATGCTGCGGGCGAGCGCCAGGCCTTCGGGGATCAATGCCTCGGCCTCGAGTTGTTGGTCGCCGCAGATCAGCCCTGGCAACTCGTCGACGATGAACGCCAGGCGCTCGTGGCCTGCCTCGCGCAAATCGTCGCACGTTTGATAGACCCACTCCCAAATATCCACTCATCCCTCCTTGAGGACGTTCAGCAATGAATCGCCGAACGCGGTCATCGCGCCTTCGATGTCGTGCTCACCTTGGGCTCCCGAGGTGAGCGTCGCCAGCGGCTTGAGTAACGCCAGCGCGCGGCTGCGTTGCCGTTCAGAGAGATCGAACAGCGCGAGCACGACAGGGTTGGCCGCATTCACGTACATGCGCACGCTCGCATCGGCAGCGATCTTCTTCGTGAACTGCCGGGCCAGCCCGAGCACAGCCTGCCCGATGCGGCGATCGGCTTCGTCGCTGTCGAGACTTCGCTTGAGCTCGACGTCACGATCGACGACCAGCGCAAACGGCAGGAATGCCGGATCGAACCGCCGCACCAGCACCTGTCGGTCTGGCATGGCAAACCAGGCGCGCAATGATTCGCACTGTGCCTCGCCGAGATCGGCAGGTTTGAACAGGGTCTGGTCGCCGCCCTGCGTTCCGAGCAGCACGAGTTGACCTCGGCGGCTGCTCGTGTACCTCGTGCAGAAAGGTGCAGCTGCATAGCGCGTGCCGAGCACTACTGGCAACTTCAACGCACGCAACAGTATCGACTCGACGCCGGCGCGATCGCTCTGCGTGACGTAGATCTTGCCTTCGCAGCGATCCAGCAGAGCAGGAAGCGTGAAATCGCCTTCCGTCGTCGGCACGGTCACATCGTCCCCGACGAGCTTGAACAACTCTTCGTCGACGAGCGCCGCGCCCAACAACGCTTCGTTGTGCCGGAGAAGCACGCGGCGCCACGTTGCCGGCTCCTGCTCCGCGAGATCGAACAATGCGCGGATCAGGCACTCGCGCAGCGCCGTAGCGGTGCTTTGGTACATCTCATCTTTTCTGAGCGACTCGCGGCTGGCGGTGGGCTGCAAAACATTACTTTCTATCACCCCGCCGATGAACCCGGCCCATCGCGGCAACAAATCCCGCTCATCCTCACCGATCAGCATGCCTCGCACGAAGACGGAGATGTTGCGGTTATCGCTGGTCGCATAGCTGCCTCCGTCCTGAATCCACAGCAGGCCAGACAGCGCGTTATCGGGACTCGCCACTGGCGCCGTGGCAATTGGCTGAAAGACTCGCTCGAATCGCCGCGCGAACTCGAGCGACAGGGTCCGCAACCGCAAAGGACTCGTCTGCTTGGGCTGGCGCCACGGCGCACCGGCAATATTCACCGGTGTGCCACCGTTGAGAGAGACGGGATACTTGAGCAGGCAGCAGTATCGCTGCAGTCGGCTCAGCACCACCTGCGCATCTCCCAGCTCTGGAAACGCCGGGCGCAAGATCAGGCGAAGCTGCGTGCCGATAGGACGAGGCTCGGCGCGTTCGACGGTGTAGGTTTCGCCGCTGCGACTCACGAACCGGTGTGCAACCTCCGGCGTCTGGTAGGAACAGGTCCAGACTTCCACCCGCTCGCTGACCGCGAAGGCAGAAAGAAATCCGAGACCGAAGTAGCCGATCAAGCCTTCGGCGCCTTTTTCTCGCAGAGTTCGCGTGTACCCCGCGCCGACCGTAGCGAGGTACGAATGGATTTCTTCGGCAGTCAGCCCGGCGCCGTTGTCGGTGATGGTGAGCGTGCCCGGTGTGGCCGTCACCTCGATCGCCGGTTCGAAGCTATCGGGCGCCTCCAGCGATCTTCGGGTGCAGGAGTCATGCGCGTTCTGAACGAGCTCCCGGATGGCGACCTGCGGGGTCGAGTACAAAGCTTCGCCGAGCACGCGCATCAGGCCGGCGAAATCCACCTTGGTCTTCTGCAGACTGGCCGTCATGTTTCCTTGGGCCTCGGTCTTTGGATGTGAACGCGCAGTCTAAAAAGGACTGCCCGCCCATTCCATGATCCGGCGCAAAGAAATCGAGCGAGACCGGCCTGGCTCACTTGTTCAAAAAGACTTTGCCCAACACGGCGAGAATGGGGTTGGACAGCGAAAGCAAGGCGTTGCCGAGGGGTGGAATGAGTACCGAAACGATGCCACCGACGACCGAGCCTGCGGCAATGGACCTTGCCCACAAGCCATGCGATGCCGCGGCGGCGCTAACGAGAGCAACGAGACCACCCGCCGCGACTGCCCCTGCTCCGAAGTGCGCAAGGGGGGCCAGCGATTGCAGGAAGGCGCGCCAGGCGCTACCAGTCGAACCACTGAAAGCGATAGCAGAACCGACGATCACGAGCAGACCAACGAAGCAGAATGCGACGACGGCGCCGAGTAACACAGCTGATGTGATGAGCACTCGTTTAATGCGAACCGCGATATCCACGACGTTCTAACGCCCCTCGTGCGACCGCTTACTTGGTTTTGAGGATTGCTACGACGGCAGGGACCGTTTCTAACAACCAGTTCGCCCGCGCTGCTAATTCCGGCGCTTGCCGAACGTTTGTTCGACCGCCAGGGCGCACAAGGCGTGTAGTCGCTTCTTCGGCACTCCGTCGCGAGCCTGTACGGAGAGCCCATGCATCAGGGCCGTGAAGTAGTCGCCTAGCAGTTGCGGATCGGTTCCAGATGCCAACTCACCCTCGCTCACCGCCCGCTTGAGCCGATCGATGATCGAAGTCGTTTGCTGTTTGCGCCGTTTCGACAGCCATTCGCGCACCTGATCGTTCCCCGTGGCCAGGTTGATGGCCGCTGACACCACCATGCAGCCGCGCGGTCTTCCCGGCCTCGTATAGGTCTCCACGGCATCGCGCAACATCCGCTCGATTGCCTGTCGCGCAGTGGGCTCTTCCGCGAGCGCCCGACTGGCGAAGCCGCCCTCGCCGGACTCGTAGAGGCCCACCGCCTCCCGAAACAGATCCTCCTTCGAGCCGAACGCTGCATAGATTCTCGCCGATGCAATCCCGAGCGCCGAGACGAGATCCGCCATCGACGTGCCTTCATAGCCGCGCGACCAGAACTCATCCCGGGCGCGCGCCAACGCCTCGTCTCGATCGAACTCACGGGGTCTGCCGGCCATGCTCCGTCTCATTCTTTGTCATGCCACCAATAATCGACGTTGCGCGCCGCTTTTGCAAGAGCAGACAGGCTCCTGAGGCGTTCGCCCGCCCTCGATCGGGCGCGCAATTATCGCGTCATTTTTGAACGTTCGACAAATAATGCTTGACGGCCGGCCGAAGCCTCGGCAATTCTTTGTCGCCCGTTCAACAATGGATGAAACGCCGATGATGACGATCAAGAGATTCGCGCCCCGCCTGGTAGCAGCTGGAATCGCTGCTGCCTTACTCTCGAGCGCGATTGAAACAACTAACGCCAGCGCCCCAGGAATATCTGCTCCAGCAGGACACGTCGCGCTCGGAGCCGCGGTGGATAGCCGCTTCAGCGATCAATACGCAGAGATCGGCGATCTGAAGCTTCACTACGTGAGCGGCGGCGAGGGGCCGCCGGTGCTACTCATCCCTGGGTGGCTGCAGACGTGGTACGCATGGCGCAGCGTCATGCCGGCCCTTGCCGATCAGGGCTTCCGCGTCATCGCCGTCGATCCTCGCGGAATGGGTCATTCCAGTCGCACGGCAGCCGGTTACGACACCGGCCAACTCGCTCGAGATCTGCACTCGTTGATGCAGCAGCTAGGGCATCAGCGTTACTCCGTCGTCGGGCACGACATCGGGATGTGGATCGGCTACGCAATGGCGGCCGACCATTCGGCGGCAGTGGAGCGCGTCGCGCTCATCGAGGGCGGCATTCCAGGTCTGCTCAAACCGTCGCCGGAAGTGTTGATGCCGCAGGCGCAGAGCGCGTTCTTCTGGCAGTTCATGTTCAACCAGCAGCCCGATCTTCCAGAGCTGCTGATTCAGGGCCGTGAGCGCGCGTTCATGAGCTATCTGTTCGACAAATGGGCGTACCGACCCGAGCGCATCGCCCTCGATGTTTACGCTGAGACCTATGCCGTGCCCGGTGGCATTCGCTCGCAAATGGAGTATTACCGCGCGTTTCCAGAAACGATGCGCCAGGACGAGCAGCGCGCGAAGCGCAAGCTCACGATGCCGGTGCTCGTGCTCGGTGGCGATCATGGCGTCCGCGATCTACCGCAGACGATGTTGCGGCCGGTGGCTACTCAAGTACGCGGACGCGTGCTGCCGGGGTGCGGTCACTTTGCGCCCGAGGAATGCCCCGAAGCGTTGCTGACCGATCTGCTGCCCTTCCTGCAAGAAGGTCGGCGATGAGCTGCTCGCTACAATCCGCTCGCCTCGCCCTCGCCCTGGGCTCCACGCTGTGCACATCGACGGCGTGGACTCAGGACGCTCTGAAGCACGAGATCCGACAGCGAGGTATCGAACCACACGTAACTTATATATCCGAGGCGGCCGCCAATGTGACTGGCGGCGCCGACCGAGTACTGCGTGAGACAGGCGAGCTTGACGTCGGGGCTCGGCTCGATATGGACAAGCTCTTCGGTATTCGTGGCGGAACGTTTCAAGCCATGGTGACCTGGCGTCGCGGCGACAATCTCGTCAGCGACGCTGGGCTCGATACGCTTGAACTGGTGCAGGCGAACTACGGCCGTGGCCAGACCACGCGGCTCACGCAATTCTGGTATCAGCAGCAACTCGCGGAAGGCCGGGTGGACGTAAAGCTCGGCCGGCTGACGGCCGGTGAAGACTTCGCCGCGTTCTCGTGCGATTTCATGAACCTCGGTCTGTGCGGCGCGCGACCCGGCAGCGTGGTCAGCGACTATTGGTACAACTGGCCGATCAGCCAATGGGGCATGCGCTGGCGCTATCGTGTGACGACCGGCTATGCCCAAATCGGCGCGTTCGAAGTCAATCCGAAGAACCTGGAGGAGAATTTCACCATCGGTCGGTTCAGTGGCGCCACGGGCGTGCTCCTGCCGGTGGAAGTCGCATTCACGCCTACGCTCGGCGCGAGCCTCTTACCCGGCACCTACAAGTTGGGTGCTTGGTACGACACCTCCACGGCGGATGATGCCTTTCTCGATGTCGACGGTGCACCCCGCGCGCTCAGCGAGTTGCCTGCACTCCAACGGCATGGCCGCTACGGCGCATATGCGCAAATACGTCAGCAGCTGACAACGGACGGCCTCGCGGTATTCCTCAATGTCGTGCAGGCCGAGAAACGCGCGAGCAAACTTGATCGGCAGATCGGCATCGGCCTGACCTACACCAATCCGTCACCTGGCAGCGCGCTCGATGGATACGGCGTTGCCGTCACGGCGACGCACGTCAACAGTCGATTCGCACGATATAAACATCTGCTCGATCACGCCGAGCACGCTGCGGACACCGAATACCTCGCCGAGGCGTTCGTGCGCTGGGTGGTGGCGCCGTGGCTGACAGTGCAACCCAACGTGCAATATATCGTCGCGCCCGGCGGATACTCGGATCGCAGCGACGCTGGCATCATCGGATTACGGGTGACGGCTTCCTTCGATTGAGCAGCGCACGGCGGCTGCGCGCGAGCTCATCCAACGCTGGAAGTTCTTGCAGGCAGATTCGGAGGCAGCCATCGCGTGTCTTACTGATTTTACGTCTCTATCAAGCCCTCTTCTTTCGGGGCCAGACGGATGCACCATCGTCTACAATGGATATATTGAAGAAAAACCGCAGATCGACCATATGCGACTACGCCCCTATCAAACCAAGGACTGGCCGCGCCTGTGCGCCATTCACGACAGCGCTCGCATGGACGAGTTGCGTGCCAGCGGTCTCACCGAGGCCTTCCTGACGCTGGAGCAAGCTGCAGAGAATGAAGGGCTGTTTGAGTGCTCTGTGACCGTTGCGGAGGATGGCGAACGAGTGCTCGGGTTCGTAGCGATCAAGGACGACGAGCTGACATGGCTGTACGTCGATCCGGCAGCTTATCGGCGCGGCGTTGGCAGAGCCTTGGTGAGACATGCCATTGGTTCATGTAAAGGCACCATCTCGGTCGAGGTGCTGGTGGGAAACGAGCCGGCGCTCCGGTTATATCTTGCGGAAGGCTTCAAGATTCTGAAACGCGTGGATGGGCGGATGACCGGCAACGAAGCGTTCGCCGCATCGGGTTACGTGCTGGAATTGTGCCGATGACCGAGCCCAAAGAGCAGCGATGCATGCAGCCGGTGCGGGCAGGTGCCTGTGAAGACCGTTGCTAACAAACGCTTGCACGCGACGTGGGAAAGAAGCGCGGACTCTCCACGCATGTTTCTTGGTTGCCCGCGAACGGCGTCTATCTTGATCCGGCCCCAGCGACAAACCCGTCCCATCCAGCCATCGCGATTTCGGCTACACCCTGGAGTTCGGCTCTTTCGGCACCATCGCGAGCACGGATTGCCATCCCGCTCTGCACGGTCTGCAGGAATCTCGCGAGCTTGGTGATATCAAGGGAACTTGGAAGCTCTCCATCCTCAACCCCCTTCTTGAGACGGGCCGTGAGCAAGTCGAACGCGCCACCTCGCGTCGATCGCATCAAACTGGCGAGCTCGGCGTGACCATCGCTACCCACTGTTCCGAGCGTCACCATACAGCCGTGGGGAAGATTGCAATCCGCCCCCGTCATGGCAGCAGCCGAGTCATACAGAAAGGCCATCACGGCGTCGCGCGCCGTGGCAGCCTCGCGGAACCGCCCAAGCGTTAAATGCGCGTAGGTCGAGGAATAATGCCGCAACGCCTCGGCGTACAAATCGTCCTTCGAGCCAAAGGCGGCGTAGAGGCTGGTAGGACCGACGCCCAGTGCCTCAGTCAGGTCCGCGATTGATGTCGCCTCATAGCCCTTGATCCAAAACAGCCGCATGGCCTCCGCCAGCGCGGCTTCACGGTCGAACGCACGCGGCCGTCCGCGTCCACGACGGGCCGAAGCGGTACCCGATACACTCAGATCATTTTTCTGCATCGATCACTACATTATTTCATTGACGCTCATGCGCAGCGATCCTAAGATATACGTAACGATCACTGCATAAATAAGTTCGCGATGTGCAATCTTACGGGTAAACGAGCGCTGATGGCCGTTCCGGCTCGCCGATTCGAAAGAAGGAAAATCAATGTCAAACATCGATCTTAAGGATTTCTATGGCCGCTACATCGCTGGGCTCAACACTCGCGATTGGGACACTGTCGGCAAGCTGATTGCAGGCGATGTTCACGTGAACGGTACGGCTTACAAGCGTGAAAATGTCATCGCGGCGCTCAAAGGCATCGCCGATGCCGTGCCCGACTTTTACTGGACCGTCCACGACCTTTTCACAGACGAGAATCGCATCGCTGCCAGGCTTCAGGACACCGGCACTCCTGTAAAGCCGTTCTTGGGACATGAGCCCACCGGCGCTGCGCTCAACATCATGGAATATGGCTCATACCGCGTCGAAGACGGCCTATTCGTCGACATGTGGTTCTTGATCGACGCCACCACCGCAGGGGCTCAGCTGCGCAGCCAAGTCGGCACTGCTGGAGCGGACGTTGACCGGGAGTCGGTTGCTTAGAGTGATCAACCGTGTGGTTCTCGCACCGCTGGCCGGAAAGCGATTGTTTCCAAGGCGATGCCTGGCATCAGGTCGCGCTTTGCACGGGCGCAAAGCCACTTTCGACGCATGTGCATTGTGCGCCTTCACGCCCCGATGCAGTCTGTGGCGCCATGAAAATCGCAATCGTCGGGCCCGGCGCCATCGGCAGTACGTTCGCCTTCCAACTGTCCAAAGCGGGTCACGATGTCACCGTGGTGGCTCGCGGCGCTCGCCTCGAACAGATTTCACGGGATCGCGCCATCGTCCTTGACACCGAAGAGCGCTCTGCCGTCGCCGTCGCCACAGAACTCAACGCTGTTATCGAGTTCGACCTTGTACTCGTCACGGTGCTGGCGCCTCAGGTAGCGGCCGTTCTGCCCTCCCTCAGGGATTCCAGCGCGCGCAAAGTGATGTTCATGTTCAACACTTTTGAGATGATCGATCCGCTGTGCGAGGCGGTCGGCGCCGAGCGCTTCGCTTTCGGATTCCCTCGCGGAGTATTCACGCTAATCAAAGCCGGCCGCATCGCGCCGCAGATTCGTCGCGGCACGACGGTCAGCGATCCCGCCTGGGCACCCCTGTTCACTGCCGCCGGAATTCCCACCGTGGTCGAGCACGACATGCAGAGTTGGCTCCGCTCGCACGCCGCGATGGTCCTACCTCTCATGTCAATCGGGGTTCGATCATTTGCACGAGGCGCTGGCATCTCGTGGCGCGAAGCAGGACAGCACGCCGATGCGCTTTATGCCGGCATGCGCATCGTGCGTGCATTAGGAAACGACGTGCGCCCGCGTGTTATCGCTCAGCTCGAGCGACTGCCGCGCTTCATCCTGGCCGGATTGTTCTGGGCGATGAGCCGCACTCAGATGAGCCGCGATCTGGGAGCACTCGGCACTGCGGAACCCCGCATGCTCGCGGAAATGATGAGTGCGGCTGCGCCGGAGCTTGCAGCGCCGATCGCAGCGATTCGTCCGTGAGTCGACTTCGATCGCTTGCGGGCCCAACTTCCAGTTCACGCCAACGCGCGTCGAATCTCGGCCTCGATTTCGCGCACTACCACCCGGATGCGAGGCACGTTCTTCACCTCCCGGTGAAACGCGAGGAACACATCCACTGGCGGCGGCATCGCTTCCGTTTCGATACGCACCAGATCGAGCGTGGCGCCGTGTGCTTCGCCGAGGATGCCGAGCCCCATCCCTGCGACCACTGCTTCTTCTAACGCCGTAGGTGACGTCGAGCGCAAAACGAAACGCGTCGCTCCGTAGGCGCGCATCCACTGCTGCGTCGGCAGGCCATCGAGCGTGCGATCGAAAGCTATCCAGTCGTGCTGCCCGGCCAGGTCTCGGGGCAGCCGCGCTCCAGGCAGTCGGCGCTCCATATAGCTGCGAGCTGCGAATACCGCGACCCTCGCTTGCCCCATGAACTTCTCGATCACCGCAGCCGAGGTGGTACGCGCAATTCTAACGCCGATGTCGGCTTCGCGCCGGGCAAGATCCGCGAGGCGCGATTCTGATGAGATCTCCAATGCAAGCGCCGGATGCTTGTATTGTACGCGCGCAAGCACGCGGGTGAGCGGACGCATGAAGCCCTCGCTCGCGGACACGCGAACCGTTCCTGAAATGCGTTTGATATCCGGAGCACGACGCGAAGCCTCCAACTCGAGCTCCATATGCTCGCCGAGGGCGATCAAGCTGAGCGCGTCGGCTTCTATCGTGGCGCCAGTGCTCCCACGCTGGACGAGCGGCCGACCCAACGCGCGCTCAAGCGCTTGCAGCCGGCGTGCGACGGTGGAGGTCGCAATACCAAGGGCTTTGCCTGCAGCAAGGAAGCTCTTACCGCGATGAACGGCAAGCAGAACGCGAAGGTCGTCCCAGATCGGCGGATCGGCGTGCATATGGGCAATTCAACCACATGCGGGCCACTAACGCGATTTGGCACGCACGGAGCAAAAATCGTCGACTCGATGCCGCGACCTCTGCAACACCGCTCACTACAAATTCATAGGGAAGCTGGCACGCTGAGGCACACCGATGACGGCCAGTAAGATCAGCCAAACTGTAATGAGAATGCCCGCTGGGGCCAGTGCGCCCTCTGGCGCGATAGTCGCCACAAACGTATATCCGCCGAGCCATAGGCCGCCGACCATCCCCACGACGCGAATCGCCAGCGATGTGCTATGAAACGATGCGACGGCGACCCAGAGCCCGCCCAGGATATGGCCGCCCAGACGGACAGGATCCGCAATGTCGTGCGACACGTTGTTGATCAGCAAAGCGCCTGCGAGCACGTCGATGGCAAGCCAGCTGTAGCCTGCGGCTCTCGCCCACGTCGGTGCGTTCAGCAAGGGCACGAGTAGCAATAACGAAAGGTGGAACAAGATTCCTGGGTATTCGGCCCAGAGTGCTCCTGGATCGACAGCGAAGGAAACAAGCGGCGGAACAAAAAGAGCTGCGGAAAGCAATGCTCGGGCGCGGACGCCGAATATTGACAAAGGGGTCGCCCTCCATGGGTTGCTGCGTTGTAAGTCGACGCAAGTTTAATGGACAGCGCAGTCGAACTAATGTCAGAGGCGAATGGCGCTGCGGGCTTGCACCGCTTCGGCCAACATCACGTCGTCTGCAACTAACAAAATGCGGACTGCGGCTTCCAGGGAGGCGACTTTGGCATAAGAGCGATTAAAGAGTTTTTAAAACCCGAACCGGCAACATGCCGCCATGACACGCTACCTGTCTCGCGCCATTGATGAAGATGGCACCCGCCAGCGTGACTTTATAACATCGGTCCTTGCAGCGACGCGAACGCAAGGCCAACTGACGATTTGCACGCCAATCAACCATGCACAAGTACATTGTCTACGCAGCCTACGGCTGGCTCGCCCTGACCGGCATACTGCATTTCGTCGTTGATGTGGTGTCCCAGCATCTGCGGGGCAAACGCGCGCCCGGTTTGGAGACGACTCTGTACTACGGATTGAACTCCGCATTTGCGTTGGGACAGGTTGCATTCGGATTGCTGGGGCTCTTGCTAGCCTGGCGGGCCATGAACCTGCTCAGCGAGACACCTGCACTGATCCTGTCCATTGCAGCGGCCTTTGGATGGCTCGCGATTACCTTCCTCTTTATGGAGTACTGGGAACCAAAGCTCAACGTCGGGATCTTTTGCGTGCTCATTATTGCTGCCTTGGTCACGCGCTGATCGCCGCTTCGTCTGCGCGTGCGGGAGACGATGAATCTATCGTTCTGTGTCGGTTTACAGGGGCAGCTCGGAGGACAGTTTGATTTTCTGCAGGGGAATATCTGTCTTCACCGTCTGCACGGCGTTGACTCGCGTCAGGTGCGTACTCTGGAAGCGACGATAATCGTCCAGGTCAGCGGCGACCACCCTGAGCAGCGCGTCGCATTCGCCAGCCATGACGTAGCACTCGACGACTTGCGGAAGATTCCGCATGGCATTGGTGAATCGTTCAACCGTCTCCGCGTCCTGTGAGATCAGCGATATGCGCGCGAACACAGTTAGATTGACACCTATCTTCGATGCGTCGAGCAGCGCGGCATAGCGATCGATGACGCCCGCTTCTTCGAGTCGACGCACGCGCCGCAGGCACGGCGATGGAGACAGTCCTACTCGTTTTGCGAGCTCCACGTTCTGCAGACGGCCGTCTTTTTGCAACGCTCGAAGGATACGCCTGTCGATCTGGTCGATCTTGATGGACATCACTCGGGAAGGTCGGCAAGAGCAGCGATGCTCGGCGGATTTCGTGGGTATGTAACGGAACCCGGTTTGATCGCCAGCCACGACTGTGCCCGCTCGAGCCAGATTTGAGCACGAGGCTGAACCCAACTGGTGTCGTCGATCGTGCCGGGCTTGATACTCACGATGCCTTTGGCTCGATAACTCTCGGAGACATGAAATACGCGCGTGCCGCATCGGTCGCAGAACTCGCACACCATGTCTTCGCCCGTGGGTAAATGCCGGGTCCACTTGAGCAGCGTCCCGGAAAGACGTTCGAGACCGCTCGCTTCGACCCAGAGGCCCATGCCGAAGGCGCTCCCGGATTGCTTCTGGCACTCGGTGCAGTGGCAAGCGAAGATGTTCAGCACTTCCCCTTCATAGCGGTAGCGCACCGAACCACACTGACAGCCGCCCTGAAACATCCGTTTCATATCTCTCGCATCCTTCGTTCACGTTTCGATCGTTGGAACGAAATTCTACGCTCCTCATCCGGCAATTTGCTCGCTCAAATGCCGCACGCGGTTTGCATATTGGCAGGCGAATGCTCAATTGAACGGATTTGTAGCACGCGGTGCTCTCCTCCAGGCTTCACTATCTTTTGCCTTCGATCACATAGGTCTTGCGGTTGTTCGCACCGACTTCGCCACGTCACTTGATTTAGGAAACGATCTCCTCCTATTATGGGCGCATGGTGAAATCCACGAAAAACACGCAGCTGCGCCGCAGCCCTGGGCGTCCGCGCGAATTCGACATGGAAGCAGCGCTGGACGGGGCACTGCTGGTGTTCCGTGAGCACGGCTATCACGGCGCGTCGCTGGGCGAACTCGGTTCTGCGATGGGACTCACTGCTGGGAGCATTTACAAGGCGTTCAATGACAAGCGCACGCTCTTTCTAGCCGCCTTCGACCACTACACGCATCGGCGCCATGCTGAGTTGGGAAAGCTGCTGGATGCCGAGAAGACCGGCTTCGACAAGGTTCGAGCCATGCTGCGCTTCTATGCCGAGGTGTCACATGACCTCGAAGGCCGGCGCGGGTGCCTCGTGGTAGGCAGCTTGACGCACCTCACTACCTTCGATGCAAAGACGAGTGCTCGCGTCACCACGGCTTTGCGGCGACTCGAGACCTTGTTGCGCGATCTCATCCGGCTCGGCGTGTCCGATGGCTCCATCCCTCCTGGAATCAATGCCGATGCCTTGGCTCGTACCCTGCTGTGCCTGCTGCAAGGTTTCCGCGTCGTCGGCAAGGCTGGGCGTACCCGTACCGAGATGTTGGCCGCCGTGGATCAGGCGTTGCGGCTGCTCGCCTGATATTTACTCTTTTAGGGACGCTCACCGCCCCTTCGCGCGCATCTTCGCGTGCGAGCCTCTTAATCTTCGGAATAGAAATGTCTGAACGTCAGAAATCCGGTACCCCGGGCAGCGTCGCAATGACAATCACAGCGGCTGCGCTATCGGTCGTGGGAGCCCTATCTGCTGTCGCTCCGAGAATCGCCAGCGCGGCGCCCACTTCCGTGGCGGCTTCGTTCGGCTTTGCAGACCACTCAGTGATCGCGAACGGCGTGCGACTGCATTACGTGACGGTCGGCAAGGGCGAGCCGGTGTTGTTGTTACCCGGTTGGCCGCAGAGTTGGTATGCGTGGCGCTTCGTCATGAAAGATCTGGCAGCATCGGGGCGGGAGGTCTACGCGCTCGATCCACGTGGGTTCGGAGACAGCGAAAAGCCGGCGGGCGGTTACGATCTTGCGACTGCTTCTGACGATGTGCATGCATTTATCCAGGCAGCCGGCCTGGCACGTGCCAGCGGCATCGACATCGTCTCGCATGATGTCGGCTCATGGATCGCCTACGCACATGCGAGCGCTCATCCCGAAGACGTGCGTAGCTTGGTTTTGAGCGAGGCCTTGATTCCTTGGACGGCTCCGGCCGCAGCGACGCCAAGCGATGCGCAGAACACCAGGTCCTGGCACTTTGGCTTCAATCGTTTGAACGACCTGCCCGAGATCTTGGTGCAAGGTCACGAACGCGCATATCTCGCCTGGCTGTTTGCCAACAAGTCCGTTCGAGGGTGGACGATCGATCCGGCCGCTCTCGATGAGTATGTTCGCGTTTTCTCTCTTCCCGGCGCGGCCCGTGCTGGCTTCGACTACTATCGCGAAGCCTTCAACGCTTCAGGCATGTCGCAGATGAAGGCGAGGCTGGGACGCAAGCTGCCGATGCCGATTCTCACGCTTGGGGCGGATGGCAGTCTCGGCCCGAACATGCGGCTGAATTTGCAGCCGCTCGCAGAGAACGTTCGCGGTGAGGTGATTGCGAACTGCGGGCACTACCTGCTCGAAGAATGTCCGAGCGAATTCACGCGCGCCGTCGCCGATTTCTGGCGACAACTGCCTGGTCGCCCGAGCCCCCGCTGATCCCAGGTGGACCTGTCGCCGATGTAGAGAGGCCTCGATGGCGAAGCGCAGGGGCTGATCGGCAGCGCGGGACATACAGCGCGATGGCAAGGAGTGAAAGGCAGAACGATTCATTGCCAAAAGATGTCACGAGCTTCGGTCCACCAGACTGCTTCTTTGAGCGCGCAGCCCGTTTCAGGTGCCGAGCCACGCGACATGAACATGCTCGTGGAGATGAACGCCCTCGCCTTCTCCACGGTCAACGAGTACCGAAGGATTCTGGAGTCGGTGTGGACGCGCGCCATTGGAGATGACGCGTCCGAGGAGGTCACCTACTCTCGAAAAAAGATCGCCCGCCGATCGACCCCCCTCGTGATCGAGGAGGGAAAGAAAATCATCGCGACGTCTCACGCGGATTGGAGTCGCGGCAGCTTCGCTACCACGTTGTATGGATCAAGCAAGCGATGGAACGATCACCGGAGCCGGTCTACTCGGCAGCGAGCCACGACGGGCTTCGTTCCCTCGCGTCCCCAGAATTTTGGCACTGATTTGCCACTAGAGGGTGGCTGGGGACGCCTGAGTTGGCGCAAGTACTCACAAAGGACTGGCGGAGCGGACGGGACTCGAACCCGCGACCCCCGGCGTGACAGGCCGGTATTCTAACCAGCTGAACTACCGCTCCGCGCTGGAACCTTTGTGACTTTGACGCTTGAGACACTCTGATGTCACAACAGAGTGGTGGGTGCTGAGGGGATCGAACCCACGACATTCGCCTTGTAAGGGCGACGCTCTACCGCTGAGCTAAGCACCCGACGATTACTTGGGAAGTATTCGTGAACCTACGCTCAAACAGTACCTTGGCAGTACCCTGACGAGCGAGGGGTTTTACGCCCCCCGTTTCGAAGGCGCGCTAATTTACAGCATCCTTCAGCGCCTTGCCAGCTTTGAAACCAGGAACTTTTGTGGCGGCGATCTCAATCGTCTCACCGGTGCGCGGATTACGACCGGCGCGGGCCGCACGGGCCTTCACCACGAACGTGCCGAAGCCCAGCAGCGACACGGAGTCGCCACCCTTCAGGGCCTCGGTGACGGCGTCGAAAACCGCATCGACGGCACGCGTGGCCTCGGCCTTCTGCAGGCCCGTCTTCGTGCTCACGGCGTCGATCAGTTCCGCTTTGTTCATATCCGGGTTTCCTTCTTGTAAACAGCCTCGCTCCAGACCTTACGTCAGGAACGGGGGCGCGTTATAGCAGCGAGCGGCGTAGAAAGGAAGCGCAATGCCGCGAACGCTGTCGGTTGATTCAAGGGCGAAGGCGGGCGATCGGGCCCGAAGCTGCGCTTTTCACGACAGCTCCGGGCTCATTTTCGCCTGCGATCAGTGGGCGCGAACCTGCTTGTTCGCCCGCTTTGCGACCCTCCGGGCCCGCGGTTTGTCATTGCCACGCGACGGCTCGGCAGCGGCCGGAACCGGCGCGGGCATGTGTTTGAGTGCTACCTGCAACACCTCGTCGATCCATTTGACCGGTTTGATCTCCAGGTTGTCCTTGATGTTCTGGGGGATCTCCGCCAGGTCCTTGGTGTTGTCGTCCGGGATCAGCACGGTGCGGATTCCACCGCGATGCGCGGCGAGTAATTTTTCCTTTAAGCCCCCGATCGGGAGCACCTGTCCGCGCAAGGTGATTTCGCCCGTCATGGCCACATCGGACCGCACCGGCACCTTGGTCAGCGCCGACACCAGCGCTGTGCACATGCCGATACCGGCGCTCGGGCCGTCCTTGGGCGTGGCGCCTTCGGGCACGTGAATGTGCACGTCGCACTTCTGATAGAAGTCCGGGTCGAGGCCGAGCACGGCGGCGCGGCTGCGCACGACGGTCATCGCGGCCTGGATGGACTCCTGCATCACTTCGCCGAGCTGGCCGGTGTGCGTGAGCTTGCCCTTGCCCGCGACGATGGCGGACTCGATGGTCAGCAACTCGCCGCCCACTTCGGTCCAGGCCAGGCCCGTGACCTGACCGATGTGATCCTGCTCCTCGGCACGACCATATCGGAAGCGACGCACGCCCAGATACTTCGACAGGTTCTTCGGCGTGATCGTGATGTGGTCGGGTTCGCCCTTGGTGAGCAGTTGCTTCACGGCCTTGCGACACAGCTTCGACACTTCGCGCTCGAGGTTACGAACACCGGCCTCGCGCGTGTAGTAACGAATGGTGTCGAGCACGGTGCTTTCGGTGACCTTCAGCTCGTTGTCCTTCAGACCGTTCTGCTTCATCTGCTTCGGGATGAGATAACGCTGCGCGATCGCGCTCTTCTCGTCCTCGGTGTAACCGGGCAGACGAATCACTTCCATACGATCCAGCAACGGCGCCGGAATGTTCAGGCTGTTCGCGGTACACACGAACATCACCTCGGACAGATCGAAGTCCACTTCGAGGTAGTGATCGTTGAATGTCGAGTTCTGCTCCGGATCCAGCACTTCGAGCAACGCCGATGACGGATCGCCACGGAAATCCATGGCCATCTTGTCGATCTCGTCCAGCAGGAACAGCGGATTGTGCACGCCGGTCTTGACCATGTTCTGGATGATCTTGCCGGGCATGGAGCCGATGTACGTGCGGCGGTGACCGCGAATCTCGGCTTCATCGCGCACGCCACCCAATGACATGCGCACGAACTTGCGGTTCGTGGAACGCGCGATCGACTGACCGAGCGACGTCTTACCCACGCCCGGCGGACCGACCAGACACAGGATCGGGCCCTTGAGCGTCTTCACGCGCTGCTGGACGGCGAGGTACTCGACGATGCGTTCCTTCACCTTCTCGAGGCCGTAGTGATCCTCGTCGAGCACTTTCTCGGCGAGGTTGATGTCGTTGTGGACCTTGGTCTTCTTTTTCCAAGGCGCCTTCACCAGCCAGTCGACGTAGTTACGCACCACCGTGGCTTCGGCGGACATGGGCGACATGAGCTTGAGCTTGTTGAGCTCGCTCATCGCCTTGTCACGCGCTTCCTTCGGCATGCCGGCTTTCTGAATGCGCTGCTCGAGCTCGGCGAGCTCGTTCGGCGCGTCTTCGATTTCGCCCAGCTCCTTCTGAATGGCCTTCATCTGCTCATTCAGGTAGTACTCGCGCTGGCTCTTTTCCATCTGCTGTTTGACGCGGCCGCGGATGCGCTTCTCGATCTGCAGCACATCCATCTCGCCTTCGATCAGCGCCAGAATGTGCTCGAGACGCTTGCGCACGTCCTGGATCTCCAGGACCTTCTGCTTGGCATCGAGCTTCAGCGACATGTGCGCGGCGACGTTGTCCGCGAGGCGGCCCGGCTGTTCGATACCTGCAAGCGCCGTCAACACTTCAGGCGGCACCTTGCGGTTCAATTTCACATACTGTTCGAACTGCGAGGTGACCGAGCGGGCGAGCACGTCCATTTCGCGCTCGTCGTAATTTTCGATGTCCTTGAACGGGCTGATGTCGGCGGAGAAATACTGGCCAGTCACCAGCTTTTCGATCTTGGCGCGCTCGGCGCCCTCCACCAGCACCTTCACCGTCCCGTCGGGCAGTTTCAACAACTGCAGAATGGTCGCGACGGTGCCGAGGCGATACAGATCCTGCGCGCTCGGATCGTCGACGTCGGCCTGTTTCTGCGCGACCAGCAGAATCTGCTTGCCGGAGCGCATGGCCTGATCGAGCGCAAGAATGGATTTCTCGCGGCCGACGAACAGCGGAATGACCATGTGGGGATAGACGACCACATCGCGCAACGGCAGGACAGGCAGCGCTGCCGGCGGCGTCTTGTCGGATTCGGGAGCTTCAGGGATGTCGGTGCTCACGCGCAGTACCTTGTGTGAAGCGCCGGCACGATCTACCGACGCCGAGAAAACGAAAATGAAGTCGCAATCGAAAATACCGGAAGCAACGCAGCCCTGCTAGTTCTGTGCCACGCAAATGCCATCGGGTTTTCCGATGTCGCAAAAAATCCGTGAGCGGATGCGTGTCGCGACGAGTGCGAATTGCAGGGTTGGGCCTATTGCGTTCGGAAAAACGTGCGGCCGGGGCAAGCAGGCTCACCTCTCCACTTCGAAGAGGTGAGCCAAAAGGATTAACGATCAGTGGTCGCTGCCGGTGGGACGGCGTTCTTCGACGGCCGCGAGACGACCATCGTCGGCGTTGCCGTACAGCACATACGGCTTGCTCTCTCCGAGGATGACCTGCTCGTCGACCACGACTTTTTGGACGTTCCGCAACGACGGCAATTCATACATGGTTTCGAGCAGCACGTTCTCGAGAATCGTGCGCAGGCCGCGAGCGCCGGTCTTACGCTGCATGGCCTTTTTGGCCACCGCTTTGAGCGCATCGGTGCGGAACTCGAGCTCCACGCCTTCCATGTCGAACAGCTTGCGATACTGCTTGCTGAGCGCGTTCTTGGGCTCGAGCAGGATCGACACCAGCGCGGCCTCGTCCAGCTCGTCCAGCGTCGCCACCACGGGCAGACGGCCGACGAACTCCGGAATCAGGCCGAACTTGATCAAATCCTCGGGCTCCACGTCGTGGAACACATCCGAGCCGTGCGGACGCTCGCTGGTCTGACGCACGTCGGCGGTGAAGCCGATGCCCGTCTTCTGCGTGCGATTGAGAATGATCTTCTCCAGGCCCGCGAACGCGCCACCGCAGATGAACAGGATGTTGGTCGTGTCCACCTGCAGGAATTCCTGCTGGGGATGTTTACGACCGCCCTGCGGCGGCACCGAGGCGATCGTGCCTTCGATGAGCTTCAGCAGCGCCTGCTGCACGCCCTCGCCGGACACGTCGCGAGTGATGGATGGGTTGTCGGACTTGCGCGAGATCTTGTCGATTTCGTCGATGTAGACGATACCGGTCTGCGCCTTCTCGACGTCGTAATCGCACTTCTGCAGCAGCTTCTGGATGATGTTCTCGACGTCCTCGCCGACATAGCCCGCTTCGGTCAGCGTGGTGGCGTCGGCGATGGTGAACGGAACATTGAGCAGACGCGCCAGCGTCTCGGCCAGCAACGTCTTGCCGCAGCCGGTCGGGCCGATCAGCAGGATATTGCTCTTGGCGAGCTCCACTTCGTCCTTGGCGCGCGCTTCGGAGGTCTTCGTCTGCAGGCGCTTGTAGTGGTTGTAAACGGCGACCGACAACACCTTCTTGGCGCGCGGCTGGCCGATCACATACTCGTCGAGAACCTTTTTGATCTCGTGGGGGCGCGGCAGTTTGTCGCGCGTGCGCTCGGCGCGTTCTTCGAGCTCTTCACGAATGATGTCGTTGCAGAGCTCCACGCACTCGTCGCAGACGAACACCGACGGGCCGGCGATGAGCTTGCGCACTTCGTGTTGGCTCTTGCCGCAGAAGGAGCAGTACAGAAGCTTGCCGTCGTCGTGTTTGCCGCGGGAATCGTCGGACATGCATTACCCTCGAAAGCCAAGGCGAATCAACTACTTCACAGTTGCTCATCAAGTCCCCGCAAGATCGGATGGATCCTTTGGGGCCGCCCCAGCGTGTTACGAAATCGCGTCACCGTCGCGACACTATTGCGTCCGGGCTATATAGCACGCGCTGCCATCAGGCTGCAAAGACGCCCTTTCCGGCCTTTTTGCAGGTTGATCCCCTTGCTTGGGCGGCAGGGAAAACCCTACCTGCCCCAAGGGGTTAGTCAGCGACTCCAGCCCGTCTGCTCAAGACCTTCATGAGGTCGTCAGAGGGAGCCTTCAATGGGCTCCCAAGCAACGGCTCGAATCAGCGGATATTGGCCGCCGCCACCAGGGCCGGCTCGCCGCGCCTTTCCATCACGCGGTCGATCAACCCGTAATCCACCGCCGCCTCGCCGCCCATGAAGTTATCGCGGTCGGTGTCCTTGCTGATGCGCTCCACCGTCTGGCCGGTGTGCTTGGACAGAATACGGTTCAGGCGCTCGCGAGTTTCCAGCACTTCGCGGGCGTGGATGTCGATGTCCGAGGCCTGGCCCTGAAAGCCCGCCAGCGGCTGGTGGATCATCATGCGGGAGTGCGGGAGCGCATAACGCTTGCCCTTGGCGCCGCCCGCCAGCAGCACCGCGCCCATGCTGGCCGCCTGGCCAACGCACATGGTGCTCACGTCGGGCTTGATGAACTGCATGGTGTCGTAGATCGACAAACCGGCGCTGACCGAGCCGCCCGGCGAGTTGATGTACAACGAAATGTCCTTGTCAGGGTTCTCCGATTCGAGGAACAGCAGCTGCGCCACCACGAGGTTGGCCATGTGGTCCTCGATCGGGCCCACGATGAAGATCACGCGCTCTTTCAGCAGCCGCGAGTAGATGTCGTATGCGCGTTCGCCGCGAGCGGTCTGCTCGACGACCATCGGGACTAGATTCATGGTGGCCATCTGTGAGTGCTGATCTTGAGTAAGGGGAGTGGGCGATGTGTGGGGGCTAGTTTAGAAGAGGCAAGTGCCCCTCTACTAGCGACCGCCGCACGCGCGCCCGCTCCTTTGTCCGGTGTCTAATCAGGCGCCGAAATTCATGATTTCCTTGAAAGACGACGGCTTGTCGGCGACCTGGGCGCGCTGCGTGAGCCAGTCGATCACCTGATCCTCCAGCACCGCGGCTTCCATCTGGCGGCGGAACTGCGGGTTCGAGCGGTACTGCTGCAGGGCCTGACCCTGGTCCGGATATTGCGCGGCCAGCTCTTCGAAGCGCGCCTGCACCTGGGCCTGATCGACCTGGATCTTGGCGGTCTGGATGATCTCGCCGATCAAGAGCGACAGCGCCACGCGACGGCGGGCGGTGTCCTGGAAGCCTTCCGGCGGCGGAATCTGCGAGGCGTCGCGAGCGCCCATGCGACGGGCCGCGTCGAGCTGCAGCTCACGCACCTGGGCGTCGACCATGGATTTCGGCAACTCGATCGGATTGGCGGCCAAGAGGCCATCCAGGATCTGCTTCTTGACGCGGGCCTTGATGGCCTCGCCGAGCTCGCGCTCCATGTTTTCCTGCACTTCCGAGCGCAGACGGTCGATGCCGCCCTCTTCCACGCCGTAAATCTTGGCGAATTCGTCATTGAGCTCGGGCAACTGCCGCTCTTCCACCTTGTGCACGGTGATCGCGAACTTGGCCTGCTTGCCGGCGAGGTTCGCGGCGTAATTGGCCGGGAAAGTGAGCTCGATGTCCTTCTTGTCGCCGGCTTTGGCGCCACGCAGCCCGGCCTCGAAATCGGCCAGCATGCGCCCCGCGCCGAGATCGATCGGGTAGTTTTCCGCCTTACCACCTTCGAAGGGCTGGCCGTCGATGCTGCCCTCGAAATCGATGGTGACGCGGTCGGTATCACGCGCTTCGCGCTCCACGACCGAGTAGGTCGGACGCTGTTCGCGCAGGTTCTGGATCATGGCATCCACGTCGCCCGTGGCGACGGTAGCGGTGGGACGCTCGACGCTGAGGCTCTCGACGCCCTTCAGCTCGATCTGCGGCAGCACCTCGAAAATCGCGCGGTACTTGAGGTCCGAGCCCTGCTCCAGGTTGATCGGCTCGATGCGCGGGCCGCCGGCCGGTGTCAGTTTTTCCTGCACGACGGCTTCGTTGAACGTGCTCTGCATGACGTCGCCCAGCACTTCCTGGCGGACCTGCTGACCGAACTGCTGGCGCACGACTTTTACAGGCACTTTGCCGGGGCGAAAGCCCTTCAGCCGCACCGTGCGGCTCATGCGCTGCAGCCGCTCGTCGACGGCCTTTTCGACGCGCTCGGCCGGAACCTGCACTTCCATCCGGCGCTCCAGGGCCCCGGTCGATTCAACTGAAACCTGCATGGTCGAAACCTGCCTCAAGTCACGAATGAAGTAATACGCCGGCCCGATTGGTGCGAAAGGAGGGACTCGAACCCTCACGGGGTTACCCACTGGAACCTAAATCCAGCGCGTCTACCAGTTCCGCCACTTTCGCGGGTCCCCGGCCCTGCCCCCCATACATATATATGAGTTCCGGGGCTGGAAGTGCCGGCCGCCCTTTCGGGGGCGCGGAGTATACCCGAGCGGCCCCCGCCATTCGAGAACGCCGATAGCTGCCCTTTTGGGCCCCTGATGGGCGTGAATCGTCGCCGATTACCCACGGCCCCCGGCGCATCTGCACCCGGGACCGGGAACGAACTCAAGTAGGCGTGGCATTGACGCCCACGCGGCCCCCGAGCCGGTCGGCGCGGGGCCCCTGCCCAATCGAGGACTTCCATGAATCACACGCTTACTCACAACCGGCGATGGTTGTTGTCGCTGCTATTGCTGGTCGCGACCGCTTTGTTCTCATCGATGCAAGCCGCTCAGGCCCAGCAGATTCCCGCCTGGGCGCCGAACACGGCGTACGCGGTCAACGCGCAGGTGACTTACCAGGGATCGGTGTATCAATGTCGTCAGGCGCACACGTCCATCGTGACTTGGGAGCCGGTCAACACGCCGGCCTTGTGGCTCAACATTGGCGCTGACAATGGTGGCGGCGGCGGTGGTGGAGATACGCAAGCGCCGACTGCGCCGACCAATTTACGCGTCACGGCGACGACCTCATCGAGTGTGACACTCGCGTGGAATGCATCGAGCGACAACGTCGGTGTGGCTCGCTATGAGATTGTTCAGAATGCAACGACGTTAACAGGCTCCACGGCGACGACGTTCACATCGAGCGGCCTATCACCGAGCACGACTTACACCTACTCCGTTCGCGCGCGTGATGCGGCGGGCAATCTTTCTTCGGCGAGCAATCAGGTCACGGCGACGACGCTGCCAAACAATGGCGGTGGTGGTGGCGGCGGTGTGCCGGGGCGCACGTTCGTCGGTTACTGGCACAACTTCGAGAACGGCTCGGGATTCATCCGGCTGCGCGATGTGTCGCGCGACTTCGATGTGATCAATCTTTCGTTCGCCGAATCGGCCCCGGGCAGCCGCTCGCTGATTCAATTCGTTCCGGACACGCGCACGTCGGCGGCGGAAATTCAGGCGGACGTGGCGCAGTTGAAGAGCGAAGGTAAGAAAGTGCTGCTGTCCATCGGCGGTGCGAACACGGTCGTCGAATTGAACAACGAGACGGACCGGCAGAACTTCATCAACTCGGTGGCCGCGATTGTCACTCAATATGGATTGAATGGCGTCGACATCGACTTCGAGGGCAGCTCGCTGAGCTTGAATGCGGGCGATCTCGACTTCCGCTCTCCCACGACGCCGAAGGTCGTGAACCTGATCTCGGCGTTGCGTGCGTTGAAGTCGCGCTTCGGCAATGACTTCATCCTGTCCATGGCGCCGGAAACGTTCTATGTGCAGGTGGGCTTCCAGGCTTATGGCGGCGCGGCTGGCGCGTACTTGCCCGTGATTCACGGCGTGCGTGACATTCTCAACTTCATTCACGTGCAGCACTACAACACGGGCACGGTGCTTGGGTTGGATGGGGTTGCTTACGCCTCGGCTACTGCGGATTTTCAAGTGGCGATGGCGGAGATGCTGATGGTCGGCTTCCCGGTCGCCGGCAACCCGGATCGTTTCTTCCCGCCGCTGCGTGAGGATCAAGTGATGATCGGCCTGCCCTCCTCGCCGCAAGCCGCCGGCAGCGGTTACACACCGCCGGCTGAAGTGGCCAAGGCCATCAATTATCTGGTTCGCGGTCAGTCGTACGGCGGCCGCTACGTGCTCCGTCGCGCCAGCGGATATAACAATTTCCGCGGCGTGATGACGTTCTCGATCAACTGGGATCGGTTCAACGGTTTCGTGTTCTCTCGCGGCGTGCGGCCGCTGTTGAACTCGCTGCCGGCGACGACGGCGGCTCGATGATAGCGATGTGAAAGTTTGGGTGCCCGCGTCGCCTGTTCATCAGCGGCGCGGGCACCCTCTACATCATGACGCGCGAAGGTTGTCCTTGAAGAACTCGATCGTGCGCTTCCAGGCCAGTGCGGCGGCTTCTTTGTTGTAGCGAGGCGTGGTGTCGTTGTTGAAGCCGTGCTGAGTGCCGGGGTAAATGTATGCTTGATACTTCACTCCAGCAGACTTGAGCGCAGCTTCTGACGCCGGCCACGCTGCGTTGATGCGCTCATCGCTCTCAGCGAATTGCAGCAGCAGCGGCGCCTTGATCTTGCCCGCCTCTTCCACCGCCGGTGGGCTGCCGTAGAATGGCACGGCCGCGCCGAGATCGGCAACGCGAGTGGCGAGGAAGTTGGCGACACCTCCGCCGTAGCAAAAGCCGACGACGCCGACTTGGCCAGTGCCCTCCGGCAGCTTCTTCAAATATGCGGCAGCAGCGACGAAGTCCTCACGTGTCTTGCCCTGATCCAGCTTCTGGAACAACTCGCGCGCCTTGTCCTCGTCACCCGGATAGCCGCCGAGTGGAAACAAAGCATCCGGCGCGAAGGCGATGAAGTTCTCCAGCGCGACGCGACGAGCGACGTCCTCGATGTGAGGATTCAGGCCACGGTTCTCGTGTACGACCAGCACCGTGGGCAACTTTCCCTTCGCCGACGCCGGCTTCACCAGATAACCACGGAGCTTCCCATACCCTGGCGCAGGAATCTCCACATAATCGGCCTTGATGCGAGCATCCGTCGGCGCGACCTGCTGTGCTTCGGCGAACTTCGGATTGAGCGCATCGAGGATCGCCGCACCACTCAAGCCAGCGACGGTATAAGCCGAAGCGCGATCGATGAACTCACGCCGCGAAATCGCGCCGTGCACGTACTTGTCGAACAGCTTGAATACTTCCGGTGGGAATTGTTGTGCTTCGTTGTTGCTCATGGCGCCTCACATGCGAACTGACAAAACGTACGTTGTATAACACGGTTCAAGGCTTGGCCGCTGCCTGCGCATTTTTCTGCTGGCCAGCCGGCGTTTTGGGAGGAATCTTGGTGAGCTTGCCGCCCTCTTCCTCATAATTCTGCACGCCGACACGGCCGACCACGTTGAAGCCCTTCGCCGCCAGCAGATCGCCCGCGCGACCGGCGCGAGCCGCGTGATTGGACACGGTGACGATCTTCCGATCTTTCGGGATCCATGCCAGGTTTTTCTCCAGATCGGTGAGCTGCACGCTCAGATACACGGGCAAGCCGCCAATGGCAGTCACCTCATCCGGCCGCCGGATGTCGACGATCAGCAACTGCTCGGGCTTGGCGAGCAGTTGATCGAACTGAGCGCGCGTCAACACGGGGGTCTTCGATTCATCCTTCCGTGTTCCCGCGGGAAAATTGCCCGATTGAGCGAGCGCGACCGAGGCCACCAGGCTCAACAGCAGCGCCGGCAACGAACGCAACGACCGGGAATGAGACAAACGCATGACAGACTCCAACAGAGGTGGTGAAAGTCACGGCAGTCTACGAGTCACCCTGCGCGGGTGTGAGAGGTAACATTGCATCTACACATAACGTTCGACGCAGCGCGCTGACGACAATCGCGGCCGACGTTACAAAGCAGTCACGGTCCGATTGCGAATGAGCTGATACCGCCGCGCTCTTTGTGCAAGCGTTGCCGGTCATCGATACTCGAATCATCAGCAATGCGACGGCCATCATGAGCGATCAACCCGGAAGACTCCTCGTGTATCCCGAATCCTCCGCTCATCCCCTGTCGATCCGCGCCAAGGCGGCGATCTTTGCCGACCCGAAATCGCAGGCGCTACTCGATCAGCTGGATCGAGTGGCGCCGGCGGATGCGCCGGTGCTCATCGTCGGCGAGACCGGCACCGGCAAGGAGTTGGTGGCCCGGCACCTGCACACGCAGAGCCGGCGGAAAGGCGCGTTCGTCGCGGTGAACTGCGGCGCCTTGTCGCAAACGCTGGCGGAAGCGGAGCTGTTCGGCCATCAGGCAGGCGCGTTCACGGGCGCGAATGAAACCAGGGCCGGCTGGTTCGAGGCCGCAAACGGCGGCACCCTGTTTCTCGACGAGATCGGCGACCTGCCCCTGCCGCTGCAAGTAAAACTGCTGCGTGTGTTGCAGGAGCGCGAAGTGGTCCGCGTCGGCTCGCGCAAGGCCATTCCCCTGGATGTGCGGCTCGTGGCCGCGACCAACATCGACCTGGCGGCCGCGGTCAGCGCGGGTCACTTTCGTTTGGACCTGTATTATCGTCTCAACGTCGTCACTTTCGATTTGCCGCCCCTGCGCGATCGGCGTGGCGACATCATGCCGCTCGCCGAACATTTCCTGTTCAAGTACAGCGAGAAGCTGCGGCTCGAGCCCCCGGCATTGACGCCGGCGACGCGACAAGCGCTCTTGCACTACGCCTGGCCTGGCAATATTCGTGAGTTGGAGAACGTCATTCATTTCGCGCTGCTGACCGCCGACGGCGACGTCCGCCCGGAACATTTGCGATTCGCCGCTGCACCTCAAACCGCTACGACAGGTCCCACCGCGCCGCCGATCGAGAATATCGCCGCCCAGCTCGATCAACTGTTCGCAGCAGCGCCTGCTGAGCTGTATCAAACGCTCGAAGATCTGATCGTGCGTCGCGCGTTCGACCACTGCAGCCATAATCAGGTACAGACCGCACGCCTGCTCGGCATCTCGCGCAATGTGCTACGCACTCTGCTGAAACGTTTGGGCCTCATCAGCAGCGATACTGCCGCCGAGGAATATCCAGATCTGCGGCTGGTTGCGCCAGGGCAAACCACGCGCGCGGTCAGCTGAACCATCCCACTGCCGCCGGCGAGCCGCGTGCGCCGCTGCCCAGCCCCTGCACGCTCTTATACAGCTTCTGTAATTCCAGCGGGCGCCGCCTGAAGTCTTTGCATTTACCCGAGAGTTACCACGCTCGGTTGCGTAGACGGCGCCATCCGCCGCATCTTGCAATCTTGCATACCCGGCTCCCTGGTGCTTGGTCGCTAGCAGCCTGCATGTTCGCTACTCAGCATTTCCCCGATCCAAGCCCGCGATCGCCGGTTACACAAAGTGACCGCCGCTTGCCCGCTCGCCGGGCAATTCGCGCGATGACTGCCCGCGTCGGTGACATGCGAGTTTGAATCGCGTCTCAACGAAAGCGCTGGCATAGCGCTTGCTCCCCGTCTTCGAAAGCAACAGGAGCTGGCCATGTCATCGCGTTCTATGTTCCATCGACTTCATTCCAACAGCCCAGTGCTGGCTGTGTTGGTCCGCGGCCTGCTGTTCGCGGTCTCACCCGTCGATGCAGCGGAAGAAACATCGGCAGAAACAAACGAGCGCATCGCTCTCGCCGAGACCAGCCCCGAGGATGGCGGCTCGCCCATCGAGAACGTCACAGTGGTTCGCTCTCGCAATCGACTAGAACCTCTCCAGGAAGTTCCGTTGTCGATTTCGTTGGTCACCGGCGAAGAGCTGGATCGGCTGCAAGCCACCGACATCTCCGCGCTTACCTTGCGCGCTGCGAATGTTTCCTGGAACCAGGGCAATCAGCGCACCAGCAGCCTGTCGATTCGGGGCGTCGGCAAGCAAGGCCAGACCGAAGCGCAGGATCCGAGCGTCGGCATCATCGTGGACGGCGTGAACTACGCCTATAACGCACTCACCTCCAGTTACGACTTTACCGACGTGGACACGGTAGAGGTCACGCGTGGCCCGCAGGGCACTCTGCTAGGCAAGAACACCAGCCTGGGCGTGGTCAACGTCACGACGCGACGTCCCTCGTTCACGCCGGACGCTACCTACTCGCTCACCTTCGGGCAAGACGACACGTTCGTCGGCCAACTCGCCGGCGGCGGAGCTGTCATCGACGACGTGCTCGCCTGGCGTGGCGCATTCAGCGTCAGCAAGGGCGAAGGCGATATCAGGAACATCTACAACGAAGATGTCACCTACACGAACAAAGATCGCGTGTCCGGCCGCGTGCAGTTGCTCTTCACGCCGACCGAGCACTTCAGCGCGCGTCTTGCCATCGATGCGCAACCTCGCGGCGGCGAGACGACCAACGGAAGAACCATTCGCACACCGACGCCCGCTGTTTATGCCGACGGCTCGATCAACAATCTTTCCACCGACGCCGCGGTCCGGCTGGCCCGGCCCTACTTCACTCAACGCGGCAGCTTCGATTACGAGCGCGACTATCTATATGGCGGCGGGCAAAACGTCGTGAACAACGACGCCGCGCGCCCACTGGTGACCGGCAGCAACGGCGCCACGCTGCAGCTGGACTGGCAGCTGCAGAATTTCGAGCTGACCTCCATCAGCGCGTATAAGGATTACCACTTCAACGCCACCAACGACGAAGGCACGCCGTTCGACATTCACCGCAATTCCGGCGGCTTCTGGAACGACTATCGCCAGATCAGCCAGGAGCTGCGTCTGAGCTCGGATACCGGCGGCCTGGTCGATTACCAGACCGGTGTGTTCCTGCTGAAAGTCGATAACAGCGCCGACTACCGCCGCGAATGGGGCAACGACGCGGGCGCCTGGTTTGCGAGCCCCACGCAGTATCGACGACTCGATGTCGCCGTGAACCCCGACGGCAGCATCAGTGGCGGTCGCACCTTGATGCAGAACTCACTCAGCGGCTTGAAGATGTCCTACAACTCACCGGCCGGCGTGCAGGACATAGAAAACAAAAGCGCCGCCGCCTTCGCGCAGGCGAACTGGCATCTACCCGGTCGCTTCACGCTGACGACTGGCGTGCGCTTCACGCATGAGGATCGACGCAACACCGGCCTGAGCATCGTTCGGGAGAACGGCTACGCGCCGGAGCTGAACCCCGTGGCCGTCAACGGCGTGGAGCTCGGCGGCTTCGCATCCAGCAATACGGGCGCGCTGCTCGATGGAGCCAACTCGGCGACGCAGCTGAGTCTCGCCGACCAGGTCGCTAACAAATATTTCGGCGTGCCGATCACGGCGACACCGGGACAGGCCTACCGCAGCCTCACCCCGGACCAGCTCCGGCAAGTCGCCGACGCCAAGGCGATTCGCGCCGCGCAAATGGGCGTGGTGTTCGCCCGAACCGAGGCCGAGCCGTTCAAGAGCGATCAGCCGGCGTTTGTGATCAGCCAGTCCTACGCCATCAGCGCCGATCAGAGCACCTATCTTTCCTGGCAGTACGGCGAAAAGGCCGGCATCTCGCAACTCACCAACGGTGTTTCCAACCTGGTGAAGGCGGAGAAAACCAGCGCGTTCGAGTGGGGCGTCAAGTCGTCGCTGTTGAACGGGGCGCTGGTGCTGAACACCGCGATCTTCCACATGGACATCAAGGACTATCAGCAAGGTGTGCGCGTGCTCGACGTGTACACCACCAATCTCAACAACGACGGCACGCTCTATTACACCTCCGCCACGGGCAATGTGCCCCGAGTCGAAGTCAAAGGCGTGGAGATCGATGGCGTCTACGCTGGCATTCCGAACACCACCCTGCGGTTCTCCGGCGCGTACAACGATGCCCGCTACAAGGAATTCCCGAACTCGGCACAGCCCTCCGAGAACGGTTACTCCAGCGCGCCACCGTATCGCGATGTTTCCGGTGAAGCGCTCCCTGGTGCGGCGAAGTGGTCGTTCAACCTCGGCATCGACTATCGCATGCCTACGGTTGCGAACCTGGAGTTTCACACCAGCGCCAACGCCGCCTACACGGGGCGAAACAACTCCGACAACGCGCTCTCCAGCTACAGCTGGCTGCCCGCACGCACGTTGGTCGATCTGGCCATCGGCGTAGGCACCCAGGACGAGAGATACGATGTGAGCCTGCTCGCCAAGAACCTGCTGGATGACGACACGCCGCTGGCGACGACCTGGAACAGTTACACCCCGGCAGTGCCGCGCTGGTTCGGCGTGATGTTCACCGGCAAGATTCTTTGAACGCAGCAGGCGAGGGATATGCCGCGATTACCAAGGCTGCACATCGCGAACGCCTGCTACCACGTCGTCCTGCGCGGTCATCACGGGCGGGACATCTTCTTCCGCCCCGCTGACCGCCGTCTGCTGGAAGAATGTGTAGCCGGCGCTCTGCATCACACGCGGATGCGAGTGCATGGGTATTGCTGGTTGAACAACAGCATCGACCTGCTCGTGCAGGTCGCGGATGTTCCGTTGAGCCGGTTCATGCAGCGCATAGGCACTCGCTATGCGCGCGCAGTGCAAAGGCCTCGGCGCGATTCAGGTCAGTTGTTCGAGCACCGATACGAAGCGAGGATCGTCGACGTAGACAGTTACTTCCTCGATCTGCTGCGGGACTTTCATTTGCGGCCGGTGCGCTCGGGCATCGTGTCGATTCCGGAGCAATCGCGGTGGACCAGCCATCGTGCCTACCTGAGTCGCGTCCCTCATCCCTGGCTGCATACCGAATTGGGGCTGCGGCTGCTTCACTGGCAGCCACAGCGAGCTCGCGAGTTGTACCGCGATTTCATCGACGCCGGGATCGGTACTGCCAGCGATCCCGCGCTCTACACCGGGCATAGACACGATCCACGAGTGCTCGGAGACGATCGTTTCCTTGCCACGCTTCAGTGGCGGCCACCCGCCGGTGGCCAGCCCGCACCTGCAGCGCCGGCACTCGCCGCGATCGTCCAGGAGATCTGCCTCGAGCTTGGCATCACGACAGACCAGCTGAGATCGGTGCGTCAGAACCGAGTGCTTTCGCGCGCCCGCGGGTTGATAACGGCGCGAGCCCGCGATGCATATGCCGCGACGCTCGCAGACATCGCGAAATTTCTCAATCGCAGCCCCTCAGCGCTCGCCCGTGCAGCGGAGCGCTACGGTAAATGAACTTGCAATCTTGCAAATCCGAGACAGCGCTGCTCGCGATTGAGCACGACGGCTGCTCATCCGTCAGCACTGCCTCCATTTCAGCTCGTCGCGCAGGTCACATTGTTGTTACTGACAGTAGCACGCATTTCGCGAACACGCGGCGGATGCTCACTACGCTGGTTACAAGAACGTCTCACTCGAACGGGCGGCGTCGTATGGCACACCGTTTGCTCTTGAATCATGAAATCTGCTTTTGTTCATTTCGAATGGGGAACCGACGATGTCACCATTGAGGAAAGCCGCGCTCGCCTTGGCGCTGAGCTCCGGCCTGTTCGCAACCGCTCTGGCGGCGGACTCGCCCGATGCGGAGAAGTCCGCCAGGGCCGCGCCAGCGCCGCACTGGGCTTACCAACCAGTGCAACGACCTGACGCGCCAAAGGTGCGCCAGAAGAAGTGGGCGCGCACGCCGATCGACAAGTTCGTGCTCGCGCAACTGGAGAGCAAACAGCTCGGCCCGTCTGCGGATGCCGACCGAGCCACCTTCATCCGTCGCGCCACGCTCGACGCCATCGGCATCGTGCCGACGCCCGAGGAAGTCGAGGCGTTCGTCAACGATCGCTCGCCCAAGGCGTACGAAAAACTGATTGACCGTCTGCTCGCCTCCCCTCACTACGGCGAGCGTCAGGCGCGGCGCTGGCTGGATCTTGCGCGTTACGCCGACAGCGACGGCTACAACGCCGATGGCACGCGCCCGAACATGTGGCGTTATCGGGATTACGTCATCGAGGCGTTCAACCGCGATAAACCCTACGACCAATTCATCAAGGAGCAGCTGGCCGGCGACGAGCTGCGGCCGGACAGCAATGAGGCGTTGATCGCCACGGGGTTCTTGCGCAGTTACCCGGATGAGATCAATGCCCGCGACCTGAACTTGAAGAAACAGGAGATCGCCACCGACCTGACGGATACCGTCGGCGCGGTGTTTCTCGCCCAGACCGTGGGCTGCGCCAACTGCCACAACCACAAGTTCGACGCGATCTCGCAAAAGGAATATTTCCAGCTGCAGGCGTACTTCGTGAATGCGAGTGCACGCGACGATGTGATGCCTCTGAAAGATAACGAGCTCAGCCAGTACCGGCAGAAGCTCGCGGCTTATGAGGCGGCCACGCAAAGCGTGCGCACCCAGATGGATGCGATTCTCCAACCCATCGTCGACAAGCTGGAAGCCGATCGCGTGTTCGGCTTCGTGCCGGCGACGCGCGATTCCATCACCAAACCGGAAGAACAACGCGATGCCTATGACCGTTGGATTTATCACCGGTCGTTGTGGACGATGGTGGGCCGCACGCGCAACGCCGAGAATCGACTGAAGGAACAGGATCCGGCCGCGCATGCCCGATATCAGGAGCTGAAGCAACAGCTCGCCGCCTTCGACAGCATCAAGCCCACGGATCCAGGCAACATCTCGACGATCGTGGAGCTCGGGCCCGAGTCGCCGCCGACACACATTCTTGCCAACGGCATTTACGATCGCCGCCTCGACGTGGTCGAGCCTGGTGTACCGGTCGCATTCGCGGCCGGGCAACCGAACATCGTGCCGACTGCAACGTCATCGGGCCGTCGCACTGCCCTTGCGAACTGGATTGCGAGCGAGAACAACCCACTGACTGCTCGCGTCTTCGTGAACCGTGTCTGGAACCAGTTCTTCGGCCACGGCATCGTCGACACCGTCAGCGACTTCGGCAAGATGGGCGAGCGCTCCATCAATCCGCAGCTGCTCGACTATCTCGCTTACACGTTCGTGCACGAGCACGGCTGGAGCGTGAAGAAGCTGCAGCGGCAGATCATGCTGTCACGAGTGTATCGGCAGTCATCGGCGCATCGGCCGGACGCCTATGCGCTCGATCCGCACAATCGCCTGCTCTGGTCCTTCCCGCGCCAGCGACTGGACGCCGAGCAGATTCGCGATTCGTTGCTCGCAAGCGCCGGCTTGCTGCAAGAGAAGATGGGCGGCCCCGCGGTGTTTCCGCCGGTGCCAGGTAATTTCGGCGCGAACCCAAATGCATGGACGGTCTCCAACAATCCCGAAGATCATCACCGTCGCAGCGTGTACGTGTTCATCCGTCGCAACACGGCCTATCCGCTGCTGGAAACATTCGACATGGCCAATCCGAACTCGGTGCACAGTCGTCGCGATGTGACGACCACGGCGCCTCAGGCGCTGGCTTTGATCAACAGCGACCTGGTGTACGGTTGGTCACAAGCCCTGGCAAGCCGCGTGGTTCGCGAGGCCGGCGCTAGCGAAGACGCCCGCATCGACCGGCTGTTCCGGATCCTGTTCTCGCGTGGCCCGGATGCGATCGAAAAACAAAAGCTGATCGCGTTCCTCGACAGTCAGGAGCAGATCAATCGTCAAACGCACAGCGCCGCGCCCGCGGAACCCGGCATGCAGAAGGTTTCTACGGTGCAAATCTCATCGCCGCAGGATCCGCGCGAGTCGGCCTTCGTCGACCTCGTGCATGCCGTCGCGAACTCCAACGAATTCAGCTATCGCTTTTGAAGGGATTGCCTCATGAACAAAACTTCTCGTCGTCGTTTCCTCAGCGCCGCGGGTTTGGGCGCAGGCGCCTTGGCCGCGCATGGATTGATCCCAGGCGGCATCTTGAGCAGCGCCAATGCGTTCGACGATCCGCTCGCGCCCAAGGCTCCGCATTTCACACCGAAGGCAAAGTCGGTGATCTGGCTGCACATGGCGGGCGCGCCGAGCTCGCTCGACCTGTTCGATTACAAGCCGGAGCTGGTGCGGCTGCGAGGTCAGCCGTTGCCGGATTCGTTCGGCAAGAATCTGAAAACCGCGACGGATGGCGGCGTCGGCGCGCTGCTCGCAACCAATCGCACCTGGAAACAATACGGCGAGACTGGCGCGTGGATCTCCGATCTGCTGCCCAACCTCGCCAGGCAGGTCGATCGCATCGCGTTCCTGAAAGGCAGCAAGACCGAAGGTAGCACGCACGTCATTTCATCTTTGAAGCTGCACACCAGCGGCCTGGTGCCGGGTCGTCCAGCGCTCGGCGCGTGGGTGCAATATGGTTTGGGCTCGGCGAATCGCGATCTGCCGGCCTTTGTCGTTCTGCCTACGGGCACCGGGAATGCCGGCGGCGGACGCGGTGCGACCATCTGGAGCTCGGGCTTTTTGCCGGCCACCTATCAGGGCACGGCGTTTCGGCAGGGCGACTCGCCGATTCTCCACCTCGATCGTCCGAGCGTGGTCAGCTCGGATCAGCAACGCGGTATGCTGCAACTACTGCGCGATCTGAACGAGCATCAGTCCGCCGGCCGGCCCCTCGACTCCGAATTGCAAGCACGCGCTCGCTCTTATGAGCTTGCGGATCGTATGCAAGTTGCCGCGCCCGAAGCGGTCGATCTCACCAAGGAATCACAAGCCACGAAAGCGTTGTACGGCATCGCCGATTCCTCGACGCCGGCCACGCGCGAGTATGCAACTGCCCTGCTCCGAGCCCGCCGACTGGTGGAGCGCGGTGTGAGATTCATCCACGTGATCTCCGGAGCGCCCGACAACAGCATCGACAGTTGGGACGCTCATCGTGACATTGAAAAGAATCATTCGGTGATGTCGCGCCAGGTCGATCAGCCTATCGCGGGATTGCTCGCCGATCTTCACGCGCTGGGACTGCTCGATACGACTCTGGTGGTCTGGACATCGGAGTTCGGTCGCACGCCCTACGGCCAAACCGGTGACGGTCGCGATCACAATCCGTGGGGTTACACGACATGGATCGCTGGCGGCGGCATCAAGCCCGGCACGTACGGCGGCACCGATGAAATCGGTCTGCGCGCAGTCAGCGGCATCGTCGATACCTATGACGTGCAGGCCACCATCCTGCGCCAGCTCGGGCTGGATCACCTCAAGCTCACTTATCAGTATCAGGGTCGCTCCGAGCGCGCGACCACGGTGTATGGCGAAGTCATCGAAGACATCATTGTTTGATATGAACCAGCACCACACACAGCTGACATTTGTCGCTATCGCCAGCCTGGTCGGCGCACTCGCGTGCGCCGACGTCGATCTCGCCGATTTCGAGGACGATCGCATGGAGGCCATGGATGAGACCACCAAGGCCATCGACGCCGTGATCGCCGGCCGGGACCCGACGATCGCGCCCTACGACATCGATGCATTGCTGCTCGATCTGAAATGGACCGAGCAGTATTTCGCGAACAAGGGGAATGCACCGGACGCCGTCCAACACGCGCAGACTGCGCAGAAATCAGCCGCTGCACTCGGCGACGCCCTCACGCAGAAGGACTACGACGCCGCTTTCCTCGAGTTCCGCGCTCTGAAACGCAGCTGTCGGAACTGTCACGACGTCTATAAGCCGCCGTCGCTCTAGATCAGCGCACGCGCGCCTGCGGCCGCTATGCCTGCCAGAGCGACCACCGACAGCACAAATTTACCAAGCAGAGAGCCGAGGCTGACGGTCGGCGTCGTGTCCCATGGCGGCCAGCGATCGGCGGCCGCCTCCTCGTTCGATTCCAACCGGAATTTATGGACGTACCCATCCATCGGCACGACCTTGTGAGACTTGCAGGGTCCGGTGGTTTGAGGAAGCGGCTGCATGGTGGCGGGCTTCGTCGAGAAGGTCGGGAGAGTTTAGCCTCTCGACAGTCACCATTTCAGTCGCACCGGCGTTTCATTTCGGTCACCGCGCCGTGCAGCCGTTTTCCTTAATCGTCGACCACCACGTGCTCGCCGACGGCGCCGCGCTGCCAGTAGCCTGCAGCCTTCACCCAGCGCTTGTCGAAACCGCGCTTCTCGAGCAGATAGCGGCGGATCGCGCGCACGGCCTGCGTTTCGGTTGCAGCCCAGGCGAAACAACCTTCCTTCATGAGGGGCAGATCGTTCAGCGCGCCGATCAGCAATTCACCGGGCGCCGCGTTCACCTTGTTTCGCCGAGCCCAGAATACTTGCAGGTTCGCGCGGCTCGATAGCGGCAACTCGAAGCCCTGTTCCACCTCGGCGACGACCATCGCGCTCGTGTTCGCCGGCAGCTCTTCCAAACGACGAGCGATCGCAGGTAGCGCGGTCTCGTCGCCTATGAGCAAGTGCAAGCCAATACCTTCCGTCGAGATGATCGACGAACCTCTTGGCCCACCGACGCCGAGCACGCTACCCGGCACGGCGCTGGCCGCCCAAGTCGTCGCCGGACCGTCGTCATGAATGAAGAACTCGATGACGAGCTCGCCTTTCTCCGCGTCGAAGCGACGGGGCGTGAAATCCCGCATGATCCTTTCAGCCGCGCCTTCCGTGCCCGGCAAGGACAGATTCAGCTGACCGTCGGACGTTGGGAAGAACAACTTAACGTGATCGTCGAATCCTAGCGACGTGAACCCACGCAGCTCATCGCTCTGAAGCGTGATGCGCTTCATCCCAGGCGCGAGCTGCTCGACTTTCGTGACCGTCGTACGGCGCAAGCGCACTTCGTGGCGCACACGAGTGATAGTTGGAATGTTACTCATCGCGCGGCCCCTGAGAGATTTCCTCCGCGGCGCTCTCGATGATCTTCCGCACGCGTTCGATTTCTTCATCGCTCCAGCCGCCGCGATGAAATAACAGAGACGCCTTGAGGGTGTGCATGGCGTGGAGCACATCGTCCGGCGGCATGTCGCCCGTCGCCGCGCGTGCAGCCATCTCCATGCGTTTCCTCACGCTGGTCAGCATCGCTTCGTTCTCGCGCAAGTAACGCCGACCTTCGTCGGTGATCTCGAACAAACGTTTGCTGCCTTCGGTCGTCGTCGAACGAACGTGCCCCAGCTCTTCTAGCAGGGTCAACGTCGGATAGACGGAGCCCGGACTTGGGGCGTACGCGCCGCCGAACTTCAGCTCCAGATCTTTAATGAGTTCGTAGCCGTGGCGCTGCTTCTCTTCGATCAGCGACAACAAAATCAATCGCAGGTCTCCTGGCCCGAACCGGCGACCGCCGCCACCGCCGCCTCGCCCGAAACCGCCGCGACCCATCGGCCCGCCGCCAAGCATGCCTCGCAATCGGTGGCCGCCCCACCCGCCGCCACGACCGCCGCAGCGGTGATGGGGACCGAAGCCCTCCACGAAATAGCCTCTGAGCATCCTGTGAAACATGGCCTTACCCTTTTCTGGCCCTTAAGTACGCTACGAACGATATATCGTTACGATATAGCTTTCAACCCCCTTCCCGCCGATGGCTGCGGCGCTGTGGCAAGATGCGGGCGGCTGGTTGCTCGCCTCAGAGCGCCGCTGCAACCCCGGCAAACCAATAATCGAGCCGCGCGCGTGCTCGCTGCGTGCTCCTGTTCCATGCTGACCGACCCGACTTTCTATTTGCTCGCCATCCCCGCGGTCATCCTGCTCGGCCTCGCCAAAGGTGGATTTGCAGGTGTCGGCGCCATTGCCCTGCCCCTGCTCGCGTTGCGAATTTCTCCGGTGCAAGCCGCCGCCATTCTCTTGCCGGTGCTGGTCGTGCAGGACGCGGTGGGCGTGTGGGCCTTCCGAAAGAATTGGGACCGCGAGGTGCTCGCGTTGATGATTCCTTCCGCTGTGGTGGGCATCGTCGCCGCGTATCTCCTCGCGGCCAAAGTCTCTGCGACCATCGTGCTCGCCACGCTCGGCGCGATCTCGATTGTGTTTGCGTGCTACCGGCTTTGGATCTCGCGCGGCGGTCGCGTGCCGATGTCGAGCAATGCACCCCGCGCGCTCGGCGTGGCGCTTGGAATCGCATCAGGATTCACATCGCAGGTCGCACACGCCGGGCAGCCGCCGTTTCAGATGTGGGTGCTGCCGAAGAACTTATCTCCACAAGTACTGGTCGGCACTACGGCCATCTTTTTCGCGGCCATCAACCTGTTCAAGATTCCTGCGTATCTGGCGCTCGGCCAATTCACGCACCAGAACCTGCTCGCAGCCGCGGTGCTGACGCCGCTTGCAATCGCATCCACTTTGCTCGGTGTGTGGCTCGTCCGCCGTGTCGACGCCGAGCGATTCATCACGATCATCTACGTGCTCATGATCGTCGTTGGCGTACAGCTGCTGTTCAAGGCGCTGAATTGAGGCCAAGGACATTTAAGGCTCGGTCCGAAACGCTGTCAGGCCGAGGCGGCTCCCTGCCCGTCAAACTCGTACCGGAGCCCTTCATCGACGTCGACGACATCGCCGACCTCGCGGAAATCTCCGCCGCCATCGGCTGTCCGACCCGCGTGCGACTTTTCGGAGGTATGTACGGCGCAGAGGCGCCGGCGGCGTCTGGACATATTTTCGCCGTTCTTCAGGTACTTAGCCCGCCCGAAGGGGTTTTCAGTAGCACCCTGACGCCAAGCTGATAACATGCGCGTCCCGTCGGGGCATGGCGCAGTCTGGTAGCGCATCTGCTTTGGGAGCAGAGGGTCGCAGGTTCGAATCCTGCTGCCCCGACCACCTGACCTGCACCTGGAGCAGGATTGCAGGGTTTAGCCGGTATTCGGCGAATAGTCAGCAAGCTCCTGCCGCTTCTGCTCGGCACGCTCAATTGCCCCGCGAATCTCATCTGGCTTCATGTCGGGGTCGCCGGCTCGCAGTCGTTCGCGCAGCCGGTCAAGTCGAGCATCAAGTTCCTGGAGTTCTCTTGGGCGCGCCGCCGATCGGGCGTGGCTGGCCTCCATGCTGCGGACGTACTGCCGATGCATCTCCGCGGCCATTGCTTGCACCCGATCGGGGCCCGCGAAGGAAACTTTGTAATCACGGCATTCGCGACCGTCCTTGCGACGTATGACGCTCAGGAGTGATGCCGTACTTGATTTGAGAATCGGGATTGCGCCAGAAGATCGTCTCGCGCGGTGAGGCAAACTCGAACGCCTGATACGCGCAACCGTCGTCGGCACGATCCATGCGACGACCGATGTTTCCGCCGATCACCGCACCGATGACGGCGCCGGCGACTGTCGCAACCTTTCGCCCGTCGCCGCCGATAGTCCGCGTCCGGGTACACAGCCCGGCGCGGCGAGCTTGAAGATAATCGTTCGGTATCGCCAGTCGCGACACCAGTGAACGGGAGAGCAACATAGTAATAGGTGCGAGCATGACTGGCTCCGCTTGTGTTCACTTAGCGTAGTGCGCAGCACGATGTTGCTGGCTTGGTGGATGCCGCTTTTGACCTTGCCCTTGGGTCCAGCGCTACAGTTCGAAGAGCATGCTTCGTCGGAACAGGATCGCCCACTCTCGGATGTATCAGGAGCGAGAGGTGAGGTATCCAGCGAGTAATTCCGTTAGAGCGAGATCGCTGCTGCTCGGTCTCGCTTCATTGAAGCGTTGTCCGCTGTGCTTGCCACCATTCCCGTCGTGTCAGCGATGAAGGAAAAAACTGTGGAAGCATGTGGATCAGGGCCGCGATCGGTGCGTAGCGTCTTCCGAGTTCCCTCTGGGCATCGCCCATCCAACGGCAGGGTTCGCATCAGTCCCCGCAAGAATCTCAATGCAGTCAGCGGGCAGCAGCCGATACCAAGCCCCATGGCTCTCGCCCTCGACAAGGTGCGTGAAAAATACCAGTTCAGATTTATTGTTTATCGTGGCAGCCATCGCTCAGCCGGGGGTAAGCACTCATACGATTGTACGCTCATGCAGGATTGTTCCGATGCCGCAGCTTGGTGCTGAACACTCCAAAGGTGGCCCGATAAATTGAAAAGACCCAGGCTACCGGGCACGAGGTGACCAAGGGAACCCATAGTGGGAACGTACCGTTTGAGCCACAGTGTTCTCAAATGTCCGCCTCTGCATGCTGGATACTGCTCGGCTGGATCGTCGTCAGCACCTCCGGAGCGAACGGCAATGATCAATGCAACGGAGCTCCTTCACCGTCAGCAAGTATTGGCGGACTTCGGCCAATTCGTGCTCGACAATGACGACCTGCAGGCCATCCTGACGGAAGGTTGCCGCTTGATCGCCGCCGCCCTTAATGCCGACCTGGCAAAGGTCTTGGAAATCGAACGTGAGCGAGGCACCGCCCTGGTCCGCGCCGGTGTCGGCTGGAACGCGGGCATCGTAGGACACGCCCGCGTTCAGTTGGATGAGCGGTCTTCAGAAGCCCATGCGATCAGGACCGGTGAACCTCTCATCAGTGCTGACATCGAGAAGGAAAAACGATTTACCTTTCCTCGATTCATGCGGGAACACGGCGTCGTGGCGCTTGTGAATGTGCCCATCCTGCTGCCAGGGCGCGAGCCTTATGGAGTGCTGCAGGTCGACCTGCGAGAGCCACGCGCGTTCGGGCAGGAGGACATTCAGTTTTTGCGCACTTACGCCATGGTGCTCGGCCCAGTGATCGATCGGATGAACAAGGCCCGCGATCTGGCTCATACAACTGAGAGATACAGGCTCATAGTCGAGAACGCGCGCGATTACGCAATCGTTCTCACGGATGAGCAGGACAAGATCACCGATTGGCTACCCGGCGCTGCCTCGATCTTGGGGTGGACAGCGGAAGAGATCCTGGGCAAGCCTGCTGAAATACTGTTCACTCCCGAGGATCAGGCGGCGGGCCAACCCGAGTATGAAGTAGATACAGCTCGTCGTGAGGGCAAAGCCCCAAATGTTCGCTGGCACGTTCGCAAGGACGGCACCCGTGTCTTTATCGATGGTCAGACCACCGCGCTCAGGGGCCCCGATGGCGCAGTGACTGGCTTCATGAAGATCGGTCAAGATGTCACTGCAAGGCGGGAATCGGAGGAACGGCAGCAAATCCTTGTCGGCGAACTTCAGCACCGCACGCGAAATCTCATCGCGGTTGTGCACTCCCTGGCCGACAAGACGGCCCGAGCGAGCAAGGATCTGCCGGACTTCAAGGCTCGGTTCGCCGATCGTCTACGTGCGCTCGCGCGCGTGCAGAGCTTGCTGTCCCGGCTGGAAGACACGGACCGGGTCACGTTCGATGAACTGCTGAGCTCTGAGCTCGCGGCCATGGACGGATTTGCCGAGCGGGTCAAGCTCGATGGTCCGCGAGGCGTGAGGCTGCGCTCGTCGACCGTACAGGTTCTGGCTCTGGCGCTACATGAGCTCGCGACCAACGCGGTGAAATACGGCGCGCTCAGTCAGCCGCAAGCCTCGCTCGCAATCGCCTGGCGATTCGAACCGAAGGCGGCCGACGGCATCCCCTGGCTGCACATCGAGTGGCGAGAGGACGGTGTAGTCACTTCGGGCAAAACCGCCCGGGCGATCCCAAGCCGAGGCCAAGGCCGCGACTTGATCGAGCGAGCGCTGCCATATCAGCTTGGCGCGAAGGTCTACTTCGACTTGGGCGCCGGCGGCCTCCTTTGCACGATCTCGGTTCCGGTCTCGACCAGCACTCACGAGGAAAACTCAAATGGCTGAACCGATGCTCCGCGACCGTAGTGTTCTCGTCGCAGAAGACGAATATCTGGTCGCCGAAGAGCTTGAAGTCGAACTTGCTGCGGCGGGAGCCGTGGTTCTGGGTCCTGTCGCCCGCGTCACGGACGCACTTGCTTTGCTCGATCGGCAGCCGAAGATCGACGCTGCAATTCTCGACGCAAATCTTCAGGGCGAGATGATATTTGCAATTGCCGACGCACTGACGGAGCGCAGCGTGCCGTTTGTCTTCACCACTGGCTACGACCGATCTGCCATTCCGAAGCGATTTGAGCACATTCTCAGCTACCAGAAGCCCACCGACGCGTCAGCACTCGTGTCGAGCATTCAGCGGCTGATTCGCAACTCTTGACGGCGCACTCATCGCACTAAACTGCCTCATTAACCTACGTCAAGCACGAGATTTCCAGCGCAAAGACAACACAGTTGATTGCGCTGGCCCAGGGCGCTGGCAAGCTAGTGTCAACCTTCCGCAGCATCAGTGCGTGCGTGTATGACGAATCCATGTGCATTGAGGCTGCTCATCGTCGAAGACGAGTGGCTGATAGCGAGCGAGACTGCAGTACAGATTGCGGATGCAGGCTGGCAAGTCGTTGGCCCCTCAGCCACGGTGGCGAGCGCTCTAGAGCTGATCGAAGCTTCGACAATCGACGGTGCGGTGCTGGACATCCATCTTCGAGACGGAGAGCGATCACTGCCAATAGCTGCGGCACTTCGCGACCGCCACATTCCGTTTCTGTTTGCGAGCGGACATGTCTCGAAGGAGCAGCGAGCGGGATTCGAGGATGTGCCGGTGTTGGCGAAACCGTACACATCAACTCAGCTCATGGCCGCCGTACGCCGGCACATCGTTGCTTTGCATCCTTCAACGAGATAATTGCATGAACCATCAGCGCTGCGATGTTGAGTTTTCGGCGGCACACCTATGTCAATGCGCGTTCATTATCTGGCTACTCTGAGCCTTCCTCCGTAATACTCTGCGGCTCAGCGCTCAGAGCCGCACCCAGCCGAACAGAATGACCGAGGAAAACGCCCTCTGCATGGCGTAGCCGGCCGCCTACGGCGCGATTATTCATTTATCTGTATCTATTTTGTCCGCCAGGGCGCACACTACTTCGAGATTGCGGAATCGTCCGCATCCGGTGGCGAAGAATCTCCGGCACCCGCGCAGCGCTACGTATCGCTCGAGACGTGGCTCAACCTGCCTTCTCCTCGCGCGCATCCAATTTCCTTCATCAGACTGCCGGAGACTTCATGAACATTTTCAGACCGCATTGGGGCGTTTATCTCGAATGCAAACATCGCTCCGCAGGTCTGCGAGGACTGGCGCCACCGTGTGCTGGCGGCACGACATCGTGATTTCGTGGCACGACGACTTGCCACGTGCTCGCCCCTATGATCCAGGCGCCCTGAGTCGGCATGTGTCGCAGTTCTATTTACCCGATGATGTCGCATTACACGTTCCCGCGCGCCACCTAACGATCGCGGCTAAGTATGGTGTGGATACGCAGCGCAGTTGGCGACGCCGCCCCGCCGGAGAAATATTCTGGGGAGTGCCCATCATGCAGAGCATCCTGCTGAGCGACGACGAGCTGCTGGGGTATTCGCACGTGACGCGAGTCGTGCGGGTGCCGGTACAACATCTCGCCCGCCCACTTCAAGCAGGACCACGGCACACGGCAGGTCTCGCCATACCGGCGTAGTGACGACATGAGGTCGCAGCAGCGCACGAACCAGCAGGAGACACTGCAAGCGGGCATTGTCGTGGAACTGTCCAGAACGAGCGGCGATGAACAATTCATCTGCTCCCTGGCGGACTGGAATTTCATCCGCGATCTCGGACGGACGTTCGGGTGGCACGCCACAGGAACCACCTACCTGCCCCAGCATGGCGAGCGCGCGCGACTCAACCCGATCAAGCATGATTATCAGCCCGGCGACAGTCAGGACAGCAAGCGTGTCGAAGCCGATGACGGCGCGCGATGGGCGGCTGCGCTGCACCGAGCGAGACGGTCGCCGTTCATCGCAGGCATGCTTCGAACGCACGTCCAACTGCAGGGCGCGAGCGGGACGATCGCCGAGCAATCGTTGCATGCACAATTGCAGAGCTTCAGCGAATTTGCCCGCCGCGGAGCATTCACGATCGCGCTGAGAGATTCGCAGTAAGCACGGGCCTCGGAAGAAAATCGAGCGCGCGCGTCAATCAGCATGTATAGTGACTTCGGCTCGTAACCTTTCTCTTTATCTTAGTCTGGTCACCGCCGTTCGGCGCTTCCCGACCACTCGATCTAAATCGAATCGTTCTCGAACCTTGCAGGCAGCTTCATTGGCGCTGCCATGTCTACTAACGTTCCTTCGATTCGATCGAACGCATTCTTTTGGAGAGTTACGAATGAGCAAGATATATGTTGGCAATCTGCCCTTCTCCGTCACGGAAGACAGCTTACGCACGCTGTTTTCACAACATGGCGTGGTCGAGTCGGTTGCATTGATCAATGATCGCGACACCGGGCAACCTCGCGGATTCGGATTTGTCGAAATGCCTCGCACCGACGCAACACGCGCCATTCAGGGCTTGAACGGCCAGGACATGGGCGGCCGCGCACTCAAGGTCAATGAGGCGCAGGACAAACCTCGCGGCGGCAGCCAGCGACGCTGGTGATTCGGGATGGCCCGGGACTCCAGTCCCGGGCTCTCGCTGATAGGCGAAGTGCGGAGCCTAATCCATGATCAAGCTTGACACATTGTCGATCGAACAGCCTTTCCGCGTCGATGAGATCGTTCGCGCACCCGCGCCGGATGGCGGCGATTCAATGTGGCATCGGTATGTGATTTCCCAAGGTGCGAATACCATCGCAGGACTGCGAGCAGGCAAGCACGTAGACGTACTCTCGCAAGTCGAAGCGATGGTCGAGCGTTTGAATCAGCGCCGCATGGGCAAGAGACCGAGATAACGACTCCTGGATCTCGCAGCGGAGCTCGCTACGTTGGAGCGCCGCCTGCGGGCGGTACAGACCCTGCAACTCTGCCCCGCTGCTCCTCGTGCAGCTGAGCGACAGTCAGCCGAGTCTGCGTAGCAATTACCGTGAGGAGCAGGTGGTCAGGTGTGCGCCATACTGGGACGTGACACGCCACTCGAGAGATCCCCGTGAACGCGGCCACATGGCCGCGCGGGACGTCTCTCGACAATTTTTCATGTGCGCTCTTGAACAAAACCCCAAACTATAGGCATCAAAAAAAAGCGTCGCGAAGACATGCAGAAGAAGAGAAACGAAGAAAGGCAGCGACAGCAGGCCGCGCGCAAGGCCTGCGACTCTCCGCCGCCGAAGTCCTGAGCGTGCAGCTCGGGCAGGCTACTACAGCGAAACAGATGGGCTGCCGAGGCCATTACTCGAGGAACAAACATCGGCGCCTCGCCGCCGGACCGAGTGCGCAACAGGAACTTCACCTCCTGCCGGCCGTTAGTTCGCCACACGGGAGGTTCTCCATGCGGTCATCTCGATCTCAGCCATCCGCGAGGACCTCTCCATGTTCAAACCATTTGCATTTTCGACCGCGCTACTTGCCGGACTACTCACAGTCACCGCGGTGAATGCGCAGACGACCGAGCCGGCAAGTAAGCGCGAAGCGGCGGACAACACCCGGGCGAACGCGACAGACCGGAACACGGATGCGAAGACGCCGGTCGATCAATCGAGCGATAAGGACGCGATTGAAGTGACCGCCGGCATTCGCAGAGCCGTGCTGGACGACAAGTCGCTATCAACGTCAGCGCACAACATCAAGATCGTTACCGACGGAGATGTCGTAACCCTGCGCGGCCCGGTTGAGAGCGCCGACGAGAAGAAGCGCGTCGAAGCGCTGGCGATGAAAGCGGCGACAGGCAAGCAGGTACGCAACGAAATTTCCATTGCGCGCTGAGCTCGAAGCGCCCCTGAATTTTTTAACATCGAGGAATCTTGTATGAAGAACGCAGTCTATGGCATTGCCAGCACCCCTGAGCAGGCCGAATCCATTGTCACCCGGCTTCAGTCGTTGGGGATTCAGACATCAGACATCTCGGTTCTTTTTCCGGACAAGGCAGGCACGCGCGACTTTGCCCATGAAAAGAACACCAAAGCGCCCGAGGGCGCGACGACAGGCGGACTCGCGGGTATGGGCGTCGGCGGCGCCTTGGGTCTGCTCGCGGGCATCGGCGCGCTGGCAATTCCCGGCGTGGGGCCTCTGATAGCGGCCGGTCCCATCATGGGCGCCCTCAGCGGCGCAGCCGTTGGCGGAGCAACGGGTGGCCTCATCGGCGCCCTGATCGGACTGGGCATTCCTGAGCTGGAGGCCAAGCAGTACGAAGGGAAGGTTCGGGCAGGCAATATTCTGATTTCGGCGCACACGGAGAATGGCGACGAACGGTCGCGTGCCAAGCGAGCGCTCGAAGAAGCCGGCGCAACCGACGTGAGCTCCACGAGTGAAGCCAGTGTTCCCAAGGACTCGCGCGCCTCTGCAAGAGTCGTCCGGCCGGAATTCAGTGGCGAGGTGACTCGGGGCTCCAGCGACGCGAGCGAGACCAGTGCCGATGAAGTCGATGACGGGCGCGCAGCGACCAACAGTGATCGGCCGGCTATTCCGACGAATTCGACTCGGCGCCCGCTGTAAACACAGCAGCGACAACCAGTCGGAGCGCCGCCGGCGCTCCGACTGCAGGACTTGACTCCCCTGACCCAGCACGCATTTGTTATATGAAGCGGCGTGCCGCCGCTCGCTCCGCCCTTTTGACTTTCTTCGCCGCACGCTTCTCGTCGAAAGTCCTGGCCGGCTTTTTCTTCTGATCTTTCTTTCGGTCCTGCCCCTTGCTCACGTGTTCACCCCTTCAATCATTGACGCATGCGGCGCTTCAGTGATCCTGACAACAACCTGCAGTGTGTAATCAATGTCATACGGCGTCCGTGCGCCAACGAACATAGTCCACGCGTTCGAGTTGTGTGAGGCCTGGTGCACGTACAGCGCTCCTGGCAGGAACTTTCCCCCAGACAAGTGATTGACTCAGCATTCGCTGCGCTGGTTGCCGAACGCAAACGCCGGACCTGGCGCGGTCGCGGAAGAAAACCATGACGTTGGACCAGATGCTCGCCTTCGCGATCCTCACGGGCATGATGGCGCTATTCGTCTGGGGACGCCTGAGATATGACCTTGTCGCCGGTCTCGCCCTACTCGCTTCCGTAGTCGTCGGCGTGGTGCCCGTCGAGGCTGCTTTCAGCGGCTTTGGCGACGATATCGTGATCATCGTGGGCAGCGCCTTGCTGGTCAGTGCGGCAGTGGCGCGCTCCGGCGTCATTGAAGCCGTCCTGCATCCATTCGCTCCGAAGATCACCTCGACGCGTGCGCAGCTCGTTCTGCTGGTCACCACCGTGACCGTGCTGTCTGCATTCGTAAAAAACATCGGCGCACTTGCAATGATGCTTCCAGTGGCTTTCCAGATGGCCAAGCGCTCCAAAACCTCGCCATCGGTGTTTCTGATGCCCATGGCATTCGGCTCATTGCTCGGCGGACTCGCAACCCTGATCGGCACCTCGCCGAACATCATCGTTTCGCGCTTGCGTTCCGAAATCACGGGCGCGCCGTTCGCGATGTTCGACTTCGCACCCGTCGGTGTCGGGCTCGCCGCCGCCGGGATCGCATTTCTCGCAATCGCATACCGACTGCTGCCGCTCGATCGCGCAGGAGCACCGACGTTGGCCGAAGCCATGGATATTCATGACTATCTCACTGAGGGCCGTGTACGGGCCGAGTCAGCGATTGCCGGCAAGACAATGGCCGACCTGCGTGGATCCGCAGGCCCGGAGGTCGCCGTGACCACTGTCGTTCGCGACGGCCTGAAAACATCGCCGCTGCCCGATATGGTGATGCGAGAGAACGATATCGTGCTGCTGCAAGGGGAGCCGGCAGCTCTACAGCAAGCGGTCGCGCGGTTGGGCCTCGAACTGGAAGGCGAGGAACGCAGCACGAGGAGCGACAAGGCCAATGAGGAGATCGGCGCTGTCGAAGCGGTGATCGGTCCTGACTCGCTGCTCATCGATCAGGCTGTCGGAAGTCTGGCTTTGCATGCGAGATTCAAAGTAAACCTGCTCGCGGTGAGTCGCAGTGGCCAGCGCTTCACCGAGCGGCTGCGTGATATCAGGCTTCGTGCGGGAGACATCATCGTCCTGCAAGGTTCGCTCGGCGGTATGCCCGCGCTGTTGCGCGACCTGGGCTGCCTGCCGCTGGCAACCCGCGAGATCAGGCTCGGCAGTGTCCGTCGCGGTGTGATCCCGATTGCAGTTCTGGCGGGCGCGATGTTGTTGGCGGGCACCGGTCTATTGCCGGTCGCGCTGGCGTTCTTTGGCGCCGCATTGCTCGTGGTGTTGTTTGGCTCGCTCTCATTGCGAGAGGCTTATGCGACCGTCCAGTGGCCATTGCTCGTGATGCTCGGCGCTCTGATCCCCGTGAGTGAGGCGATTCGTACGACGGGAGGCGCGGATCTCATCGCGACCGGGCTCTCCAACATCGCTCATTCACTGTCTCCCTACGCAGCGCTCGCCTTGATCATGGCGGCAGCCATGGCGCTGACCCCGTTCTTGAACAATGCCGCGACCGTGTTGGTAATGGCGCCGATCGCCGTGAGCTTCGCTAGCCGTCTTGGCTTTCAGCCCGATGCATTCCTCATGGCCGTTGCTGTGGGAGCCGCTTGTGACTTCCTCACACCGATAGGGCACCAATGCAACACGCTCGTGATGGGACCGGGTGGATACAAGTTTAGTGACTACGCACGCCTCGGTGCACCGCTGTCTTTACTTGTCATCGTGCTGGGTGTGCCGCTCGTCATGATGACATGGCCATTGACGCGATAACCCGCTCGAACGATGCGGTATATGTGCGCCACCGCACCGATGGCAACGCGGCGCCGGCGCATTCTCAATCGCCACGTTCAGTGAAACATTGCGAGCACAAGGACATGAACTGCGAAGAAAGAAATGGACCCGATGACCGGGCCGCCCCGAAAGACGCATCGCCAACTCATGGCGCTGAACCCCCGGCGGAACGTGCGGCAGACACCCCGTTGCCGCTTGCTCACATCGACGCGCTTGCCGTCTCCACGCTCTCGAGCGAGGCAGTGACACGCTACCAGGCGTACAAAGCAGTGCTGCTCGCCCGCGAACAGGACGAAGCAGCCACCCTCTCTACGCTGACCCTTTTCGTGCGGGATCTCTCCGAGAGCCGATAATGCCCACTACTGTCGCATCGGAACACCCTGCAAGCGCACATGCGCCTGGAGCAGTCGCGAGTCACATCAGCGAAAGCGAGGGCTCGCATACGGCCGACTTGAAAGACGTGCTCGTGGCACATCAGACCGCTTCCACGAAGCGCGCGCTATGGCAGCTCTCGAACACATTCCTGCCGTACTTTCTTTTGTGGTTCGCGATGTACTGGGTACTGGAGGCCTCGCTGTGGCTCACTGTGCCGCTTGCAGTTCTATCGGGCGTGTTGCTGGTGCGCATTTTCATCATCTTCCATGACTGCACGCACGGCTCCTACTTTCGCTCCCGGCGCGCGAACGACATTGTCGGTTTCATAGCTGGCGCCTTGACGTTCAGCCCCTACCAGCACTGGCGCTGGGAGCACGCCATTCATCACGGCAGCGCCGGCAATCTCGATCGACGCGGAACCGGCGATGTATGGACCATGACGGTCCAGGAATATCTGAGCGCATCGCGCCAGCGACGTCTTCAGTACCGGCTAACGCGTAATCCACTGATCTTGTTCGTGCTCGCGCCGCTGTTCGTCTTCGTGATCAAGCAGCGCTTTGCGTCCGCGAACGCGCAACGGCGACAACGCCACTCCGTGTGGTGGTTGAACGCGACACTGCTGATCAGCACGACGCTGCTGAGCTCGATATTCGGCCTGGCCTCTTACTTGCTCATCCAATCGATCGCCATGACCGTGGCTGGCGCGACCGGCCTGTGGCTCTTCTATGTCCAGCATCAGTTCGAAGGCGTCTACTGGGAACGCAACGACAAATGGGACTACACGGCAGCCGCGCTGCGCGGCAGTTCCTACTACAAGCTGCCGAAGGTGCTGCAATGGATCTCAGGGAACATCGGCTTTCATCACATTCACCATCTCAGCCCGCGCATTCCCAATTACAACCTGCAGAAGTGCCACGAAAGCGATCCGAGGTTCGCGGCGGTCACGTCGCTGTCGCTGCTGTCGAGCCTGCAATCGCTCAAGTTCCGCTTTTGGGACGAGCGGGCCAAGGAGCTTGTCGGCTACGCGCACATTCGCAAGCTCGAAGCGAGCCGGCGCGCGGACAGCCACTTGAATCAATAGTGAGTAATGGCCGGCAGCAGGCGATCGAATTCCTTCTTGACCACGGCATAGCATTCGCAGGTCCGTGCCTCCAGGCCCGCGCGGTCGAGCACCTTGATGCGGCCACGGCTGTATTTGATCAGTCCGGCGCTTTGCAGATTGCCTGCCGCCTCCGTCACGCCTTCACGACGCACGCCCAACATGTTGGCGATCAATTCCTGCGTCATAACCAGCTCATTGCCGACCAGACGATCCAGACTCAGCAACAGCCAACGGCACAGTTGCTGATCGAGCGAGTGATGCCGGTTACACACCGCGGTCTGCGCCATCTGCGTCAGCAGCGCCTGCGTGTACCTCAGCAGCAGATGCTGCATCGGTCCACCGAGCGTGAATTCTTGTTTGAGAAATTTTCCGGACCATCGATAGCCGTAGCCAGCGCTCTGCACCACCGCCCGGCTCGGCGTAGTTTCGCCGCCCATGAAGAGCGACACGCCGATGACCCCTTCGTTGCCGACAACGGCAATTTCCACTGAGGAACCGTCCGCCAACGTATAAAGCAGCGAAACGATCGCCGTCGTCGGAAAGTACACCGCCCGCTGACGACTGCCGGATTCATATAGAGCTTCGCCGAGCGGCAGCTCGACGAGTTTCAGATTTTTGCTCACGCGCTCCAAATCCTCCGCCGGCAACGCGGCCAGCAGATAGTTCTGACGAGGATCGTGAGCTGCCGTCATCGGGAGAGCACTAGCGATTTGGACTCCGCGCTACCGGATCTGTGCGCTATCGTACACACATTCACGTCGACGCAGCAGCGAATCGTGAAGCACCGTATACGATAAAGCTTTACAGCAGTGACGTCTGGCAAACGCCGCGTTGAAGATGGGCCGCAGCGCCTAGTGGACCCCGTTTACAGAGCGACCCTCCGACAAATTCCACAGAAACAGCCGGAGGGTCACGAGCTTTGCTGACAGACCGGCGCTCTCGGTATTCACGCTGGAGCGCTCGCCACGTACCTGAACCCCTGCACTCGTCCGTCTCGAAGCACTACCGGTTGAATGTCGAAAAAGCCCAAGAACGCGCTTCCGTCCCGCCGGCGCCGCCACGCTCGTCGCGTGATGCGGCCATCGATAACCGCTGCACGCAAATCACGATACGGCTGTCGCTTTCCAATGTCCTCGGAGACATAGAACTGTGACAAATGACGGTCCACGACTTCCTCGGAGGTGTAATCGCGCCCGTCCGGGCTGCCGTACCAGCAGACCACGACTCCCGTCTCGTCCAGCATGGCCAAAGAACTCGACTGCCCATCCGCGCTCATCTGCGTGTGCAGTCGTGCCCCGCGCTTCGACAACGCTCGTCGCCGCCACAAGCGAATCTTCTCGGAGCGGGTGTCAACGGGCTCGTCTTGGTCCCACTTCGATATCGATAACGATGACCAACCTGACGGCGAGTCGCTGGCGCCTTCGAGCTTCGGATCGGAGCCCTGCCTCGCGCCCGCCGTGATCAGATCGGGATTGCTGTCGGTAGAGCTCGCGACAACGTTCTGCCGGTCGTCGCTTGGCATTGCCTGCCTGAATTTCATGTGCCCCTCCATATGAGAACCTGTCGGTACTGTGCGCTGACGGGCATCTGTCAATCAGTGCGCTAGCGAACATTGCGCTCTCGACGGCGCGATCGCAGTACATGCCTGCTCAGCATCTCGAATTTCTGCGCGACACCCACGCCAACAGCGCAAGACCGAGTGCGCCCGAGACGATCGATGCCGCGAAAATCCCCGCCTTGGCGCTATCGATCAGATGTTGGTCGAACGCGCGACCGGCGATGAAGAGCGCCATCGTGAATCCGATGCCGCCAAGCACGCTGCCGCCCGCCAGTAGTCCCCAGCTCAGTCCGGGCGGACGTGCTGCGATTCCCGTGCGAACGGCCAGCCAGCAAAACGTCAGTATTCCTGCTGGCTTGCCAACGACGAACGCGAAAAAGATGGTTGTCGTGAGCGACCTCTCCAGATCGGTGAAAGCGATCGGCAAGCCGGCGTTCGCGAGTGCAAACACCGGCATGACGACGAAGCTCACCCAGGGATGCAGAGCAATCTCGATGCGTTCGACTGGAGGCAGCGTTTCGCGGGCGGCGGTGGCCGCCAGCCGCAGCGTCTCCCGATCCTTGGTATCGCCGCTATCCGCCGCGGTATCCGGATGCGCGACCACCTCATCGAGTATCGCGTACAGCCGTTCATCACTCACCCATCGGCGAGCCGGTGTCAGCAGCCCGAGAATGACTCCCGCAATCGTGGCATGAATGCCCGAGGCATCGATGGCGAGCCAGACGAGCACGCCCATCACAAAATACGCCGGCATGCTGCGCACTCCTACCCACGCCAGGGCAGCTATGCCTGCGATACATACGACGGCGAATGCGACTGGCAACCAGGCGATCTGGTCGCTGTAACCAACGGCCACGACGAGTATTGCTCCAATGTCGTCGACAATCGCCAGCGAGAGCATGAACACGCCCAAGACCGGGGGGACGCGTCGGCCCAGCAGCGCAAGACAGCCGATGACGAACGCGGTATCGGTCGCCATCACAGTGCCCCACCCCGCGCCGCCGGCCTGGCCGGCTTGCAGCAGCAGATACAGCGTGGCAGGCATGATCATGCCGCCCAGCGCACCGGCGATCGACAAGGCCGCTATGCGCGCATTGCTCAACTCGCCCAGCACCAGCTCGCGCTTGAGCTCGACCGCAACCAGGAAGAAGAACCCCGTCATCAGGGCATCGTTGATCCACTCTCGTAGCGAGCGTACGAACTCGATCGGGCCAAGGCGCAGCCCGACCGGCGACTCCCAAAATCCAGCGAAGGTGTGCGCCCAGGGAGAGTTGGAAAGCACGAACGCAATGAGCGCGGCAACCAACAAAACAACGCCGCCGAGCGTCTCGATGCGCAGGAACCTGCCGAACGGATGGGTCAGCCGATCCACAGGCTCTGGCGGCAACCTGGCCAGGTCCGAGAGCCGGCTTTCGTTCATGCTTACTGGGCACGCGCCGAAGCGCGGTGCGGGGTGTAACCGTAGCGGGGGGCTGTTGCGAATCCGGACCATCTTGGATGCAGATGGAACCGGATGCAATCCTGTGTCTGCGCAGTGGCGAATACTGCAGAGCCGGCAGCGCTCGGTTAGGTACCGCACCGACGGCAGCGAGATTCCAGCGCACAGTTGCGCTTTCGAACAAGAGTCCCTCGCCCGATCGCCGTTTGCCTGTTGTCGCCCTCGCTGTGGCAGGCGCGGTATTGCTCGCGGTATGTGGGCCAGTCAGCGCCGCAGACTCCCAGACCGAAGCCAACACGAATGCCATTGGATTGAGCATCCCGGGTCATCGTCGGCTCGATGCCTTGGCCGAGTTTCTCGAGCAGCATCCGGCACGCAACGTAGCGATCGATGGTTATGCGGGTGCGGGCAGGTATCGATACGATCAAGCCTTGTCCACTCGCCGCGCCGATGCTGTCAGGACGTATCTGATGAGACGAGGCATCGCTCCAACTCGACTGACCGCGAGCGGCAACGCCGACTCTACAATTGGAACCCGCTGGGTTACACCGGGCCGGCGCTACGCCGGCTGGCGCCAGAACCCATGGATCAATGCCATGTGCAACGCTCGGAGCGAAACCGAAAGCAGTTCCGCCGCGGACCGTAAGCCCGCCGACCAGCCCGGGCCGGACGATCGGCAGCAAAGAGCTGCGGTGAGGACTTGGGAAAATGAAGGCGCCAGTCTCGGCGCTAATACGAATCGCACGCTCAGTTACTGAGCTTGTGCGCCGTCCGCCGAGTTGCTGCCTGGTCGGCGCGACGAGGCCTCGGCGAGGACAATGAGCCCAAAGCACGCTCATACATTTCGTTTGCTCCTCGATAACATGCGCACGACGCCAGTTCGAGCGCAGCCCCGTCCAGGATAGTGATGGCACCACGTCGGTAATCGATCAAACCTTCTTCTCGCAACGCGTTCGCGGCATTCGTGACCCCGACCCGCCGCACGCCGAGCATGTGTGCCAGGAATTCCTGGGTGACATGAAACTGATTGCCGCGCACCTGATCACGGTTCATGAGCAGCCGCCGTGCCAGACGCGCTCGCACTTGGTGATAGTGCGAACAAGCCGTCGTCTGGGCCAATTGTCCCATCAGCACGTACATGTAACAGTTCAGCAGCCGGCGCAGAGCGAAGCTCTTACGCAAATGCCGCTGAAACACGGCCGCGCCGAGCCGCCACGCCGTACCAGACCGCTGAACTATCGCATGCTGCGCGGATGTGTCGACGCCCAGGATGAGCGACGAACCCAGCATGCCCTCGTGACCGATGCTGCCGACCTCCAGACGCGATCCGTCGCGCAGCGTGGTTACCAAGGAGATGATGCCATCGGTCGGGAAATACACGTGCCTTATCCGCTCGCACGACCCGCAGATAACATCTGCGGAACACAGCTCGACCCGCTCGAAGTCCGCAGTCAAGCGCTGCCGCTCCAGCCGGCCCAATGTCGCCAGCAGACGGTTCTCGCCCGCACTTTGTTTGAAAGAAACCAATGGCCCTCGTAGAACGGCTGGAGGATGTTGCAGCGTCACGTCAAAGATACGCGCACCGCCGTCATCGCGATGTACGCTAGCGCACACCCGAACGAATATTCCAAGCCTGGCCGGCAGTACCAACATCGCACATCCACGCTATGTGCGTCAGCGCACCGAGATTCCCGGCGCGGCAGCGCAGTCTCACCGGCAACACATGAACTGCCGATCCGGCAGCCCTCGCCAAAACAGAGATAACTGCAATGCGCCCCGCCTCGGCTGTTCTCGGAAATGTTTACTCGCACTTGATTGTTGCAACACGCGTGCATCGAAAGAGTACGGCGTTGGCCATTGGCGTGAGCCTCCTCGACTTCCCCATCGCGAGCAATGACAGCGCTGCAGGCCGACAATCGAACCGTCGAGTCGAACTGATCTTCACCGACAGCACCGCGCATGTCGCGACGGGATCCGGATGACCGCCCTGCTGGCTGGACGGGACGCTGCCGCATACCCAATGGACTGTTCGCACGCCGGAGCACTATCCATGATCAACCCGACCACCGCGGAACGACGCAATCGTTATCCCGACTGCTACGTTCCGGCACACGCATTACCGCCACGGACGTCTCCTCCGAATCTGCACGCCGAGTCAGCGGCAATCTGCAAGTTATCCGAGTCCCTTGCCGAAAACCCAGGTGCAACCGTGCGACAGGTGCTCGACATTGCGCAGGATCTTTGCGGCGCCGGCAGCGCAGGGCTGAGCCTCCTGCATCTGGATCAAACCGGTGCAGCAACTGTGCGCTGGGAAGCCGTTCGGGGAGCACTGTCCGCGCACGAGGCTACCGACACGCCTCGCGAAGGTAGTCCTTGCGGCCTCTGTTTAGATACTGGGATCGCCATTCTTATCTCACGGCCCCAGCGCGTGTTCGACCAGTTGGCCGATAAACTACCGTCGATCGCCGAGATCCTGACCATTCCACTGTACGACGGCGGGCGCAAGCCGCTGGGCACGCTCTGGGTTGCGCATCACGACAGCCAGGCGCTCTTCAACAGGGACGACGTGCGTATCGCGGAACAACTGTCGGCACAGCTGACGCTGGCGTTGCGGCTGCAGGAACAAGCTCGCGACCACGCCCGCGCACACCAACGGGCGCAGCAGAATCTGCTGACCCACGATCGGCACGAAGAGCGCGCGCTGTTCGAACAGACGGAGATCGCAAATCGGCAAGCACTCCGGTTCAAAGACGCGTTGATCGACGAAGCGCACCACCGCACCAAGAACACGCTGCAGATAGCCTCGAATTTGTTGGCCATGCAGGCGCGAGCAAGCTCATTGGCGCAGGTGCGCGATGCTTTGCTGGATAACGCTGCCCGCCTGCATCTCCTTTCAAGGGTTCACGAACTGCTGTACGCGAACGCCAACAGCACTCAGAGCATATTCATGCCGCAATTATTGCAGTCGCTGGGGAGCGCGCTAGGACAATCCTCTGGCCGCACGCACCCGCACGTGACGTTGCAGATCGAATGCGATCAGATAAAACTGCCCGCCCAGGACGCGGTAGCTTTGGTGCTGCTCGCAAATGAGGCTGTAACCAACGCATACAAGCATGCATTTGCGAATGAATCCGCGGGCCTGATCGTTGTGGCGCTCCAGCGCACGCGCGAGAACGCGTTATTACTTCGCATCGAAGACACCGGTCATGGCTTAGCCTCGCCCAACGGCGCCGAAGGCACGGGGTTGAAGCTGATCCGAACTTTCGCAGCTCAATTGCGCGGAACGCTCGAGGTGGGAGGTAGAGACATTGGCATGGGCACGCGGGTCACCCTTACCATCGCCGCACCCGGCTCCACGCGTACTGACGATCACTCGTCGCGGCTGAGCTTGAACTGCCTGACGAATCGATAATCGACCGCCGTGCCGAGACCGAGCTCCGTTGCTCGCGATTGCAGCGCCAGCCCTGATCGTAGCTGGAGTCCACGGCATAACCGTTCTGCGGCACTCGTACGGGCGTGCATCGCTGATTGTCATTGAGGAATCCGCGATTGGAGCGCCAAGACGTCCCCCGCGCATCTAAATATGCGTTCGCCGGGACGACCACCGCGATACAACGTCCCTCCGTCTCTCGATAGCCGCGCGCACACTCCCACCCGCTGCCATAGACTCTCGGACGGGCATGCTCCGGAATTGAGGAAAGAGAGCTTTGCGCCTGGGCGCTGGCTGTAATTTCAACGAGTAATAATGCCGTACATCCAGCAACGAGCCGACTAATCGCCCAAAAGCGCAAGAGTTTCTCCAAGATATGAACCGGCCCCCAGTGTGCGCGCTTCGGTCACCTTTAGATAGGTAAATATATTTGTCCGCGGGCTGTTTCGAACCAATACACATCGCAGCGCATTGACAGATTGAGACTTCGCAGAGCGCCCCACATCGTGGGGACGCGAAGCAAATGAGCTGCAGACATGCCGTCAGACGATTCCGATCACCGCATCGACCAGCTACTGGAATTGGCGGGGCTGGACCTCCAAAACAGTTCCTCGATCCTTGCGCGGAGAGTTCTGGAGAGCATCAACTCCCGGCCACCAATGCAAACGGATACTGAATTCGCTAAATTATTGCAGCAGATCTCCGAGCGTCCGCCTCACGTGTGATACTGACTACGTCCATCGATATGCGGGTAGTTCACCCAGTCCTTTCTTCATCGAAGGCTGTGTTCAACCTGGTCTGGAGCGCTCGCTACATAGCTGAACCCCTGCACGCGCCCGTCCCGAAGCACGACCGGTTCGATGTCGATAGTGCCCCAGAATGCGCTGCCGTCGGGCCTGCGGCGCCACGCCTGTCGAGTGATTCGGCCTTCGATGACGGCGGCACGCAAGTCACGATCTGGCTGTCGTCTGGAAACCTCCTCCGAGGAATAGAACAACGACAGATGACGGTCGATGACTTCCTGGGAGTCGTAATCGCGTCCATCTGGACTGCCGTACCAGCTGACCACTGTGCCCGCTTCATCCAGCATGGCCAACGACGCTAACGAATTTGATTGCGCATTCGCGACCATCGTCATGTGCAGCCGCGCACCGCGCTTCAACAGCGCCCGTCGCCGCCAGCATCGAATCTTGTCGGAGCGGCGGTCAGCCGCCGTGGGTTGATCCGACTTCGACGGTAACGCAACACCCCACTCTGGTTCGTCGCTTGGCACCGCTGGCTCGTGTTTCATACGCTTCTCCATGTGACACCTGCCGGTACTGTGACTTAACGGCGCTCGCCTCTCGGTGCGCCAGCGAACATTGCGAACCGAATGCGCTGCTCGACGGGGGAACGGCTCGGCACCAAACTCCCCCACCACTGACGCGAGCTCGGCGACAGCATCGCGGCATGCCCACACCGAATCTCGATCGCCTAGCCGCCGAGGGCATGCAGTTCACGTCGTTCTATGCTCAGCCGGGTTGCACGCCGGGCCGTGCCGCCGTGCTCAGGACGCATCCCGAATCGCCGCGGGATGACGACGGTAGCCTTTCAAGGTCAGGGCGGAGGCTTGCCGGCGGCGGAGTGGATCACTTCTCCGGAACTATCTGCGTCCACTGAAGACTTATGCCGACCATGCTGATTGGGTTTGCGAGGTACAGCCGCGATGCCAGCTTCCACGTCCTTCACCGAAACCGCTCATTCGTGATGATGATGGCAGTCGGATCCGTGGCAGGCGCATTTGTCGGTGGTCTCGTGCTCGGCTTCGCGCCAAGCGTCCTATTACTACCAGTGCTTGCAGCGGTCTTGCTCGTTTCAGCACTGAAGGTTTGGAAACATGAGTAGCACGGATTGCCGACAGTTGCCCCGGCCCTATTTGTGTGCCGAAGCGGCAATGAACGCAACTTACCTCTAGAGCAGATGTGCTTATTCGGGACTCGGCCCAACCGATGCCGAGGATGCCAACCTGCGTCCGGGCGTTTGCCGGGCGCCCCGATAGAACCGCCGCTGAAAATAGAGCGCGAGGTGGACGAGCCCAATCAGCGCGGGCACTTCAACCAAGGGACCGATCACTGCAGCAAAGGCCACTTTCGAGCCAATGCCGAACACGGCGATTGCGACGGCGATGGCGAGTTCGAAGTTGTTCCCCGCCGCCGTGAACGCCACCGTGGCACTGCGTTCATAGTCGGCGCCAAGACGGTAAGCCATGAAGAAGCTGAGCAGAAACATCAGCGCGAAATAGAGCATCAGCGGCACAGCTATTCTGAGCACGTCCAGCGGGATCTGGACAATGGTGTCGCCCTTCAGAGCAAACATCACGACGATGGTGAACAACAGTGCAACCAACGTGATCGGAGAAACACGCGGCAGGAAGATGCTCGTGTACCAGTTCTCCCCTTTCAGCGCGACCAGGATGCGGCGGCTCAGGAATCCCGCCGCAAAAGGAATGCCCAGATAGATCAGGACACTCTTGAAGATGTCTCCCATGCTGACATCGACCGCCGTGCTGTGCAGGCCAAGCCAGTCCGGCAGCACGGTCATGAACACCCAAGCATATAGGCTGAATGTCAGGATCTGAAACACGCTGTTCAGCGCGACGAGTGCCGCGCCGTACTCGCTGCTTCCTTTCGCAAGCTGGTTCCACACAAGCACCATCGCGATGCACCGTGCGATGCCAACGAGAATCAAGCCGGCCATGTACTCTGGGAAGTCGTGCAGGAAAAGCACTGCCAGCACGAACATCAGGGCAGGACCGATAATCCAGTTTTGCAGAAGAGAAAGGCGCAGGATCTTCGTGTCGGCGAACACCCGGCCGAGCAACTCGTAACGAACCTTCGCCAACGGCGGAACATCATGAGGATGAGGCCGATTGCGATGGGCACGTTGGTGGTTCCAACATCGAACCGCTGAATGAGCGCGGGCGCACTCTCGAACCAATGACCGATCGCGACGCCGACTGCCATCGCGACGAATATCCAGAGCGTCAGATAGCGATCCAGAAACGAGAGCTTGCGGGTGAGTGCTTCAGCCATACGATTCACCAGGGGGATTTACCCACGGCGCAGTGCGGGCAGGAGAGATGAAACGTGGACGGATATGGACTCAATCCGCGGTCGTTCGGCCGATCTTCTCCACATCTTCCTTGATGCGGACGCGATCGAGTGACGCAAGCGGCAAGCTGCAGAAGATCTTGATGCGACTTTCGAGCTCGCGAAAGACCATGTTGAACACCGCAAGCTTTTCCTCATCGGTGCCTTCGGCCGCCGCCGGATCCTGCACTCCCCAATGCGCGGTTATCGGTCGGCCGGGCCACACGGGACACACTTCCCCCGCGGCCTGATCACAAACCGTGAACACGAAGTCAAGCGCCGGGGCACCTGGGCGCGCGAATTCATCCCAGCTCTTACTCCGTAGCCCTGCCGTTGGTAGCCCAACCTGCTCCAGGAATCGAAGCGTCAGCGGGTTGACTTCGCCCTTCGGGAAGCTGCCCGCGCTGTACCCCACAAATTTTCCAGCGCCCCAGCGATTGATGAGTACTTCGGCAAGAATGCTCCTGGCGGAGTTGCCCGTGCACAGGAAGAGCACGTGGTACGGAGGCTGCGTCATGGCTTCACCATCAAGCTTGCAGTGGACGGACACAGCGCACTGAACTGTGTCGTGGATTGGATCGCCGCGGGTGTCTCCGGCCGAGAAGCGAACCGATAGCCGCGTTGGCGGAAAAACGCATCGGCAGTGGTGGTCAGCAGGTAGATCGACTCGACACCCGCTCGATGGGCTAGGACCTCAGCCGCTTCGGTCATCTGAATACCCAATCCTCGGCCGCGCAGCTGAGGATCAACCACGAGCGACCGGAGCAGCGCTACGCGCCCGTAGATTTCCAATCCCACGGCCGCGAGCACACGCTCCTCGCTGCGAGCCACCAAAAACCATTCGAGCGCGGACTCTTCGAGGTCGCGGGCGGGCAATCCCTCGATCTCCAATAATGAGCGGATTGCAGGCAGGTCGGATGGTCGGGCCGGATCGATACGCATATTAGGATTCACCTTTTCGCGCTCACGCGCGGCGCCGACGAGATGCTGGAACAGGGACGCAGGCGCTGTCGCACTCAACATCCGACAAGCTACAGCACTTCTCGGTGAGGAAATCGATCAATCCCCTCATGCGGTCAAAATTGGCGCTGTAATAGAGAAAGCGGCCTTCCCGACGGGAGCCGATCAGGTCGGCCGCTTGCAGCTCGCTCAGATGAAACGAGAGCGTTGACGCAGGAATGCTGAGCTTCTCGATCAAATCGCCAGGGGAATAGCCATCGGGCCCGCGCTTGACCAGGAGTCGAAACACCGCAAGGCGCGACTCCTGCGCCAAAGCACTGAGTGCCAGGACCGCGTCATCGGATTTCATAATTCCAATTTTATGGAATTATTCTGGACGAGACCAGCCTGCCGAGGGTCATAGAGCTTTAACCAAATGGTCATCCTCGCGACGTAGCATGCCGGCAATGCTGCGTACTCTCGCCAGGCACGTTGCTGTCGCAAGATGTTTAGCGCGCTAAGTCGGGACGCGGATCAGGCACGAATCCCTCTTCGTTCGGCATGCTGACTTTTAGGAGAGCGTGGCGATCCAACACCGTTCCTGGCGCGACAATTTGATTCTTCTCCAGGATCCAGGCCGTGACGGCATAGACTTCATTCGTGGTGAGCACACCAGGCGTGTTGTACGGCATCGCGCGGCGGATGTAATCAAACACGGTGGTTGCCGTCGGCCAGTAGCTGCCCACTGTGAGCACAGGCTGATTGGATGACAGCGTGCCTCGACCACCGACCAGAGCAACGAAATCTCCTCGTCCTTCACCCTGATCCCCGTGGCAGGCCGCGCAATGCGTTGCATAAACCTTTGCGCCCTCGCGCCCTGAGCCCTTACCGTCGGGCAGCCCTTCGCCATTCGGCAGCACCGAAATGTCGATTGCGGCGATCTGATCGTTGGTCAACGGTTTACCCAAGTTGTATGGAACTGCGCCGTCGCTCGACGAATGTAGTGCTGGATCAGCAGCGGCCACTGTTGCCACAAGCAAGAACAAACCCGAGCGCATACTAAACATGGGTCACCATTCCCTCGCGAGTAAGCCTCCAAGGCTTCATTCCGTTGTAGTGATTGAAGCCATCTGGCCCTTCCTTCGTGCCGCGCGCGGCCACGATCGCTTCACGGGTAGGCTGGATATAGCCCGTCTCGTCTCTGGACCGAGAGACCAATACCGCCTCTTGTCCATCCCATCTCCAAGGCAAGCGGAACCGCGTGAAGGCCTTGCTCAGCACTGGAGCTTGTAGCTCCGCCTGGCCCCACGTGCGCCCGCCATCAGTCGAAACATCGACTTGCTCTATGCGCCCGCGGCCAGACCACGCCAAGCCGGATATCTCTATCCAACCTCGCCCCTCGAGCTGCTGACCTCCGGACGGCGAGGTAATCACCGAGTTCGACTCCATCTCGAAGCTGAAGGATCGAGCCTTGCCATCGGGCATCAGATCCGTGTAGCTCGCGGCTTCGTCGCGCGTCATCATGGGTTGATCGATAACGTGCAGCCGATGCAGCCATTTGACACTGACGTTGCCTTCCCATCCCGGCACCAACAGCCGCAATGGATAGCCCTGCTCCGGTCGAAGCGCTTCGCCGTTTTGACCGTAGGCGACCAGAACATCATCCAACGCTTTCGCCAGCGGAATGCTTCGAGCGTGTCGAGACGCATCCGCGCCCTCGGCGAGGATCCATCGAGCGCTGGGCTTGAGTCCCACTTCCGCCAGCAATCTGCTCAATCGAACCCCGGTCCATTCGCTGCAGCTGACGAGACCATGACTTTGCTGGACCGTCGCACCTGGATTGCCTCGATGCTCTCGTCCCGCATTACCGCCGCACTCGATGAAATGAATGCGAGACACCGATGGGAGCCGTTTCAACAAGCTCATCGTAAATCGTTGCGGGCGCTCCACGAGGCCATGAATGGCAAGCTCGTGCGTCGCCGGGTCGATGGTCGGGACACCGGAATGGTGCCTTTCAAAATGCAGGGCTGACGGCGTAATGATTCCAAACTGATCCTGGAGGGGCGAACGACTCGCCCCGGTCATCGGCGTGGACGATGCAGACGGGAACAGCCGGGCGGCGCGCTCGAACTGCGACCGCTCGCCGTACTCTCGCCTGGCAGCGCCCAGCGTGCGCATCTCTTCTGCGGTGACAGTTGCAGGGATCGCCGCGATTGCGAGTGAACCAACTCCGACAAAGGAGCGTCTTGTAAGCTGCTTGGCGTGGATATTGTTCGGTCTGCCTTTCATCGCCCGACTCCTGTGACTGCATGATTTAGCTGCACGCGCTTTGCCAATTCCGCAGCACTCTCCTTCCGCTCGCTATACCGGTCGACGAGATAGTTGGACACGCCTCTCGTCAACAAGGTGAACTTCATCAGCTCCTCGGTAACGTCCACAACTCGTTCGTACAGAGCAGACGGCTTCATGCGGCCGAACTCATCGAACTCTTGAAATGCCTTCGGCACCGACGATTGGTTTGGAATTGTGATCATGCGCATCCATCGGCCAAGCACGCGCATTTGATTAACCGCATTGAACGACTGAGATCCACCCGAGACCTGCATGACAGCGAGCGTCTTACCCTGCGTTGGTCGCACTGCTCCAGTGTTCAGCGGGATCCAATCGATCTGGGCTTTCATGATCCCGGACATCGCTCCGTGCCTCTCTGGAGAGCTCCACACCATGCCCTCGCACCAGCCTGCGAGTTGCCGAAGCTCCTGAACCTTTGGATGAGTGTCCGGAGCGTCGTCAGGCAGTGGGAGGCCCGAAGGATTGAAGAAGCGCACCTCTGCTCCAAAAGCCCCGAGCAGCCGGCCCGCCTCCTCCGCAAGAAAGCGGCTGAACGAACGCTGGCGCGTGGATCCGTAGAGCACCAGGATCCGCGGAGCGTGCTGCACTTCTCGTGGCTGCAACTGTGCAAGACCTGGCATTCTGAAGTGCTCCTGCACGATGTTTGGAAGCTTCGTAGCCACGCCAGTACAGCAACTGGCCATCGCTACGGGAGCGGCTTCGCTTGCTGAACACCTGCACCCCTGGCTTCCCGAAGCTTTCGCCTCCTCATCCTTGACACAACATGCTCCGCCATTGTTCTTGGCGGGACCGCCGCAACATTGAGTCGCTGCCGCGGATAACGAGCTGCCATCGCTGACCGGCACAGGTACATCAGAGCCATCGGGTTGCATCACCGTTACTCCATCGTATTTCGTCGAATTACGAATACTCGCCTCAGAAATTCAGAGTGCCGCGATCATCTCTTTCAACTCCTCGAGACGCTCCGCGTTGACGCAGTAGCAAGTGCGCGTGTTGTCGTCAGACCCAAGAATCAAGCCGGCCTCCTTCAACACGGTCACGTGCTGAGAGATTGTCGAAGGCGCCAGAGGCAATATGTCAGTCAGCTTGCCGAAGTAGCAGGTGCCATAGTCGGCTAGATAGTTGAGCAACTTCACGCGCGCGGGATGCGCCAACGCCTTGCATAAGACTGCAAGCGATTCCTCGTCCAAGGCCCGGCGGGAGGACGATCGCTTCGGAGCTCTGCATTGTGCGGAGTTGGAACTCAAGTGGTCGTCATTCGTAATTCGACGAATAAAGAATAGCCCAGGCTCTCCCTGCCCGTCAACGCAGGCAGATCACGCCAGCTTTAGCGACATGAACACGCTGTTGCCGTTCTCACGGTATCCCCCAAACGGCCCGCAGATGGCAAACCCAGCGCTGCGGTATAAACTCTGAGCAGGCAAGAATGCCCGATGACACCCCGTTTCGAGATAAAGCGCTTGATATGCCCGGGTGCGTGCCTCGTCGATGATGTGGTTCAACAGCGCCTTACCGGCACCAGTCCTCCGCCTCGCGCTCGGCGTGCGCATGGACTTGATCTCTCCTTCCGTCGATGACAGCTCCTTGAGCGCGGCACAACCCAGGAGCACACCGTCCTGCCAGGCTGTCCAGAACGTGACGTCCGGCGCGTTGAGTTTCGAAGCGTCGAAAGCGAACACTTTTTCCGGCGGTGACAGCTCGTACATGCTTCGCAAATGCTCCTCGAGCAACGCGAGAACTTGAGGCCGCGAAATATCGTCTTGCTCGATCTGAATCATGCAACACCTCGTTGCGCGATCACCAATCACAATCGCCAATCCAATTGTGGCCGTTTGCGCATTCGGTCCGCGTAATCTGCCCACATCACTTCTGCAGTTAGTCAGTTCTCAAAGTTGTATTAGTGACTTGTACCATTCGATGATTCACCGCGCTCGCTAGCTGAGGTACGTGCCGCCCCCTTCCGGCCCTCGCACTTCGATGACTCGCGACTGTCGGGGTCAGCAGCGCGCACTCGAGGTTTCCGGATTCCCATTGTCCCTTGTTGCAGGCGGCTTCGGAAAGAGTAAAGGCAGGCCGGCGAAGTTAAGTTCAGTGGCAATCGCCTCGGCGTCTGATGCCGCACCATTATTTTTATCCACAAGAGAGTGCAGGTACTTGGCCTGAGCCTGTAATCCACGCATGCCCAGGGGGACCCGAGCCTCATGACGCAAGTTCGAGTGTCGATAGCGGTTGGGGCTCGCGCCGAGCATGCAATTGGGCGTGACCCCAGCATGTAAGCCATACTGCCCCGACCAGTTCACTTTATAAAACAATAACTTAACCCGAATTGAACCTGTCGCGCGTGCGATCCACGCCCGGTTCGTTGGTGATCTCATCGCCGAAATCCAGATCGAACACGAGTAGCCCATTGCCTGGGTCGATCGTGGCCGCCGTGCGCCTGACCGTTACGCTCGCGGCACCAGGCAGGCACTCATGATTTGACGTCGTTGAGCCAAGCCGTCAACCGCCGCAACGCCTCCAGAACTTCCACGGTGGAGATCGCGAAACTCACGCGTATGAAGTGGCGACCATCGACCGGATCGAAGTCGATGCCCGGCGCGGTTGCCACGCCGCTCGCGAGCAACATCTCTTTGCAGAACCGAACTGTCGTCGGTGAAACGCCGCACGTCGGCGTATATATAGAACGCCCCATCAGGCGGCGCGATCGCATCCAGTCCAAGCGCCGGCAGCGCGTTCAACAGCAATTCGCGGTTGCGTGCGTACACACGGACGTGACCCTTCAGTTCCTGCATGCAGTCGAGCGCCGCGAGCGCTGCATGCTGACTCAAGGACGGAGCGGTCAGAAACAGGTTTCCGTAATAAGCGCGCGCCCGCGCCAGGTTCGCGAGCGGCACCAACAACCAGCCAAGCCGCCAACCCACCATGCTGAAGTATTTTGAGAAGCTATTGACGATCAATGCATCCGCCTCGAACTCGAGCATCGAGCGCGCCGGGCCCACATAGCTCAAGCCGTGATAAATCTCGTCGGAAATGATTCTGATGCAGCGCTCGTTGCAAACCCGAGCGATGGCTTGCAACTCCTCGGCCACGATGATGGTGCCGGTGGGGTTCGCGGGGCTCGCGATGATGACAGCGTCCGGCGGCGGATCGAGCGCCGCCAGACTGGCCGCCGTCAGTTGGTATCTCACCTCGGGGCCGCACGGAATCTCGACAGGAATCATATGGAGCGCCCGAAGGGTATTTCGATAAGCGACATAGCCCGGGCGAGCCAGAGCCACGCGGGCACCGGCGGCAAACTGAGAGATCAGCGCCAGCACGAGCGCCGGAGACGCGCCGCACGTCAGAATGAATTGTTCGGGATCGACCGTGACGCCATAGGTCTCGAGATAGTGGCGGGCCAAGCGGGCCTTGAGCGCGGAACTCTCCCAATAGCCCATGCCATCTCGATCCAGAACGACATGGGCGGCAGCAATGGCCGCTTGCGGCGCGCCGGTCGACGGCTGTCCGAACTCCATGTGAATAATCGATCGTCCTTCGCTTTGCAGTCGTTGCGCGAGACGACTGATGCCGATCGAACGAAACGGCTCGACCTCAAGCGCCATTGGACCTGACATTCGGGCCTCTCAGATAGATCGCGACGCCGACCAATACATATATAAGAAGTACGACCAGCGGCTCCGGACTGCCCTGGCGCGCCTGATGGATGAGATCGAGCGCCACTGGGACAATCATGGTCCAGCACAACAGGATAGCTGCGACCGGCACGTAGCCGATCCAGATCCGCCCAATCCTCCGAACGGCACGCTGAACGGACGCGGCAGATCCGGACGCAACGTGCGCAACCACATCACCGCGAGACAAACGATGGAAAACGCCAACGCCGTTCCCAAGCTGACCAAGTCACCGAGCACTGAGATCGGCAACAGCGCTGCGGCGATCATGGATATCGCACCGAGCATCAGTGTGCCGAGATGCGGAGTTCGGAACCGAGGGTGCAACTTGCAAAACATCGGCGGCAACAGGCCGTCGCGCGCCATCGTGAACGCCACCCGCGACTGGCCATACGTCACGACGAGTAACACGGAGGCAAGTCCCATGAGCGCACCGATCTTGATCAGCGTCGCGAAATGCGGTGACCCCATGCGATCGGCAGCTACGGCGACCGGATCGGCAACGCCCAGCTCTCGATATGGAACGATGCCAGTCAACACTGCGGAGAAGACCACGTAGATGAGAGTGCAGGCCGCGAGCGCGCCAAGAATGCCGATCGGGATGTCCCGCTGCGGATTGCGGGCTTCTGAAGCTGCAGTTGCCACGGTTTCGAAACCAAGAAACGCAAAAAACAGCATTGAAGCCGCCCGAAACACACCCTGCCATCCATACGCGAAGCCGCCCTGGTGCGGCGGAACGAAAGGTGTCCAATGCTCAGGATCAATCGCCGACGCCCCCACGATAATGAACGCCAGCAGCACAATCAGCTTCACCGCGACGATGACATTGTTGGCTACCGCGGATTCACGGACGCCGCGAATCAGTACCAAAATCGCCATGGCGACGACGAACACCGCGATCAAATTCACGCGGATCGACGGCACGGTCGCGCCGAATTCCGAGAGCAGACTGGCGAAGTAGCCGCTAAAACCGACCGCGAGAATCGCACTCGCCAGCCCGTACTCGAGCAATAACAACCAACCCAATAACCACGCCGCCCCTTCTCCCAACGTCGCGTAACAATATGTGTAGGACGATCCCGCGACCGGCATCGTCGACGCCAGCTCGGCGTAGCACAAAGCGGTCAGCGCGCACGCGCCGCCCGCAAGCACGAATGAAATCGTGACGGCGGGTCCCGCGAAACTCGCCGCCGCCGCGCCGGTCATGACATAGACACCCGCACCGATGATGCAGCCAATGCCCATGAGCAGCAGATTGGTCGGGCCAAGCGTTCTGTTAAGCCCGTGCGATGTGGACTCTCGCTGCAGAGCTTCCACGGACTTGCGCGCGAGCCAGCGTTGTATGCTCATGCGCTGTTCCAAACCGCTTCGATGAACTGCGGCCCCGGCGACGCGATAGCTTTGGCGAGCGCGCCGTCGAAGTCCTCCGAAGTAGTACAGCGCACAGCCGAAACGCCGAACCCCTTGGCGAGCGATACCCAATCCATCCGAGGATTGTCGAGCGCCACGAGCTTCGCCGCTGCAGGCCCTGGCACACCTGCCCGTGTCCGCATCAACTCGATATCCAGAATGCGATACGCGTGATTGGCAAACACCACGGTCACAATGTCGAGTTGCTCACGCGCCATGGTCCAGAGACTCTGTAACGTGAACGCTCCGGCACCATCGCCATTGAGGCTGATGACTTTGCGGCCGGGCGCTGCCACGGCCGCACCGATTGCCATGGGCATGCCCGCGCCAATGGCCGCCGCCGGTCAACATCAACCAATCATGCGGTTGCGCCGGAATCGTTGCCTCGAAAACCGACAATCCCGCTGTGACCGCGTCATCGCAAACAATGGATCCTGCCGGCATCCAGCGAGTTAGCGAAACTCCTGCCGTTGCCGGTGTGAGTGCTCCGGAACAAGCACCCGGCATCGCATACGATGCGGTAGCTGAGGCCGACTTGGCACCCACAGCATGCGCAAGCGACTCAAGCGCCGTAGTCACGTCCTCATGTAGTGCCGCGAGGGTCTGCACCTCACAGTACGCAGGCACCAGCGTGCTTGGCTTGTCGGGATAAGCGAAGAACGCTACCGGACTTCGCGCCCCCGCCAACAGCATCAAATCGGTGTCATGCAGCTTCACCAGCGCCATCTCGGCGAAGTACGGCAGCCGCTCGGCCGCGAATCGCCCTGCTCCACGCGGCAGTCGACTCACAAACGTGTCCATCATGATGCGAACGCCCGACGCATGCAGACGAGCGGCCGCCATCAAGCCTCGTTCCGTGCATCCCGAGCCGCCCAGTAACACCACAGGTTTGCGCGCCGAGCGCAACGCTCGGGCCGCCGCCTCGATGTGTTCCTGAGACGTGTGCAAGGTCGGCGCGCGTGCCACCACTTCATCGCTCATATGCTGCTTGGTCGTTTCGTTCCAGCAGCAATCGGCAGGCAGGACCAATGTCGATATCGCACCCGGCGGCGCGAGACTCGCTGCCACAGCTTCGCGCGCCAGGCGAGAGGCAGCGTCGGGCGTCGCCGCCGATCTGATCCATGACGAATACGGCCGAGCCAGACTCACGATGTCCGACTGCAACGGCGCATCGAGCTTTTGATGCGAAATCGCGTGATCGCCGACAATATTCACCATCGGCGTGTGCGCACGGCGAGCGTTGTGAAGATTGGCGCCTCCGTTGGCCAATCCCGGGCCCAGATGCAGCAGTGTCGTCGCCGGCTTTCCGGCGATGCGCCCGTAGCCATCGGCCGCGCCCGTGGCAACGCCTTCAAACAAGCAAAGCACCGGTCGAATGCGCGGTTCGCGGTCGAACGCCGCGACCATCTGCATTTCGCTGGTGCCGGGATTGGTGAAGCAGGCGTCGACGCCCGCGTCGGCCAGTGCTTTGAGCGTGGCCTCGGCGCCATTCATTGTTTCAGCCCCGAGCACGACTCGACCTTGCGAAAGTCCAGGTCCTGGAAATCGAAACTAAAGTCCGTCGCTGGCGAGACCGCCTGCATGCTCATGCGCTCGATGTCGCGGCCAAAGCCCTGACCGAAGCGCACGTACGCGTCCGCATCGAGGCTGCGGTCGTTCCATCGAACGATGAAAACATTGCCCCGGAACGGATGCAGCACTCCTTCCAGTCGATCCGTTCGGCCGAATTTCAGAATGAGGTTGTCGCCTTCACGCCTGACTGTAGCCGCGCCACGCCAGGCATCGATGTAACAACCGGCATATGCTTCAAGAGATAGCGCCGGCGGACTCGCGCTTGCGCTCACTTTGCGTGCTTCGTCCTCGATAGCTTTCGCGTGCGCGGCCCGGCGTGCATCGAATGCAACGCCGATTGCTACCCAATCGCGTGTTGGCGCTTGCAGATAGGCGTCGAGGATCTGATTGCCCACGACTTCCATGGCGATGTCGCTTTGCTGATTGGTGAATACCATCACGCCTAGCTGCAGCTCCGGCACCAGAGTGATCCAGGTTACGGAGCCCGGCACGCCGCCGGTGTGCGAGACAATCTTTCGACCGAACGAGTCGCGCACCTCCCAGCCCAACGCATAGCCGGCAAAATGGGTTCGCGTAAGTGCCGCCAGCTCCGGTTGAATCGGCTTGATAGTGTTCATAGACCACATCTCGGCGCCGCGTTCGGCGCTGAATATGCTTCGACCGTTGGTTGCCTTGCCTTGCGCGAGCTGCGCCTGCAGCCACCTCGCCATGCCATCGATGCTGCAATTGATAGCGCCGGCCGCTGCGCTCAACTGCAGTTTCTCGACGGGGATGGTTTTGAGATGGCCGTCGACGTGGGCGTGTGGCGATGCCATATCGCTTCTGTCGATGACACGCTCGTAGGTCGGCGCGCATGGCGACATACCCAAGGGCGCCAGGAGCCGATTTGCGATGAAGTCCTCCCAAGACTCGCCGCTGATGGCCGCAACCACTTCGCCGGCAACCACGTACAGAACATTGTCGTAGTCGTATTCGGTCCGGAACGATGTCGCTGGCTTCAGGTGACGCAACCCTTCAATCAGCTCCTCGCGTGTGAAGTCCGTCTCCGGGAAGAACATCAGATCGCCCGCACCCGTACCGAGACCACTGCGGTGGCTGAGCAGATCTCGAATAGTGAACTCTCGGGTGACGTAGGCGTCGTACAGACGAAACTGCGGCAAGTAGTCGATGACACGATCGTCCCACCGAAACTTGCCCGCATCGACCAGCATTGCCAGCGCCGCTACTGTGAATGCCTTCGTGTTCGAGCCGATCTGAAACAGTGTGCGCGGGCCCACCGACTCGGGCTTGCCCAACTCACGCACCCCGTAACCTTTGGCGAACACCAACTTGCCGTCCTTGACGATGCCAACCGCCACGCCCGGCACCTCGAATGCCTCCATCGTGCGCGCGACTGTTCGATCAATCGAGGCCGGGCTGATAGGTAGCGACGCGCCGGGCGAAGCCGCCGGAAGCAGCGACGCAATGCTGGCCGCGGCAACGAGCATACAGCAGCGACGTGCCGAGAGATGGCTATGGCCGTGACCGGAACGCTGCCTTCGAAGGGCTCTTGCGGAAAACGGAAATCGCAGCGGACGATGCGGCCACATTACCAAGCATCCTTGAATACTTGCCCTTCCTTCATCACGAACGAGATCTCGCCGGCGTCGCCGAGCGCGTCGATCTTCGTAAAGGGATCGCGCTTCATCGCGATGATGTCCGCGAACTTGCCGGGCGCGATCACGCCCAGGCTGTCGCCGCGACCTAATGCACTGGCTGCGTTCACTGTCGCCGCGCGCAGCACCTGCTCCGGCGGCATACCGGCCTGTGCGAGCAAGCCAAACTCCAGATGGCTCTGCTCGACGCCAAAGATGCCGATGTCCGTGCCGAAGATGATGGGCACGCCCGCGCGATACGCCTTGCCGACCCCCTCCAATCCTTCCTGGAAGCGATAGTCGATCATCTTTGCCGCGAGCAACGTCGGCGTGTACGAAGTGCCGTGCTTCTTCATCAAGGCAATCGCCGCATCGTCGACCGGACCGTGTTCGATCGTGTCCGCGCCAGCCGCGATGACCGTATGCAGATAAGCCGGCGTCCCGCTGACATGCGCCGCCACTTTGCGATCCAACTGATGCGCGGTATCTATGATGGCCTGCACTTCAGCCTGGGACTCGACCATCTGAACCTGCGGATCTTCGACAGGCAAACCAGACTGCCGCAGCTTGATCACATCGGCACCCCGACGCACTTCTTGACGGACGACTTTGATGCACTCGGTGACGCCCGTGCAGTTACCGCGATTGGACACGTATTGCTCGAGATCCTTGCGAACGCCCCAGCGCGATGCATCCAGGTCGCCGCCATCGACAGAGATCTGCGGCTCCGAAACGAACATGCGCGGGCCCACGACGATGCCCTTGTTGATGGCATCTCGAAGCGCATACGTTGTGCTCGACTGATCGGCGAGCGAGCGGATCGTCGTGAACCCGCTCATCAACAGCGTCCTCACTCTGGGCAACATGCTCAGCAGCGTCTCCGCCGGCGGACGCAGGTAGGCCATTGCAATTTGCGGCTCTGTCGGTGCCGCCAGGTCGAGCACGCCGGTCAGATGAGTGTGCATATCGATGAGGCCCGGCATGACCCACTTGTCCTTCAAGTCGATGATATTGTCGCCGCCAACGAAGCCTTCCTTGACCGCAACGACTCTACCGTCCTCGACGATCACCGAGCGATTCGTCAGCGGCGGCTTGCCCGGCTCGGCAATCAGATGGCCCGCGTGAATGACAGTAGTCGCCGGTGTGTTCTGGGCCCACGCCGCGGCAGTTACCCCCGTCGCGACGGCACCGAGCAGGACAGCAAGCAAGAGTCTTCTGAAATGGCGCATTGATTTTCCTCGAACGAATCCCGACCGGCGCGTTTGCACCGGTCGGTTGAATTGCGCGGATGGGAGATCGGACTAGAGCCGGTAATCGAGCGTCACACCGATCGTGCGAGGCCGGATCAAGTATTGTTGAAGCGGATCGTCCAGAGCAGTCGTGACGCCGTCACTGTTGGTCAAGTTGTTGACGAAAGCAGTGATGCTGAACTGGTTGAACCTCAACGCGACGCGCGCATCAACCACGCTGAAATCGCCCTGCTCCGCGCCGGCACCGAATATGCCGGGGGCTTCCGAGAGATAGCGATGGGAAAGCACGAAGGACGGCGCCAGCGGCAGTTCCGACATCTCATAACTGAGCGTGCTAGACACCTGCCATTCCGAGGCGCCGGGCAGCGTGGAACCCGCGGGCACGATCTGCTGACCGCCGCCGGGATTGAAATCTTCCACCAGCTCGGCATTCAGATAGGTGAGATTGGTCGTGAACACCAAATCCCGCGCAATCATGATCGTCGCCGTGCCCTCCAAGCCGTAGCTCTCCGCCTTGCCGGCATTGCTCGCATAGTTCAGCCGCAGTGGGGTCTGCTGGCGCAGCTGGATATCCCGCCAATCGATGAAGAACACGGTGCCATCCAGGCGCACGCGCTGCCCGAACAGATCCGAGCGCACGCCCAACTCGTAATTGAACAGTGAATCTGAATCGAACTCCGGCGGGACCGTAAACCCCGGCTCGGATACGATGATGTTCGGTCCGCCGTAGCGAAAACCTTTGCTCGCGAGGACGTACGCCATGAAGTCATCGCTCGGCGTCCACGTGATTGAAGCCTTCGGCGTGAACCCGCGTTCCTTCTGCGTACCGGATTGCGAAGTCTGCAGTTCGCCGGTGGTCAGCAGCGTGAAGAACCCGCTGGACTCTGTCGCATTCTCGACCTTCGTATCGAACCCGCGACCGCCAAGCGTCACCTTCCACGCATCGTTGAAGTGATAGGTCGCCTCACCGAACAGTGCATTCTCCTCGCCATGCACCGGGATGCGGGCGTTCAGAAAGATATCGCCGGGCGCCGAGATCTCACCGATGCCCGGGCCGAGCAACGGAGCGAATAGCTCTTCGATGACCGCCGCGGTTCCCGGGCCACCCGCCAGGTTGCGGATGTCCATGTGCGTATCGTCGCGCATTGCGCCGATGAGATACTCGAAGGATCTCCCGGTCGGCGACGCCAGCCGGATTTCAAACGTCTTACCGCGACTGGTCGAGGGCGCGCTGATGGTTATCGGCGACACGCCCGGCAGCAGCGACTCGAGATCCGCCGTGGCGTCCTCTGTGCTCTCCGCCCGCTTCTCATGGTGAGCCGCGGAAACCGTCAACGTACCGAAGTCGAATTCCTGATCGACACGCAAGTTATGGATGGTGGTTTCATACTCGCTGCGTTCCGGCACCACCGTGCTCTTTTGCAGATTCCCCACGGTCTCGGGCTCTTGATAGCCCACATCGTCGTTCTCCAAGGTCTGATTCAGAAATAAATAGTTGACCTTGGTTCGATCAGTCGGCGCCCAAAGCGCTTGCACCCGCCCGCCGCGAACCAGCACGCGATCCACATCGTCGCGTGCCGTGCCGACATTGTCGAGGAAGCCGGCATCGTCGCGATAGACATAGACGCCGCGCACCGCCAGCTTGTCGGTCACAATCGGCGCATTGATCATGACTTTGCCGGACTGACTGTCGCCGCCGTCAGTGACACCTGCATAGCTGCCTTGCACGCGCGCGTCCCATTTAGAGGCATCCGGCTTGGCCGTCTGGTAGTTGATCGCGCCACCCAGCGATGCGGATCCGAACAACGTGCCCTGCGGCCCCCGCAGTACCGAAACGTTGTTGACATCGAAGGCGTCGATGTCGGGAATGGCGATGGAGAAGAACGGATCGGTGAGCGGGACGTCGTCGAGGAAGTAGCCGGTCGTTCCCTGTCCCTGGTCGATGCGCGTGGTCGTGGAGATACCACGGATGGTGACGGTGGAATTTCCGGGCGCGCTGCCATTGAAGATGACACCGGGCGTGCGGGAGATGTAGTCCGCCATGCTCTGTGCGCCCACTTTCTCCAACTCATTGCCCGTCAGAGCGCTGACGGAGCCCGAGATTCTTCGTACCGCCTCGGGACGCTTGGTCGCGGTGACAATCACTTCCTCCAGCGCCAGCGTCGATTCGGTCGACGATGAAACATTGCTTGCCTGCGACAGACGCAGGCCTTCAGAGGCTTCCAGCGCGCTCGTCGATTGCGTCGACTCCGCCTCAGTTGCCAAGAAAACGGTGACCGTTCGCTCATCGAGGTACCGATATTCGAGCTCCGTTCCCTGCAGCAGCGCTCGCAGTGCTTCGTCACTGGTCACATCGCCGACCACACCCCGCGTGTGCAGCTTCGCCACTTCCTCGGAAACATAGATGATCTGCAACTTGTGATCTTTGGCGAAGGCCCGCAGCGCCGGACCGAGTCCCTGCGCAGGAATGAAGGTTCGTTTCTTGATCGCGGCCTGCACGTCCGCCGCCGTCGACAGGCCGACCGAAAGTGATATCGCCGCCGCCAGCACGCTCAAACGCATGAGAACTCCCCTGCCCCTGAAGAGGCTTGTAGTACCCAGCGTCAGTTGACGTGGGCTCATGCGTTAGAAGAGTGCGGGAGCGAACATCGGATACCCCGGCCCGTCAGTTATTTTTTCCGACGCGGATCTCCGTTTCCGTCTCGATGACCCGCAGATCGCGCCGTGCTTGCAGGAAACGAATCAGCGACGAGGGGTCGGTCGAGGAGAACACGCCGCTGATATGGAAGTCGTACTGCTCGTCCTTGTCGATGACCAATCGGCGAGTGTTGTAACGGTTGAACTCCTCCGCCACTTCGAACAACGAAGCGGTATCGAACACCAGCTCACGCTGCCGCCAGGCGGTGGCGCCGTCGATATTTGGATGGGGCAAGCGCTGCGCGGTGCTCTCGTTGACCTTCACCTGCTCGCCAGCCGACACCAGCAAGCCCGGCCCGAGCGCGCCAGTTTGCGGTTCGACAACGGTCGCATCGCCGTCGCCACGCTCGGTGAGCACGGCGACGCGACCTTCGACGACGGTGACGATGGTGCCCTGTCGTTTGCGATAGACGTCGAACTGCGTGCCGACGGCGCGAACGCGAGTGCCTCCGCTCTCAACCACGAATGGCCGAGCATGATCCCTGGCGACCTTGAACAACGCCTGGCCGTCGATCAGCTCGATGCCGCGTTGTTGAGACGAGAATCGAATCCTGATCTTGGAACGCGAGTTCAAATCCACCGTCGATCCGTCCGCGAGCACGATCGACCGCTGCTCGCCGATGCCCGTCGCATAGGTCTGCGGCCAGGACATCTGCGATACGATCACCAGCACTGCCGCAGCGATCGCAAGCGAAGCGGTGACGGCGAACGTGCGCTTGCGCGGCGACGGCAGCGAGGTTGGAACCTGTCGCGTGGGTGTGTCAGGCGCAAGCTCTACCACGTTATCGTGATGTCGAGCCGCTGCCGCGATCAGCGCCTCGACATTCTCAGTCTCCGGAATGGCGGCACGAGCCTCTTGATAGAGAGCGGCGACTTCCAGATAGGCGGCAATGTGATCCGGTGATTGGCGCAGCCATCGGTCGAAATCACGCCGGGCGGCGGCGTCCAACCCGCCGGAACGGCATTCGCCGAACCAGTCGCACGCCTGCTCGTAAATCTGCGCGTTGAACTTGCCTCGGGCACGGCTCTCCATGGCGGCGACCTAATCCTGCTCCGCCAGACTTTGGCGAAAGCGCATCAATGCTTTGGTCAGATACTTCTTGGCCATGGGCCGCGACACGCCCAGGCGCTCAGCGATCTGGTCGAAGTTGAGGCCGTCGCGACGACTCAGGATGAAGGCGGCCCTTGCCCTGGGATGCAAACCGTCCAATGCCTTTTGCAGTCGTTCCAGGCATTGCTGAGCGCTGGCATCCAGCTCCGGATTGGCATCGTGAGTCGAGGGCGATGGATCGAGCATGCGCATGAGCTGCGCGGGACTGCCCGAAGGACCCGACTGCAATGCCTGCTGCTGGACCACGTGCTGAGCGACCGTGAACAGATACGCCTCCGGCGAGCGGATGGACTCCGCATTGGGCACGCGAAGCATCCGCAGGTACACCTCCTGGATGAAATCCGGCACATCCGCCACGTTCCGCACGCGCGCGAGCAAAAATCGGCGCAGTTGCAGCCCGTGACTCGCCACAAGCCCCGCGACCAGGGATTGAGCGTTGGAATCCGCCAAGACAGTCTCCTTCGATGGTTACCCCAATAAGAGTGACTTGGGGTCGATTGGTCACCCCTAGCCGCAAAATATTGCCTGCACCCCAGGAGAATCTCGATCCGCGCGTGGAGTGCTTGACCTGCGGTTTTGCGGGGGCGCCACGGTCTTATCGGGCATTATTGCGACTGAGAAGTCATCCCGGGCTACGAAGCTTGCCCACGCTGATTGCCGGCGACACTGTCAGCCCTGTCGATCAACAGTGAGCGCTGACAGCGTGGGCCGACAGGAATCTCGATAGCGCCGGGAAGCTCAGCGTCGGCGGTGCCTATGGCGTGCGTGCATACGCGCAGGCAGAAGGCGCCGGAGTCGCCGCTCGCGGAAGCGCTGGGCTTGATCGCGCTTCAACTCCCGCATCATAGGCTCATCCCCTCGTTGTCAGGCTTCCCTCAGTCAACGCGCCTCGGGGTCCGTGGTCATCGTCGGTCGATACGGCTTCCCGGACGCTTCGGCCTCGAGCTTCCTCGGCGAATCCGGGAACAAACCGTTCATGCGGCTCGGATCGTTCGGCGCCTTCAGCCATCGGGGCGGAAACGGCGCCGCGCCCGGTCCGTCCTTGTCGCGGGACACGACGCCGCTGCTGAACCGCTCGGTAAATGGCACTACATGCTTGCCGTCGCGGTTGGCGAGCGCGGCGTGAAGTCGATGTCGCAACTCCATCTTGGCGCTCAGCATCGCCGGATCGTCGCTGAGATTGTTCATTTCTTCGGGATCCGCCGCGAGATCGTAGAGCTCTTCGATATCCCAGACGCCGTGATACTGAATGTATTTGAGATTGCCGCGCTGGATCGCGAACGTGGTTGGCGTATGCGGGAACGTCCACTCCCAGTAGTACTCGTAGACGAACTCCTCGGCCCACGTTTCGGCCGGGACTTTTCCGGACGCGATCGGCAGGATGCTCTTGCCCTCGAAATGTGCTGGTGGGGCAACGCGAGCGACATCGAGAAATGTCGGCGCCAGGTCCAGGTTGCGCACGCGCGCGGGATTCACGACACCTTTTGGCAGCAGACCCGGCGAATAGGCCACCATCGGCACGCGTACCGAGGGCTCGTACGCGTTGCGCTTGTCGATCAACCCGTGATCGCCGATCAAGAAGCCATTGTCGCTGTAGAACACCACGAGCGTGTTCTTCTCCAGCTTGTTCTTGCGCAGGTAGCCGAGAATGCGCCCGAGGCCGTCATCCACTGGACTCAAGGTGCGGTAGTACTCGCGCACGTATTCGCTGAGCGGTTGATTCGTGTGATACGGGAAATCCGCGCCGTGCCAGCTGTTGCGCTGATTGAGCACCCACATCGGCTTGCCGCGATTGTTCTGTTCGGTATTCGCCATGCTGGCCGGCAGCTTGATCTGCAGATGGGCGTACTGCTCGGCGTATCGCGACGGCGGCTTGGCGTCGGAGTGAACCGCCTTGTGCGACAGATACAGAAAGAACGGCTTGGTCGAATCGCGGCCACGCTCCAACCACTGCATCGCGTAGTCGGTCAGTTCATCGGTAATGTATCCATGCTGTTCCACCGCTCGGCCATTTACGTTGAGCATGTGCTTGCGTCCCGCGGCGATTTGCTCGGACGGCAAGCCATCGGTAGGAAAGTAACTGCCCTGACCGCGAAAGCTCACCCAATGGTCGAAGCCGGGTCGCGGCGCGTCCGTGGCGTCGCCCATGTGCCACTTGCCGATGAATGCGGTCTGATAGCCGGCCGATTGCAGGAAGGTTGGAAAGAACACCAGGCCTTTCTCGCTGGAGTTGTTGTTGTCGATCACCCCGTGATTGCGTGCCGTCTGCCCGGTGAGAATGGTCGCGCGGCTCGGCGAGCACAGCGCGGATGTCACCACCGCGTTGGGAAAGTACACGCCGTTCCTGGCCAGGAAGTCGATGTTGGGGGTCTTCAGTCCGGGTGTGAGGAAACCCATGGCGTCATAGCGCAAGTCGTCCACCAGCACGAACACGATGTTGGGTTGTTTCGGCGCGGGTTCGGACTTCGCGGCAACGGATGTGAACGCAGCCGCGACAGCAAGCAGGAGCCCGCATGCCGCCAAACGAATTGCGTGCCGTGCTCCATGCTCGGCCGCGGGCGAAGCACAAAGGGCTGCGGGAAAAACTCTGTCTATCACGGGTTGTCTCCAGCCTAAGGGGCGGCCTCGCGCACGATGCAGCGAAAGCCGACGTGACTCGTCGAAGTATCGATGGCTTGCGGGGAGCGCGCCGCCGGCCGATAACGTTGGCAATAATTGGGCGCGCACAAGTGAGAGCCGCCTTTGATCACTTTGCGGCCAATTCGAAATGCCGGCGTGCTCGGATCGTAGCTGTGCTGCTCGGCGCCGCCGCGTGGGTTCACGGGGATGCAGCAGTGGCCCGCGCTCTTGTGCGAGGACGGCAACGCATACCAATCGCTCGTCCATTCCCAGACGTTGCCGATCATGTCGTAGAGACCGAATCCATTGGCCGGAAAGCTTCGCACGGGCGACGTTCGCTCCCAGTCACGGACCGGACGGCGCTCGTGGGGAAAATCGCCTTGCCAGTAGTTCGCCAGCACGCTGCCGCCGGGCTCGAGTTCCTCGCCCCATGCGAACTCGGTGTCTAGACCTGCTCGCGCGGCATATTCCCATTGCGCTTCAGTCGGCAGAGACTTACCCGCCCACGCGGCGTACGCCTCCGCATCCGCGTACGCGATGTGGACGACGGGATGATCTTCGAGCCCAGCGATGGAACTGCCCTCGCCCAGCGGCTGGAACCAGTTCGCACCGAATCGAAACTTCCACCATCGACCGATATCGTCGAGGTGCACGCGCTCGCGTGGCTGTTCGAACACGAGCGAACCCGCCTGCGCCATCTCGGTGGGGATGCCGGGATAGTCGGCCGGATCCGGCGCCGTCTCCGCGATCGTTCGATATCCTGTTGCCGCGACGAATTGCGCAAACGCGCGATTGGTGACCGGCGTTTCGTCGACCCAGAACGCATCCACACGCACTCGCCGGCGCGGACGTTCTTCCGGATAGAAAACATCCGAACCCATCGCAAACTCCCCTCCCGGCAAGCGCCGCATGCCAGATCGGTCGGCAACGGCCGATCGCGTCAAGGACTGAACCAGATCGGCGATGACCATGCCCGCTCCTGTATCGACGGCGGCACGTCTGAGGGAATCGGCAAGTCGTTCTTGACCGCCAGCAGCGTGCTCCACCGAGGCGTTGGAATCTCGAGCACCCGCGCGTAATAGACAGCAGGCTTGCCGGCATCGAACTCTGGGTCGGTCCACACGGATTCCAGCACAGGCGCGCCAATCCGGTTCTGGTATTCACCGGTCTGCAGGTCCACGGTGGAACCCACTGGCGGCGCACGGCGAGTCGCTGGATCGATCTTGCGGCCGCCCGATAGGGCCACGTCGAAAATCTTCTCCCGGTGCTGCGAGCCCTCGAGCCAGACCTTGATGATCTGAATGCGATCCAGATTGGCACCCTCCGGGTCCTTCGCCGCTTGAACGAGGAACCGGGGCGCCGACGCGCTTGCCGGCTTGACCGGCAAATCCGCGCCCATCGGCACACCATGCGCGTACGCCTGTCTGACCCACTGCTTGTGGTTCAGCATGTCACGATCGAATTTCCAGCCCGCAAACATGCGCACGCGGATGCGCGGACCCGACGTGGCAAATGTTTCTTTGCGCTTGAGCGCGGCGAAGATCGAATCCCTCGTATTCTCTTCCGCCCATACGCCCGTCAATCCGCCGGAGCTTCGTTCGACGATGGCCATTCGCTGGACTTCGGAGGCGTGTGTCGGCGCCTGAGCATTGGCCGCATCCGGCTCACGCATGCCGAGCGATCTACGTGCCTGCTCTCCCCGCGGCAGCATCGTTGCCGGATCGATACCGGACTGCCCACCTGCGGATGCGCTCTCATCGCTGGTGCTCAAGCCGTTGTGAATATCCGACGAGCCGACCAGACCATATTTGAATGGATTGGCGCCGGTGCGCGACTGTATTACCAGGCCGCGGCCGAATGCATCGCGAATGTAGCTGCCGGGCGGCGTGCCCGGTATGCCGGCGGGACCCAGTAGCTTGTCGAAAATCTCGAAGCTCGCGAACTCGTCGTTGGGCGAGAGCACCGGCAACGTGTCCGAGGAGCCCTTGATCTGTACGATCTCCGCCAGCGGCTCGTTCAGGGCACGACGCAGCGCATAGGCCTCGTCGATGGGTTTGCCGTCGCTCATGTTCCAATCGAACATGAGCCCGCCCGACGCGTTGGCATTGTGGGGAATCGCGATCACATCCGTGCCTCGCGCACGCACGCTCTCCAGATACGACCACAAATCCTCCGGACGACTCGACTCGTCGGCCGTGAACGGCAGCGGCGCGCGATCCGCGTTGAAAATGACATTGCGATGCAGATTCTTGCCATCGGGCAGCGCCGACCACTCATAGCCGATGAACGTGGTGAACTTGCCCGGCGCGTAATGATCGTTCGCCGCCTTCACCGTAAGATCCCAGGCGCGGCTCATCACCGTCGCATCTCTCATTTCCGGTGGCAGTGCGTTGCGGTCCTTGCGCGCCTGTATTTTCAGGCGCTGCGCCAGCGCGGGATTGGCGAGTATCTGTTTGCCGACATCGCTGGTCGCGAACGAACTGTTTGGATTCTCCAGCGGGCTCAGCGTGCCGACGCTCTCCGAATGATCGGTCACCGCCATGAAATCCAGTGGCCAGGCACGCTTGGCCGCCACGTCCTTCTCCGCTGCCAGTCCCTGCGCTTTCGCCACCTGCGTGGCCGGCACCATGACCGTCTCGCCACGCCCGAATCTATACGCGTCCGCCGGCAGGAGTTTGGTGCTGTATCCCCACGCATCGACCGAAAGCGATGTATGCAAATGCAATTCACCGTACAGCACTCGCCGTTGGTCGGGCGCGACCCGGCTGTTGTTTTCCGCAGCGGTGGCGACGGTGAAGATCGACGCCAAGACGACGGCGGCACCGAGATTCCCGAGCGCAAGATTCCTGTTCATCATCGAATACCTAGAAGTGCAGTGGCGGTCTGGAAGCTCCAATACGCTCCGGCGATGCCCACTACATAGGCCGGCACGGTGGTCCGCAGCATGGGCCCAGTGAGTCGTAGCGCCGACAACGATCGCGCGATCACGAGCACCACCGTTATGAACGCGAGCTGCCCCGCTTCCACACCAAGATTGAAGAACACCAGCGCGGCAAACAGGTCGTTCGCCGCGAAGCCGAGCGCTGCCAGCCCGCCCGCGAATCCCATGCCATGGAACAGGCCGAAGAAAAACGCGACTGCCCACGGATGCCGGATGGTCAGCGTCGAATCGACGCGATGTGCGCGCAAAACTTCGAGTCCGAGAAACAGGATGGAGAGCGCGATGAGCGTTTCCACCAGTGCGCCCGGCAGACTCACATTGGCGACCATGGAAGCCGCCAGTGTGATGCTGTGGGCCACCGTGAACGCTGTGATCGCCTTCAGCAGCATCCATCGGTCACGCACGATCAGGAGCAGGCCGAGAACGAACACCAGGTGATCCACGCCCGCGAGAATGTGTTCGATTCCATGGACGAAGAACACCGGCATCGTCGCGGCTCGTGCCTGCGACATGACGCGGACTTCGGGATTCTCGGGCCGCAGCATGACTTCCATCTTTCGATGATCGAGCAACTGGATCCGCACCAGCACGTCCGTGATCGTGTGCCGCAATCCCTCGACTGCAATCGTGCTGCCGTCGAGCGTTTCGCCGGCGCCGGCGCGGATGTTCCAAGTGCGAACCAGGAAGCCGGCAGCAGCATACTGATCCTCAGGGGCGCGTTCGAGCCAGCCGTTGGAGATGTGCGGGATCAGGCGCAAGGCCTGATCGCCCTGCGTCGGCTGCTTCCACACGACGCGGTAACTGTCGCCTGCGGACTGAATGATTTCCAGGAACGCCGGGCGCACCTCGTGCGCCGACGCATGGGGCATGGTCAACACGCCGATGAGCAACAACGAACCGAGTGCGCGCAGCAGTTTGCCCGGAAGCATCATGACCGTTCGCGAACCACTGTGAACTCGCCCGCCAGCGTCTCGAGCGCGGCTGCGTTGGTGCGAGCCTGCGCATCGAGTAGATAGTCGGTGCGCACGCGATCCCGCACGGTCACAAGCTCCAGGTGCTGCGCTTCGGTCCGGGCATCCACCCGCACCAAATGCCAGCCGTAGACGGATTGGTACGGCCCCAGCCAGCGATCGAGCGGCGCCGACAGTGTCGCCGAGGAAAATTCCGTGCGCCCGAACAGTCGATAGACCTGCTCGGCCTCGTATCCGGAGAAGTGATAGCGGTCGGGGAATGGATCGCCGAGATCGCTCACCTGCGCCTTGCCGCTCGACAAGAGACCGAGAGCCTGTGCAGCCCGTTCGCGCGCGTCGTGGTCGCCTGCATCGCGCGAGAAGTAGAGATGACTGAATGTGATACGCGTCGGAGCTGCATATTTCTCTGCATGCGCCTGATAGTAGGCGTTGAGCTCGGCATCGCTGGGCTCGCGCGGCGCGCTGAGATCCTCCAGCAGAAAGCGCATTTTCTGCACGATACGACGGCGCACGATCTCGTCGTCTCGATCGAGCCCCAGCGCCAGCCCCTGGCGAAACAGCATCTCCTCCTCGACATCGCGTTCGACCAGGCGAGCCAGCGTTGGCGCATCCGGCCTCGCGCCGAACTGCAGCTGATAGCGACTTGCAAGATGCGCTTCGCGCTGCTGCGTAACGACAATGTGGTGGACCTCGTTGCGCGATCGGATCACTTCGCCGCCGATGAATAGAGCGAAGCCGGCGAGCACAAAATGAAGCAGCGGCTCCCGCGCCAATGAACGCAACAGGGCAATGGATCCTCGCGCGCGCGTGCCGTGTTTCGCCGGAGCATCTTTCATGTGCGAGCTCCCATACCTTGGTACACCGGCGAGGACGGCGTGTACGTGCGTCGCAGGATGAAGCTCAAATAGCGCGCGGCGCTGCGAATATACTCATCGCCAGCCGACTGGATTGCACGCTCGACGATGGGGAGGACGGCGCGCGCGGGCTCTCCGATGAAGGTCAACGCATTCAGCGACTGCAATCGCACACGCGCATCGGGATGCGCACTCAGCACCTCTCCTAGATATTGGACCGACCGTTCAGGCGCGCCGAGCTTGGCCAACGCCTCAGCGGCGATGATGCGCACCTGCGGCGAGCTGTCATTCTCCAAGCACGCTTCGAGCGCGGGTTTGGCGATCGCCGCTCGATCCGTCAACATCAGCAGTCCCTGCGCCGCCCAAAAGCGGATGACCTCGTTGGAGTCGCGGAGCAATTGGGTGAACTCCGCGGCCTGAGCTGGGTCACGCCGAATTGCCGAGTCCGCGACCTGCATGACACGTTTCAGCGGATATGCACCCGGCGCGCGGCTCGCGTCGTAACCCTCGAGCGGCGAGCTTTCAGGAATGAAGCCGTTGTCGTTGATATCCAGCAGGTGTGCATCCAGCGCAGCTCGCATCGCTGCGATCCGCTCGCGATGCGCCGGAACGTCGATCAGATTTTCGACCTGATCCGGATCCTCGCTGAGATCGTAAAACTCCTCCGCCGGCTTCTCTCCGAAGAATCGCGCCTGAACCTCATTCAGCCGTCCAGCGAGATACGCGGACTGCCACGCGCGATACGCCCCCATCTGCCACTCGAAAGCCTGGTGCTGGCCATACGGCCGGTGCGGTGCATAGTTGCGAATATATCGATAGCGCTCATCCCGCACCGTTCGCACCATGTCGTAGCGCTCGTCCATGCGGTTGCGCAGACCGAATACGTAGGGCAAGCGTTGACGCTTGGCGCGCACGAGCGAGACACCTTGCATGTGAGCAGGTGGATCGAGGCCCGCGATCGTGAGCACGGTCGGCGCCAGATCGATGAGGCCGACCGGTGTCGATATCGTGGAGCCCGCGGCAGCCGGCGCCAGATGCGCCCACTTCGGCGGGAAGCGCGCAACGAGACCGACCCGCAGACCCTCGTCGTAGCAATAGCGCTTGGAGCGTGGCAACACTCCGCCATTGTCGGAGTAGTAGAACACTATGGTGTCTTCGGCGAGCCCCGCCGACTCTAGTGCCGCGAGATGCGCGGCGACCTCGCCATCCATTTGTTCCATCAAGTTGTAATAGCTCGCGATGTCTTGCCGCACTTCGGGCGAATCCGGCAAGTACGCCGGAATGCGCACATCCTTCGGCCGCACTTTTCCCGGAGTCTGTTTGAACATCCTCGACTCGTGCGTGGTCATGAAATTGAACACCGCGAAGAACGGCGCGTCCTTGGGACGATTGCGCCAATGCGCATCCGGGCTCGACTGATCCCACATGGCTGGCATGTCGAACTCGGCGTTGTAGTCGGTCTTGACGTTGTTCGTGCAGTAATAACCGGCGTCGCGCAGGTACTTGGGAAAGCCCTGCAGGAACGCCGGCGTTCGCCCCTTGGCGCGCATGTGGTGCGCCGGCCCGCAACTCTCGGCGTACATCCCGGTGATGATCCCGAAGCGCGTCGGCGCGCATACCGGCGAGCTGCTGAATGCGTTTGCATACAGCGCGCCTCGCTTCGCAAGCGCGTCGATGGCGGGCGTATGCGCGAGGCGATCGCCGTACGCGCCGATGAATGGATTGTTGTCCTCGCTGACCAGCCAAAGGATGTTCGGACGTGCGCGCGCTCGATCATTGGCTGCGCCGCTGCGCTCGAACGCGGCGAATGCCGCGACCGTTGCGCTCGCGCTCAGAAATGTTCGTCTTGAGAGCAGCTCTCGTGCGGACATGGTTCACCTCGCGGCAGTATGCTCAGCCGCGCACCTCGCTCATGCACCGCGGGGGCTGTGTGACATGAGCGGGTGCGCTCTGCCCCAAGGGGACAGTCGTGCGCCAGCTTCAGTTGCTGGTGATCAGAACGACACACCGATGGTGGCGCCAAAGTAGCGGTTCGCGTCCTTGGGCACGTTACCGGTCAGGCTGTTCGGACTGAATGTTGCCGTGGTCAAAGTCGACGCACGCGCCATCAGCGTGACGTAGTGCTCATCGAAGATGTTCTTGGCGAACAGCGTGATCCGGTAGCGATTGTCCGGCGCACGGAAGCCGATGGACGCATCCACCAGCGTGTAGCTCGGCTGCTCCAGCAGCGGATCCTGTTCAATCACGAAGTTGAACTTCGATTGCGACGTACCGGTGAGCTGCACGAAACTCTCCCAACCGCTGACGCCCAGTGGGAAGTCATAACGGGCCGTCAGCGTGCCCCGCCATTCGGGTGCGTTTGGCAGAACGCCGTCGTTCACGTCCTGGATGGGAGTGCCGCCCGGCGTGGGCCGATAACAAATGTTGTTCGGCGCATCGCCCGGGATGACAGGCGCGCTGGCCCGATCCGACAGCGAACAGTTCAGGCCGTCAACGTCCACGCTGGTATCCAGATAAGTCACGCCGCCGTTGAGGGTGAAGTCGCCGATCGGGCGCCAGGTGAACTCCACTTCCGCCCCCTGCGTGATCGAGTTGCCCGCGTTGGTAGTCACGAAGTTCACCAGGCCGGTATCCGGGTCGCCCCGATTGGCCTGCACCTGCAGATCGTCGTACTTGGCGTGGAACAGGGCCGTGTTCAGCACCAGCATCCCCTCGAAGAGTTGTGCCTTCAGTCCCAGCTCCCATGCCTTGGCTTCCTCGGGCTCGACCGGAGTCTGGTTCTCGAAGGTGGCGGCAAACTCTGTTTCGTAACCGCGCCCCTTATAGCCGGTGGACCAGGTGAGATAGGTCTGCACGTCGTCGCTGAACTTGTATTGCAAGCCGGCTTTGCCGGTCAGCACGGTGTCGTCGCTCTTGCCGCTGCCGGATGAGGGTGCGAAGCCCACCAGCGGCAGATCTCCGGGCACCAGGCGTGTGTCGGTGCGAGTGCCGGCATAGGAAATCTCTTCCCATTGATAACGTGCCCCCAGCAATCCGGAGAGATTGCCGAGCAACGCGAAATCCACCTGGCCGAACACCGCGGCATTCTTCGTTCCCGTCTCGGATCTGAAGCCGGCTTGCGAGCGATACTGCGGCACCACGCAGGGCAGCCCGAACTGCGCCGGCGTTCCGCCCGGCGCGCAGTTGCCGCTGCGACGCTGGAAGGTGCGCTCCAGATCCATGTCGAGGAAGTAAAGGCCCGCAACGTAGTTGAGCCGCTCCAGACCAGGAGAGGTGATGCGCAACTCCTGGGAGAACTGTTGCAGGTCGATGGCGCCGCCGTTGATGTCGAACGCGCCGTTGGTCACCGGCAACCACAGCGCCGTGGGCGTGTTCAGGCGATCGATGGGCTGGTTGTTGCTCAACGCGAAATCCTGATACGCGGTGAGCGAGGTCAGGGTCACGGCGTCGAGGTCGAGATTGGCCTCCACCGAGAATGTCTTTTGCTCGGTATCGAAGAAGGTCAACTCGTTCTCGACTTCCTCGCGGTTGTTGAAGCCGGCGACCACCGGCAGCAGCACCTGCTCCAGCAACGGATTGTCCACCACGCTGAGATACTGGCTGGAGCAGCACAGCGTCTGCGACTCGCGATAGTCTGCCATGAACAGCAGATTCAGCCGATCCGTCGGATCCCATTCGAACTTGCCGCGCGCGCCCCAGCTTTCACTGCCATTCACGTCCTTGTCGAGCGTCACATTACGAATGTGGCCACCCACGTCGTTGTAGTAGCCGGTGAGGCGATAGCCCATGGTGTCGTTGATCGGGCCGGACACGCTGCCACGGACGCGATACTCGTCCTGCTCGGCCACGGTGAGATCGGCATTGGCTTCGAAAGCGTCCGTGGGCCGCTTCGTGACCACGTTGATCAGACCGGCCACCGAGTTCTTGCCGAACAGCGTGCCTTGCGGGCCGCGCAGCACTTCGACGCGCTCGATATCGGCCAGATCGGAAAAGCCTTGGGATGATCGCGCCAGCACGATGCCATCCACCACAACGGATACTGAGGGCTCGGTGCCCTGCCCGAACAGCGCCGTGCCGATGCCACGGACGCGCAGATTGGTGTTGTTTGGCGTGGCGCCTTGAGCGAAGGTCAGCGACGGAGTGAGAGCGACCAGGTCGGTCGTTTGGTTCACGCCGGCCTCGCTCAGCGTTGCGCCGGACAGCGCGGTCACAGCCAGCGGCACATCTTGCAGCCGCTCGACGCGCTTCTGTGCCGTGACCACGATCTCCTCGAGGCCGGAACCCCCCGAGGACGGCTCGGCGCTGCGGGGCGATTCGGCTGCATTGGCCGGTGCGGCATAGCTCGTTGGTTGTACCGCTGCCCTTCGCTGACGAATGACGATGGTATCCGGACCGCTCACCACGTATTCCAGGTCCGAACCGGCCAGCAGCTGCTGTAACGCCTCCGTGCCCGAATAGCTGCCCGACAGGGCCGTGTTACGCAGCTTGCCCACCAGCTCCGGCGGGAACAGAATCTGCAGGTCGGCTTGCGCCGCCAGGCTGGCCAACGCCGTGCCGAGATCCTGCTCCGGAATTTCGACGGGCACCCTGGAGTTCACATCGCCGGCGCCGGCCGGCGCGGCGAGCATCGCCCCGAGTACCACTATTCCCCCATTCAAGGCCAGCCGGATCCTGTTCGCCAACCTGACCGATTGCCGATATCGCATTCGTTTTCCCCTGCAGCTTGCCAAAGTAATCGTTTTCCGCCTTTCCCAGGCGCTTTGCGTCTTTCTTGACTGTCCGCAGTGTCCTAAGACGCGCCAGCACAGCCATCCCGACAGGACTGACTCGTTGACCGCTCTACCGTGCGCTCGCCAGGCTCGCCGGGCCGGTTGCCGATCGGTGTTTTTTTGTCGGGTCTGCAGCCGAGGTGCGTCTATAGTGTGTTAAGGGGGATGCTGATGCCCAGCGTTGGGCCGGCGCAAAGTCATGATCCAGTCTTCCGAAGAGACTCATACGCGGGACGGCGGGCCGATTGCGGTAGAGCAGACTGGCGCGGCCGCCGAATCTGACCGCATGGACGATCACGGGCGCGCTTACTTCACCGCCTTGTTTCAGAAGTACCGCTCTTCGTTGTTTCGTTATCTGACAGGACTGGTCACGTCGCCGGACGATGCGGCCGAGCTGGTTCAGGAAAGCTATGCACGCCTGCTCCAGCATGAGGATGTGACACAGCTCGAGGCCGTGAGCCGCACGTATTTGTTTCAGATCGCGACCAACTTAGCCCGCGATCACTACCGCCGTCGCACGACAAGGCACAGCAGTGCGCACCTGGACGTCGATGCGATCGAGATCACGGATGAGAGCGCCGGCCCCGAGCACAACCTGGTGTGGGACAGCACCATCGAATCGATCAAAGAGGGCATCAAGGAATTGCCGACGATGACGCGCAGGATTTTTTTGCTGAGCCGATTCCGCGGCAAGACATATCCGCAGATCGCGCTGCTGCTGGGGGTGAGCACGCGCACGGTGGAACGTAAGATGAGTGAAGCGATGCAAGTTCTTGCTGCACGACTGAGAGAGCGACCATGAGCGACTATTGGCCATTCACCTGGTTGCGTAAGAGCGCTGCGCATTGGTTCGTTCGGTTGCGGGCGCAGCCTGTGACGCCTCGGCTCGATGTGAGATTCCAGCGCTGGCTCGCGTCCGACCCGGCGCACGAGGAGGACTACGAACGGCAGGAGCTCGCGTGGGAACTCGCCGGCGAGCTGGCGAGCGACGAGGAAATCTCGGGACTGATCGCCGAGGCGCAGCGAGCGGCAACGCCACGGCCGCGACCCGCGGCCAATGTTGTTTTCAGCTGGTCGGCCGCGACGGCCGTGCTCGTTGCTGCCGTTTGCATCGCCGTATGGCAGTGGCCGAGCAGCGCCGAGGTCTACATGACGGCCGTCGGGGAGCAGCGTACGGTCGTCCTGCCGGATCATTCGCGAATGACGCTCAACACTGCGACGCGTGTGCACGTGACGTTCGAGCGGGACGTGCGGGCCATCGAGCTGGAGCAGGGAGAAGCAACCTTCTCGGTCACGCACGACGCCAGCCGTCCGTTCGAAGTTCGCGCGGCCAAGGGCACAGCGCGAGCGCTAGGCACTGAGTTCAACGTCTTGTCCTTGGGAAGCGACGTGACCGTCTCGGTGCTCACGGGAAAAGTGGAAGTGATCGCGCCGGATTCCATCCGCGGCGAGCACGGCCGATCGGCCGTGCTCGGCCAGGGCGAAGAGATCACTTACAACGACTCGGCCATCTCCCGGGTTCAGCGCGCGGATGCGGCCCGCATCAATGCCTGGCGCTCGGGTCGGGTTGCCTTCCAGGATGTCGCTCTGCCGGAGGCGCTGCGCGAATTCAATCGCTACGGCGGCACGCCCATCGTGCTAGGCGATCCGTCGCTTGCATCCGTGCGCGTCTCCGGTGTGTTCCGTATCGGCGAGAGCGATGCACTGCTGAGCGCGCTGAACGTGGCATTTCAGATCGAGGCTGAGCGTCATGAGGATGCGATCGCGCTGCGCGGGCCGCAAGTTCAATAACTCAATCCATAACGGATGGGATACAGCGGCGCCTTGGAATCGTGCGCAGCGTCCGGCGCTTGCGCCAGCACCGCCGCCATCGACGAGGGTAGCTCGAAAGGCAACCTGCCTTCGGGACGAGCTTTGCCCGTGAGCACTTCGAACAGCGCCTGGTCCGATGCGCCGAAATTGCCCAGAAGTGCGGCCACGCGGCCTTGCACATTCGTCAGGATCGCCGGGCGATCGAGGTAGACGGACGCAATGACGGGCACGTTCGAGGGAATCGACAGCAGCGTCCGATAGTCCTCCTGCCGTTCGGAGAACGACAGGTCGCCCTCGTGATGACGGCTGCCGAAAAAATAAGCCGGATGTGTTTCATACGGCGCGGACATGCGCAGGATCGCGATCTGCGCGTGTTCCGGCCGGTCCACCACCGTGAACCCATGGCGCTCGGCCTCTCGTGGCGAGACGCCGAACAAGTACACCTTACGCGCGCTGTCCTTCAGTGGCAGGATACGGTTCTTGTTTTCGAGCAGCACATGCGAGCGTCGCTGCGCATCCAGTGCTTCCGCACGGAAGTGAGCATTGCCGACGAGCTTGCTCGCGTGCTCGGTATCGCTGTATGGATTTTCGAACAAGCCCTGTTCGAAGCGTGGCGTCAGAATGCGTCGTACCGATGCGTCGAGCCGCTGCTCCGCCACGTTGCCACGCTTCACCAGATCAACGATGACTTCGACATTCATCACACCGCCGAACTGATCCACGCCGGCTTCCAGGGCCTTGGCAAAACGCTCGCTCACGGTGAGTGACTCGACACCCCATGGCATCCCCATGCGGGCGATGCTCTGTGTTCCGGCGATGCACGCGGCCGAGCAGTCGTTCGTGATCAACCAATCCGTGAGCACCATGCCCTGAAAGCCGTGCTCGCCGCGCAGCAGGTCGGCCAGCATCTGCTTGCTGAAGCTCGCCCCGACGCGCTCCGCCGGGCGGCCGCCGATCGTCACACCTTCCGCGGGCAGGCTGTATGTCGGCATCACCCCGCTAACGTTCGCTGCGAAAGCGCCTGTGAACGGCAGCACGTGCTCGTCGAACCGTCCGCCAGATAAAACAATCTCCTTACCGTAAGGATTGTGGCCGTCATAGCCGTTGGCAGATGCGCCGTAGCCGACCCAATGCTTCACGATTGCGGCGACGCTGTTCGGGCCGAGCCCAGCCGGTCCGTCCTGGAATCCTTCGATGTACGCTTGCACGAGTTGCTTCGCAAGCCGAGGATCTTCACCGAACGTACCGTTGATACGGGGCCAACGCGGCTCGGTCGCCAGATCCGCCATTGGCGACAACGCCATGCGCAAGCCGGTCGCGAGATATTCCTGCCTCGCGATATCGCCGAAGCGGCGCACCAGCGTCGGATCGCCGATCGCAGCCAGGCCGGTCGTCTCCGGCCATTGGGAAAACCCTGCCGCCTGGACACTGGCGCCTGCCGTGTATTCGAAATGGTGGCGCGGATCGGAACTGATGACGGCGGGGATGCCCAGACGCGTATCTTCAGCGAGAGCTTGCAGCTTGTTCGCTGCGCCGGCCAGCTGCGCGGGTGCAGCCGACAGGCGGCTGATATAGGTGGTGATGTGCTTCTTCTGGACGAGACCGGCCAGACGCTCGAATTCCCAATCGCCGCGCAGATCCTTGGCGGTCGAAGGCGGCGTTCCGTGCATCATGGCGCCGGCCTTCTCTTCCAGCGTCATCCGCGCGATCAGATCTGCGGCTCGCTCACGCGGCATCTTGCGCCAATCCTCGTATGCATCGAGCCGATCATTGCGATTCAAGTCACGGAACAGCAGGCCGTCCACTTTGATCAGCGGCGCCGAGGTCGCGGCCAACTTGGGCTGCGCTTGGATGGGCTGCTCGGCGCAAGCGAGCTCAGCGATCAGAAGCATCGAGCCGACAGCGATTGGAAGCGACCGTGACATTCAGCGTGACCTCTACAGAGATGACCGGCCACGACCTCGCCGCCAGGACAGGCGTACGACTTCTCGGTCGGATTCGGCCGGCGATCCTCATTAGACGCACAAGGCGTCCTGTCCCGACAGGGACCCGATCCTCGTGTTTCGTTGCTGCCCTTCGTCCGCGAGAATATACAGGCCCTGCTCGCTCGCATGCCTCAGTGAGTCGCACGACTTCGGTGCTGGGCTTACTCGTCACGTCCGGTGGTGCGTCGAAAGCTTCGAGCACATCTACTGCCGGCCGCCGTGTAGGGAACGCGGTTGCAGGTGATCGCGACATTGGAAACATTGCCGGCGATGACACCCTGCCCCGCCGATATCTCGCAAGTCTGCGTCGGATCGGACGGCTGAGTGGAGATGGTCACCGTGTACGAGACGCCGGAGGACAATTGCGCGCCGAATCGAAAGCTCCTTGCGTCGGCCGCGGGGCCCTCCGCTACCTGATGACGTAGTTTTCCAGCGTTAGTCACGTTGGGCCGGCGCGGACATCACTCGCTCCCAGACGATCACCACTTTCGCGCCGCCTGGCCGTTGGAAGTGTTCGGTCATTCGGTTGCCATCGACGACCATCGACAACTCCTTGGTCGTCCGGATATCGCCGATCCAGTTCGGGAAGCTCGAGCCCTGAACTGTGTTTCCGCTGAAGTTACCCGCCGCGTCGACCGTGTAGGTGCCGTAGAGCGCGAGAGTTCCAGCCATCGCGGCCCTGTTTTCATCGTTTGTTCCTTGACCTCGCTCGTTCGACGCAAAGCGCGGCAGCCGAGGATCGCGGAGCAGTTCCACGAAATGCATGTCGCTCGTGAAGACCAGCATGCCCTGTGGTTCTGGGCCATAAGGGTGCGACTTCACGCCGCTGACCTCCAGAGTGGCGGATATCGGGCGCCACGTTCCGACGACATGGTTCGGCGCCTGCGCCATGACGGAGCTCGCGAGAGCGAGGGCAGCGGCTGCAACGGCAGGCCTGATCATGTCAGCCCTCCTTTCGATCGGCGGAATAAGCCACACGGCAGCGCGTCGGTGCGGCGCGCGGTTGCGATGACGCGATCCCCGCGACCGACCAGCTTCTCCGTCATGATCCGCCCCAAGCCGGATGAGGCGCCCGTGATGAGCCAGGTCTTCATCTCATGATCTCCTGATTGGATTGAGGACGCAGGGAGATTAAGGCCTGATGTCGACGAGATAATCGTCTCCAATCCGCATGAGGTGGTGAAGGATCATGAACAATGGCGCGCGCCCGACGCTTACCGACCGGCGATTGCTCATAAGTATCCGATGGCGGTCGCAGGCGCCCGTAAACAACCTCGACACCTGCTTAAGTTGAAGCGCATGCACATCTCTCGATGTGCCCTGTATGATCCGCTCGCTGACACGCGGGGCTCAGCAGCTCCCGCCGCCGACAATATAAATACGGCGTCGGGACACAACCTGGGGAATCGTCATGACGGATCGACGGGGTCGCGTGAGCGGCCGGAGTTTGGTTGCGACTGTGTTCCTGGCGACGATGCTGGCCGCATGCGGTGGCGGCGGCGGAAGCGGTGGTGACAACACCAACCCGCCGGCCGGTGGCGGTGGGGGCACACCACCGCCGACGACCAATCCGCCGGGCGGCGGCGGTGGCACCACCAATCCACCAGGTGGAACCGGCGGCAATACGCCGCTCCCTGATCAGATCACATACAGCGGCGTAACCACCCCGGCGACGCTCGATGCGCAAAACTCGCCGGTGATCGCGGGCGCCTTGCTCTACGAACTCGGGCTCGCGTATGGCGATCGCCCGTCATCGACGGCGCAGGTAACGAAGCCACGCGCCGTAGCGAAACTGTCCACCGCAGTCGCCAAAGCATCCAAGGGCGGCCGGCGCATGATGCAAGCCGTGACCACCGAATCGTGCGAAGGCGGCGGCTCGATCGAGATCGACGATCGAACCAACGACAGCGTCATCGGCACGGTTCGGTTTACATACACGGACTGCATCGAATCTGGCGTCACGATCAATGGCGTCATGTTGATGACCATCGCAGCCTACGATCTGGCTCGCGACGAGCCCACCGATTTCATCGCCAGCTTCCACGGCTATACCGAGACGACGGAGGACGGCGCCTCGATTGATATTGGCGGGAGCATTCACTCCGTCAGCACGTCACAGCTCGTCACGATTACGTACCACACCGTGACGCGCTATCGGCCTGAGAACGTGGAATATCGGTTCGAGAACCTGATCGAGAGGCGCACTCCGCTGACGCAGGCTGGAGGCCTGTCGGTGTCGGTGCAAGGCCGGATGTACCACTCGACGTTCGGCTATGTCGAAGTAAGCACCAACCCGTTCATCACGTTCAGCAGTTACTCGCTGACGCCGACGTCCGGAACGCTCCGCCTCCAAGGCGCGCAATCCGGATCGATCGCCGTGACTTTCATGCCCGCGAATCAGCTGCGGCTGTCTCTCGACGAGAACGGCGACGGCATGGCCGAGCGGTCGCTGGACGTAGGCAGCCTAACGCAACTCGGCCTCACCAATCATCGCGCGGTCGCCAATGCCGGCCCGGACATGACCATCGTCCAAGGTCAGACAGCAACGATCAGAGGCAGCGGCAGCGACTGGGAGAACGACCCGCTTACTTACGAATGGAGAATCGTCGGCGGTCCCCTGGCCACGCAAGTGATCGGCAGCACTGCGCAAGTGAGCTTCACGCCCACGCTGGTCGGCAGCTATCTCATGCAGTTGAGCGTCACCGATCTGCCGCCCTACGTCAGCACCGACACAATGACGCTGTTAGTGACTCCGAATGCGGACCCGGTCGCGCGTGCGGGCGCGGACGTGCTTACTTCGGAAGGTTCGACCGTCGTGCTTGACGGCGGCGCCAGTACCGATGCCGAGAACGATCCGATCACGTTCAACTGGGCGCTCATTTCCGCCCCGGCGGGCAGCAATGCGCCGACGGCCATGGCTGGCCAGCGCTGGAATTTCGTGCCTGATCGGCCCGGCACTTACGAATATCGACTGCGTGCCGCCGACGCCTATGGCCAAACGTTCGACAACGTGCGCATCACGGCGGAACATCTGATCGGATTCAGCTTCAACAGCGCGATCAACGTCGATGCGAGCACGACGTTGGCCGCCGCGCAACGAAGCGCACCGATCAATGTCAGCACTCATTTCTCCGGCGCGCCGATCGGCTTGAGCGCGTCGACGAATGTTCCCTGGCTCAACATCGTCTCCGCCCCTGCCGACACGAGCTCTGGCGCCAGCCTGATCGTCGGGATCGTTCCAGCGCAAGTGGCGCACCTGGCCAACGGCACTCATTCAGCGCAAGTCACCGTGACACCCACGGGCTATACGGCGCGCACCGTGACGATTGCATTGAATCTGCAACTCCCCCATGTCGAGCACGTCACTCCCTATGTCGCGTATTCAGGCACCGCCGCGTCCGTGGCGTTGTACGGCAGTGCTCTTCAGCAGACCGCCGGAGGCACATTGCTGATCGATGGGACCGAGGTGCAGGGCTTCACGAACTCGGTCGAGAATCGCGCCCAAATCACGTTGCCTGGATTGGCCGTCGGAGAATACGAGCTGCGCGTTAGCAACAATCTCGGCATCGAGCGCCCGTCGGCACGTTTCGTCGTGCGCCAGGCGCCGACCTATCCGGACGGCGAATTCGATGTGCTGGGACGAATCGAATCGGTCGAATACGACACCGAACGCGATGCGTTCTACATCGTGTCCTGGGATCTCAATTATGGACACCATTTCGACGCCTATCGAATTCGCTACGACGGCACGCAGTGGCAACGCGATCCGATTCCTGTGCCCACGCCGCTGGCCGCGTCGCTGAACGTCGACGGCACGCGACTCTATGTCACCGCGGAAGATTGCTCAGTCACCGAACTGGATCCAGTGACGTTGGCTGTTTTGCAAACCAACACCGGGCCGTCCTGCTACTACGATCGATACGAGATGATCAGCGGCTTTGCGGATGGCCGCATGGTGGTCGCGGACACCAATCAGTGGCATACGATGTGGAACTACCCGGCATTCACCAACGTCTCGCCGATGTTCCCGTCAGTTCACAATCCCATTCATCTGCTGAATGACACGCGAGAGAAGTTGCTGTGGGCGGAAAGCCCGACGATCTCCGATCCGCAGGAGCTGTACATCTACGACGTGGCCACCCGCTCGTTCCAGGAGGTCGGGATCCGCGATCCTGACACCTACTTCCTGCCTTACTACCTCGGCATCAGCGGCGATGGCCGGCGGTTCATGCATGGCGCCGATGTTTACGAGGATGGGGTGTACATCGGCTCGCTGCAGGGTGTGGGCCCCTACCATCTCAATGCGATGCCAACCTACGACGGCACTCGCGCGGTGGCGTTCGATTACTCCGATAACCGACTGGGCGTGTTCGATCTCACCAGCGGCCCCAACTTCCCGCGGCTCGGCGATCTGGCGGCGATCCCGGAGACGATCGGGATGGCGAACATTCTGAGACTGCTGCCGGACGACAGCGCGGCAGTCCTGTTCAGCGTTCGGACTGTTTCGCAAGACAACTACGTGTTCAGGGCTTATGTGAGAAATCTGCCCTGAGCACGCGCCGATGGGATGAATCATCCGTTCGCCGAATTGGTAGAGTGAGCGCTGAAGGAGGCTGATATGAGCGAATCGCCCTTCAGCAAACATTATTCCGATGCGCGCGAGTTGTTTCGCAGTGCTGCGACGTCCGCCGGCGCAGAGGTCGCGAGCTATCCCTATCCGGCGAAGGGGCCAGGTGGAGAGGAATTAACAACTGACGTCGCATGGATCGGGCCGCGCGAGGCGAAGAAGGTATTCGTGACGGTGTCGGGGACGCACGGCATCGAGGGTTTTGCAGGATCTGCGGCGCAGATCGACTGGCTCCAACGCGGCGAGTGGAAGAAGCTGCAGTTCGAAGGGAAGTTCACGGACACCTCGGCGATCCTCGTGCACGCGATCAACCCTTATGGGTTCGCCTGGCGTCGGCGTGTCACGCACGAAAACATCGATCTCAATCGCAACTGGATGGATTTCGCAATCAAGCCCGAGCGTCGCGCGGACTACGATGAACTGGCCGACGCACTGTGCCCGACGCAATGGACCGCGGAGGTGCAGAAGCAGACGCTCGAGGTGCTGCAGGCCTTCATCGCGAAACACAACCTGTCCCGCTTCGTCACGGCAGTGAGCGGGGGACAGCATGACCATCCCAAAGGACTCTTCTACGGCGGCACTTCACCCTCCGCGGCTCGCCTGACGCTGACGAAGATCCTTGCCGAGCGCCTGAAACTCGCGCGGGACATCGGCATCATCGACTTTCACACGGGCCTCGGACCGCCAGGTTTCGGCGAACTGATGACGACCGCCGCTGCAGGAAGTGCGGAGTTCGCTCGCGCTCGCGAGTGGTTCGGGATTTCAGTCATCCCGGTGGGTGCGGCGGCATCCGCTTCCGCCGCGATTGGCGGTGACTGGCTTTCTTATACGCCCACCCTGCTGCCCCATGCGAGAGTCACTGCGATTGCGCTGGAGTTCGGCACGGTGCCGGAGATGCTCGTGCTCCAGGCACTACGCGCGGACAATTGGCTGCACGCGCACGGCAACCCAAACGGACCTGAAGCTGCGGCGATCCGCGAGCAGATCACAAACGCGTTCCACGTCGACAATGATGTGTGGCGCGGAATGGTCCTGGGCCAGGCGCTGGCGACGAGCAGAGCAGCGCTCACGGGATTGCGACAATAGCGGGTGGGTTAAACCCTTGTCAGCGAAAGAGTTTCAGGCGCGGCCCTCCCAGGTTGTCCGCTTTTTACTGCCACCTTCTCGACTTACCCTAACCGGATCCGTACCATCTGCGCCCGCTGGTCCAGGGACAGCGCTCATCGCGCTGCCCGACCACATCAACTTCCCGCTGGCATCCGGATCCGCACCTTCCTGGGTGGCGGGCTGTGGGAATCGGCCTGACGCGACGCGCCCGTAGCTCAGCTGGATAGAGCATCGGCCTTCTAAGCCGGTGGTCGGGGGTTCGAGTCCCTCCGGGCGCGCCATTCTGGTGGCTCGGTGTCGCTCAAACGTCTAGCCTTCGCGGAGAGTTCGTATATACTCTGCGCCCCGCCACGGCCGGGACCCCTCGCAGGGTCGGCACGGCGGGAACCACGTCGATGTGGTGTGGACAATGGTGGACGTAGCTCAGTTGGTAGAGCCCCGGATTGTGATTCCGGTCGTCGTGGGTTCGAGCCCCATCGTCCACCCCACTTCCTACGACGGCGCAGGCATCCAGCCGAAGCGCCGCACGATGCGGGAACAGTGGGCTGTTAGCTCAATTGGTAGAGCAGCTGACTCTTAATCAGTTGGTTATAGGTTCGAGTCCTATACGGCCCACCACTTTCCTGCTTTGAATTCCGCGAGTTACGTTTTCGCCGCAGCGGAACAAGCGCTGTCTCTATAAAATTCTCTATAAAATTAAGTGCGCTTACTGCCGATCTCGCGCATCGCAACTAGATGATTTTCCTGATCACACCAACTGACGTTGAATCAGTTGGTGTGAGATTCGTCATCATGGCGAATCGAGCGCTGTCTTCCGCAAAAAAACTTGTGATGCGCAAAAATCTTAGTCAGACCCGCGGCAGTGTGACCGCCACCGATAGTCGTCGAGATCGATCACGTGGCGATCGGTCGAAGCAGATCGGAGTGACGCCGTGATGTAACCGACAAGGCTCCCCGGGCGAATACAGAGCCATGACCACGTTTCTGACCTTTTCCGGGTGCCGCGTTCCCCAAAAGCTGTTTTGGATCGCTCGCAGCGATAAAACTGACATTGGCTCGAGCGAGGATTTTTTCATGATTCGCCACCTGCTCATTCGCCTAGAAAATTGGTTATTTAGCGTGGCGGCAGCTGCTACCTTATTGGCCAGCTTCACAGCCACGGCGTGGGCCGCTCCACAGGCGTCTTCCAATTCGACTACGACCTATCACAGGATGCAGATCGACGGCGTCGGGGTTTTCTATCGCGAAGCCGGACCGAGAGATGCGCCGACAATCGTCTTGCTGCATGGTTTTCCGACGTCGTCTCGCCAATACGATGCGCTGATCCCGCTGCTGGCCACTCGATACCACATCATCGCGCCGGATTACCCGGGCTTCGGTCAAAGCGACGCACCCGAACCGTCCGCTTTTGCCTATACGTTCGATCATCTCGCGCAGGTGATGGATGACCTGCTGGTACGCCTCAAGATCAACCGTTACAGCCTGTACATTCACGATTACGGCGCTCCGGTAGGTTTCCGGATGATGCTGGCGCATCCAGAGCGATTGGACGCGCTAATAACGCAGAACGGCAATGCTTATCGAGAAGGCTTGGGCAAGAAATGGCCCAGCATTGCTAAATTTTGGGCTGATCCGAAAGGACATCCGGAGGTTCTTGACACCTTCTTGTCTTTCGACGCCACGATGCAGCGTCATACAGCGGGCACAACGCATCCGGAGCGCTACAATCCGGACACTTGGATAAACGAGTTTGCGCACCTTGCAAAACCCGGCCAACGCGCAATCCAGTCGGCGTTGCTCTACGACTATCGGAACAATGTCGCGGCCTACCCGCGGTGGCAGGCTTGGCTTCGCGAACGTCAGCCGCCGACCCTGGTTGTATGGGGAGCCAATGACCCTTCCTTCATCGCCGCGGGGGGCGCGGCGTTTAAGAGAGACTTGCCTGACGCGGAAATTCACTTGCTCGACGCGGGCCACTTTGCGCTCGACGAGAAGACCGACGAGATTGCGCGCCTAATCCTCGATTTCATGGCCAGGCGTTCGAAATGAGTTTGGATAAAACAAGGTCATTTCCTTTTGTTGGCGCGCTTGCGAGGAAGTATTTGCGGCTGAAATAACTTTCGCCCCATAGCCGCCGACCCGACGTTCACTCGCTCGATCGCTCCCCGAGCGACATTGATTCACGATGGCATTCTGCAGCCCGGCGGCGATTTTCCAACCTGGACCGCCTGGCTCGCGCGAGCCGAGGTCAGGCATGCGCCTGCGAATCGTGGACTCAAGATCAACTCCACCAATGCATCTCTGTAATGACCCAGCCGAACCTGCTCAGGTTATGCCGCTAATGCGTAAGCTTCAGCGGGTGTCTTCATCCCCAGCGACTGGTGAGGTCGTCGATTGTTGTAAAAGTTGATCCAGTCACCGATCGCTCGAGTGGCGTGCTGC
>NZ_DASWTF010000054.1:0-3146 GCF_036402275.1 Steroidobacter sp. | reverse complement strand
CGAGTTTCGAACGAACTTCGCCTGGCCGGCACCGAGGTCAGTCCGACCGGTGTGCGCGGCGTGTGGCTACGGCACGGCATCGAAACACGCTACAAGCGCCTGATGCGCCTTGAGCAGCATGCACAAGGCGATACCATCGTGTGCGTATTCCGCTGAAGGTGACCGACCGTTCCGCCGGAACGTGACCGGCGATTCCGCCGCGTTTGCGCTGGCGGGGTTTTCTACTCTCGTCGGTCACGATCGGTCAAGATTTCCTGATCTTCGATGGTCATGACCAGGGTATTGCTCAGTCGACGCGAGCCTTGGCTTTGGCATTCTTCGCAGCCTCCCGGCCGCGCAGCGACTCCTTCGCCTCCAGGTGGATTCGGTGTGAGTGATGAACGAGGCGATCGAGGATCGCATCGGCCAGCGTGGGATCGCCGATGTAGTCGTGCCAGTCCGTGATGGGTAGCTGACTCGTGATGATGCAAGCACGAGCGCCGACTCGGTCGTCGAGCAACTCGAGTAGATCGTTGCGTTCCCGCGGACCGATAGGCGCGATGGCAAAGTCATCGATCAGCAGGACGTTGATCTTCGCGATGGCGGCAAGACGCTTGCGGAAGCTGCCATCAGCGTGACAGAGATTGAGTTCCTCGAACAAGCGAGGTGCACGCACATACAACGCGCTCAAGCCTTGGCGGCAAGCCTGATGCGCTAGAGCACAGGCCAGATACGTCTTTCCGCAGCCGGTCGCGCCGTGGATTAGCACGCTTTGATTGGCTCGGATCCAATCGCATGAGGCGAGACTCGTGAGTTGCGATCGGTCGAGCCCGCTGCGAGAGCGGAAGTCGAGGTCCTCGATCACTGCCTCGCGATACCTCAGCTGTGCAAGTTGCAACAGCCGAGTCATGCGCCGGTTCTCTCGATGGAGTTCGTCGCGGTCGAGCAACAACGCCAGTCGCTCCTCGAACGCGAGCCCCTGCGCGGCGTTGTGCGTCATCTGTTCGGATAGCGCCAGTGCCATGCCGTGCAGCTTCAGGCGATTCAGTGTATCGAGCGTGGGTTGGATGAGCATGAGTCGTCGTCTCCTTCGTCGGTGCTTGGGGTTTCAATGTCATTCGTCGATGGGGCACGGAAGTAATCGGCGCCACGAACGTTGCTGTGCGTACGCGAGGCCGTTGCAGCCGCCGTGTCGGCTGCAGGTATCAGATCGGGATGCTGGTCCAACTTGGCTTTGAGGATCGCGATGATGCGTCTACGCATCGGCGAGCCGATGGCGAGCGCTCGGCGACACGCCGCCTCCAGGCGTTGCTCGCCGTAGATCTTCGAGAGATTGAGCAGGCCTAAGCACGCTCGATAGCCCTGCTCGGGATGCGGACGGTTCTCCAGTTGCCACTGCACGACGGCGCGCGTGCCGGTGCCAATGTTCTGGCCCCAGTTGAGTAGTCGCCCGGGCGTCCACTTCATGTGCTTGCGGTGTGCGCTCGGCAATGTGTTCCGGCAGCGTCGTGTGCTTGCCTTTGAGGTAACTGCGCACGTGCGCCGCGACGCGCCCACCTTTGTAGAAGCATTCGACCGCTGAGTCGGTCGCGCGTACCGTGACGTGCTCGCCCACCAGCGAGTGCGGAACGCTGTAGTAATGGCGATCTGCTTCGATGTGATAGTCGATGCCGACTTTCGCCTTGATCCATTCGGCGTACTCGTAGCGCGTCCCCGGCAGCGGCTTCATCGCCGGACGGTCGATCGACGCGAACGCCTCGGCGCGACAGCCAGGCAGCTTCTTGAACGGCCGGCGATTGAGATCGATGAGCAGTTCGGCGATCGCGGCGTTGAGTTCACGCAGCGAGAAAAACTGGCGATTGCGAAGGCGCGCGAGGATCCATCTCTGCACCACGAGTACGCTCATCTCAACGGACGCTTTATCTTTTGCGTGATATGGCCGCGCCGGTAAGATTGCTGCGCCGTAGTGTCGTGCACAGTCTTCGTAGGTCGAGGTTGCCTCCGGCTCATAGCGACAGGCTTTCTTGATCGCCGATTTCAGATTGTCTGGGATCCACAGACCCGGCACTGCCCCGAAGAACTCCAGCATCCGGATATTCGAAGCAATCCAGTCTGGCAGTGTTTGCGTCCACGTCGCTTCTGCGTAGGCATACTTCGATGCGCCTAACGTCGCGACGAAGATCTCGGCAGTGAGGATCTCGCCGCTGGCCGAGTCGATCACCGCCACGGTGTCGCCGCTGTAGTCGATGAACACCTTCTCGCCAGCGCGGTGGATTTGGCGCATCGAGCGCGCAAGCGTTCGACGATACTCGTGGTAGTGCGCGCAGAACTGACTGTATCGATAGGCCTGCTCGCCGTGCGCAGCCTCGTACTCCTCCCACAACAGCTGCAGCGTCACGCCTTTGCGCTTGAGCTCCTGGTGCATCAGTGCGTAGTCAGGCTGCGCATATTCGCGGCGTGGCGCCGCTTGCCGATACAGCATCGCCTCCAGGCGGCTGTCGTCCAGTTCCGGCGGTAATGGCCAGCTCAGGCCTTGCTGCGTCGCTCGCTGCACGGTGTTCGTCACCGCGCCTTTCGACAGTCCCGTCGCAGCAGCGATCTTCTCGTGGCTCAGGCGCGCCTCGAACTTGAGGCGCAGAACGTCTTTGATCTTGCGCATGGCACTCCGTTTGGCTGGCATCGGCCTCCCCGATCAAAATCGGGCAGCTTAACCAGGAAAATGTAAGTACCAGCGCAGCCTCGGCTTCATTCCGGCCGAACGTGACCGATGATTCCGATGATCATGACCGGGGATTCCGGCCAAGGCCGGAAATCGATCACCTTCAATCAGAATCGTCGGTCACGTTCGGTCGGAACGACCGGTCACGTTCAAGCGGAATCGGCGGTCAACTTGGTCCGGAATACGCACGTGCTCAGTGATACCCAGATCCGGTTGCTGGAGCGCCACTCGGTCGAGTTCCGCTGTCGACATGTGGAAGCCTCCCGGCCCGGAGAATTGCTGAATCAGGACACGTTCTACTGGGGCACTGTAATGACCCAGCCGAACCTGCTCAGGTTATGCCGCTAATGCGTAAGCTTCAGCGGGTGTCTTCATCCCCAGCGACTGGTGAGGTCGTCGATTGTTGTAAAAGTTGATCCAGTCACCGATCGCTCGAGTGGCGTGCTGC
>NZ_DASWTF010000053.1:0-300364 GCF_036402275.1 Steroidobacter sp. | reverse complement strand
GGCGACGTTCGAGGTGACCTCCCTTCGTCCGGCATTGTCGAGAAAGAGGGACCTTTTCGGCAAAGTGCGCCCAGGGACGGGACCCGACGACGTCGCGCGATAGCGCGACTGAGGGGGAGCACGGTGTCGGAAGGAGGGAGGTCACCTCGGACGGCGCGAGCCACCGACGCCTCGAAATTTCGGCTCAGGGGATGGGCGGACACTGGACGAATCCAGGCCGCCCATCGTGCTGGTCAGAACTTGGTGGAGATCAGGAACTTGATCAATCGCGGGCCGCCCTGCGCGAGCAGGAAGCCGCCGGTCGATGCGAAGTAGCGCTCGTTGGTGAGGTTCTGCGCGTTCAGCTGGAACGTCATTTCCGCACCATTGACCTCGGTGTCGTACGCGAAGCCCGCGTCGTACAGCGTGTAGCCGGGCGCGAACGCCTGGTTCAACGAGTTCACCGCGCGGCGACCGGTGTGATAAGCGCCGGCAGTGACGCTGAAGCCTGGGAGCAGGGCGTCGAGACGATACTCACCGGCGATGGACCACGTGTCCTTCGCGGAGTTCTCGATGCGCTTGCCCACGGCCGTCGGCGACACGGTGACTGCGCCCGTGGTCGGATTGGTCGTGATGATCGTCGGCGCACCCGATTCCTGGACGGCGTCCAAGAACAACGCGCTGGCGTACAGCGACAGATCGCGGGTGATTTCGCCGCTGACGCTCAGCTCATAACCTTCGTAGTTGGCGCGGCCATCCTGCACATACAAGTTGGCGCCGTTCACGTAAGTCGAAGCGCGCTCGATTTCGAAGTACGCGGCCTGAACCAGCAAGCCACGCGTCGGCTCGATCTTCACGCCCGCTTCGCGCTGTTCGCTCTCCGTCGCCGGCAGCTGCACGCCTTGATTCAACGCAGTCGACGGTGCGCCCGGCGTCGATTCCAAGCCTTCGATGTACGTGCCATACACACTGATCCACGACAGCGGCTTGACCACCGCGCCGTAAGAAATCGACGTCGGCGATGCATCGAACGTGGTCGTATCCGTGGTGCGATTCGACTCCTCGTACTCCGACATACGCACGCCGCCCAGCAGCTGCAGCCACTCGGTGACCTTGATGCGATCGAAGAAGTAGTAGCCGATGTCGTCGATGCGCGTTTCATCGCCCGTGCGCACCGGCATGGCCGTTTCGGGAATGTCACGCGGGTTGAAGAAGTTTTGCGTGCAAGTCACGCGCGTGCCGCCAGGCCCGGGGCAAGTTGCGGGCACGGACGTCGAGTTGCTCGCGTCGCGCACGTTCTGTGACGCGCCGATCAGCACTTCGTGCGTCAGGAACCAGGTGTTGAACGTACCAGCCAGCTCGGCGCGCGTGTTTACGTTCTTGAAGGTGAGATCCGGCTGCAAGCTGATGGCCAGCGTGCCTTCGCCCGTCGTGAAATCGAGCGGGTTCAGTGTGTTGAAACGGCGGCTGCGCACCAGGTGCGACGTGCCGCCGCTGACAGTCAGGGCCCAGGCGTCGTTGATGCGCCAGTTGACCGTGCCGAGCACGTTGTATTCCTCGGCTTCGTTCTTGGCCCAGTCCGGACCGAAATTGGTCTCCGGGTCGATGAGCGGCGGCAACTGGACGGTCGGATACAGATTGTCGACCGTCGGCCGCGGCAGCGTGGTGAAACGGTACACGCCCGGCTCGTTGACCGTTTTGTAGATGTACTCGGCGTCGACGCTGAGGGTCAGCGAATCGGTCGGCTTGATATCGAATGCGCCGGATAACAGAGCGCGATGGCCGCGTGCGTTGTCGATGCCAGAGTCAACCGTGCCATACACAGCGTTGACGCGTGCGCCGAGAATTCCCGCCGTGCCGCCCACGTCTAGGTGACCGGTGAGCGCGCCGTATTGGTTGCCTGAAACATTCAGCGCCACGTACGGATCGAGCGTCGGCCGCTTCATCGTCAGATTGATGATACCGGCGGGCGTCGTAAAGCCGTAGTACAGAGCGGATGCGCCCTTGAGCGCCTCGACGCGATCTTTGTCCTCGAGTGGCAGATCGATCAGGTTGATGATGGGCAGGCTGCCGTTCAAGCGGAAGTTGCCGCGGTTTTCGACGTTGATGCCGCGGATCGCGAGGTTGCTGTAAACCGTCGGCGAGGTTTGCGAGCTGGTGACGCCGGCGGTGTTGCGCAAGGCGTCCAGCAGGCCTTGAGCCTGTTGCGCCTGGATCATTTCCAGCGGAATGACGCTGATGGTGAGCGGCGTGTCGAGCTGCTTGGCGCCGCGGAAGCTGCCGGCCTGCACCAGATCGGCGCTGTAGCTGTTCTTGCGGTCGGCGGTGACGACGATTTCTTCCAGCGTCGGTGACGCCGGTTGCGTTTCAGCCTCTTGCGCCGAAGCGGGCGTCGTCACCGTGGTCAAGACCGCCAGCACGCCGGCAGCCCCAGTAAAACGTGCAGTCATCATCAATCCACCCCATGTTTCGTTGGAACGAAGCTTGTTCTAGAGCAGCGAAACTCTGGACGATGAGCCGTAATACTGTCATGAAGCTGTCACTGGGAACCCGCAGCGGCGCAGGCGGTCGAAACCTCTGCGAACCCGAGTTCGGAACTACAAAACCCTACAACCGCCGGGACGACCCGGCCGGTTTTCATTAGCAAGAGGGACGACCCTCGCCATCATGGAGCGCTCCATGAATCAGGCTTGGGTCATGTTATTCATCGCCGGTCTGCTCGAAATTGGCTGGGCCATGGGCCTGAAGGCCACGCAGGGCTTTACTCGACCGGCGCCCACCATCCTCACTTTGCTGGCGCTGACCGGCAGCCTGCTGCTGCTCGCGCGAGCGGTGCAAGTGCTGCCGATAGGCACGGCCTACGCCATCTGGGTCGGCATCGGCGCGGCCGGCACGGTCGTGTTCGGCATTCTCCTGCATGGAGAAGGCGTGAGCCCGCTGAAACTTTTCAGTCTGATGGCGGTGCTCGGCGGCATCGTCGGGCTGAAGCTCAGCTCAGGATGACGCTGGTGACGCTGGGGCTCCGCTCGGCAGCTCGTTCAGCGATTTTCCTTCGGCGCGAGGCTTGCTGAACGGCGTCGGACGCGTCGGGGTTTGCGGCGTGTTACGAAGGATCATGCCGAAGCCTGCTTCGTAGCCGCCGCCGGCGACTTCGAGCGCGAACCGCTCGGCGTCGCGCTGGCGAATGCTCTCGACGACTTCGTCCGCTTCCGAGTCTTCGACGCCAAGATGACGTAGCGCCGCGCCACCGAACAACAGTGCGGATTCGAATGTTTCCCGGATGTGATAGTCGACGCCTGCGCCGACCAGCTGGCGTGCGTGCTCGCGGTCGAAGGCGCGCACCAGCAGCTTCGCTTGGGGAAACTCTGACCGCACTAGCTCGGCGATGCGGTCGGCGGTCTTGCGATTCTCGACACAGACGGCGATCTCGCGAGCTTTGCCCGCGCCGGATGCGCGCAGCACATCGAGCCGCGTGCCATCGCCGTAGTAGACGGTGAAACCGAAACTTTGCGCGGCGCGGATCATTTCGATGTCCGAATCGATGATGCTCACATCGACGCCGCGAGCGAGCAGGGCTTGGCTCACCACCTGGCCGAACCGGCCGAAGCCGATCATGAGCACGCTGCCATCGAGGCTGTCGGCGATCGGAATGCCCTCCATCGACTGTTGCGCCGGATGGATGAAGCGGCGGACCACGATGACGACCAGCGGCGTCAGTACCATCGAGAGCACCACGATCGCGGTGAAGTTTGCGTTGACCGTGGCGTCGATGAGGCCGCCGGCCGCGGCGGCGCTGTAGAGAACGAAGGCGAACTCGCCACCTTGCGCCATCAGAACAGCGCGATCCAACGCTTCGGCATGAGAGCTGCGGGTGAGGCGCGCGACGACGTAGATGCACAGCGCCTTGGTCACCATCATGGCGGGCACGACGGCGGCGATGAGCGCCCAGTTCTCGGCGACCACCGACAGATCGAGGCTCATGCCGACGGCGAGGAAGAACAATCCCAGCAGCAGGCCGCGAAATGGCTCGACGTCCGCTTCCAACTGGTGACGGAAGGTGGATTCGGACAGCAGCACGCCGGCGAGGAAGGCGCCCATGGCCATGGACAAGCCGCCTTTCTCCATCAACAGCGCCGAGCCCAGCACGACCAGCAACGCGGCCGCGGCCATGACTTCGCGAGTGCGTGTGGCAGCAAGGAGGCTGAAGAGCGGATTGAGAAGCCAGCAGCCAGCGGCAATCAACGCAGCCAGCGCGCCGATCCCCGTGACGATTCCGAGCCACTGCGCCGTCCCTGTTTCTGCAACGGCCGTCGGCGAGAGGAAACTCACCAGCGCGAGCAGCGGCACGATCAGCAGATCCTCGAACAGCAGCACCGACACCATCTTCTGGCCGTGGGGAAGAGCGATGTCGCCGCGTTCGGCGAGCAACTGCATGACGATGGCGGTGGATGTGAGCACGAAGCCAGCGCCGCCGATGAATGCCACCACCGGCGTCAAGCCGAAGGCAATGCCAACGCCGGTGAGGCCAAGCGTGCATGCAGCGATCTGCAGCGTGCCGAGGCCGAAGATCTGCCGACGCAGATGCCAAAGGTGCGAGGGCCGCATCTCGAGACCGATGATGAAAAGAAACATCACCACGCCCAATTCGGCGAACTGCAGGATGGCGTGTGGATCGGAAAACAGGCCGAGGCCGAACGGGCCGATCAGCAGGCCGGCAGCGAGATACCCCAGCACGGAGCCGAGGCCGAGCCGGCGGAACAGTGGAACGGCGACGACGGCTGCGCCCAGCAGGGCCACCGCGCTAACCAGCATATTGGAATCGTGTTCGGGAGCCATTTCTCGAGCCTTCGCAGATTCTCGCGCGCAGAGCGCGGGCGGCCCATGATATTCGCCCTGGGCCGCGGTTGCTGTTATGTGTTCCTGCTACTTGCCAATCCCTTGGGCTCAGCGCGGCTTCGCGGGCCGCTGAAAGAGTTCGGCGACGACAGAGCGTAGCCAGCGATTGCGCTCGTCGTGGTGGAACTTCCGATGCCAGAACTGCTTCAAGTCGATGCGCGGCGGGTCGAAGGGCAGGCCGACGACGCGGAGTTGCGCCGAGACGCGCGAGAAGTAGCGTGCCAGCGGCTCGGGCACAGTCACGATCAGATCGGACTGCGCAACGATGATGGGCGCACTGGAGAAGTGGGGCGTCGTCAGCACCACCTGCCGGCGCAGCTTCTTGCGAGCCAGATACCGCTCGATCACTTCTTCAGTGCGGCTCTCCGCCCGAACCACGGCATGCTCGAGCTGCAGGTACTGCTTCAATGTGAGCTTGCTCGCAGTCACAGGATGGTCGGCGCGCAGCAGGCTGGCGAACGTATCCGAGAACAGGGTCTGCTGAAAGAAGTTGTGCTTCTTCAGGTCCGGGAAGTAACCCATCGCGAGATCGATGGTCCCAGCCTCCAAGCCCGCCGCGACATCGTTGGCCGGCAGGCTCACGGCGCGGACCGCTGCGCGAGGGGCGAGGCGACGCAGCTGCTTCAACAGCGAGGGCAGGAACACGACTTCTCCCACATCGGAAAGAGCGAGGCTGACGGTCTGATTGCTCGTCGCCGGATCGAAGGTCGGCGCCGCGACGATGTCCGATCCGACCCGTCCGAGCACGAATCGCGCCGATTCGACCAGCGACAGCGCGCGGGGCGTCGGTTGCATGTTATTGCCGGAGCGCACGAAGAGCGGATCGTTGAAGAACTCACGCAGCTTGGCCAATGCTGCGCTCACCGCCGGCTGACTCTTGCCCAGTTTCACGGCCGCGCCGCTCACACTGCGGGACTCATCGAGAGCCACCAGCGCATATAGAAGGTTCAGGTCCAACTCGCTCACGATCGCCCCCTTCAACGCAAGACCCCATTATCAGTTTATCGAATACAGCGAATATAAAGGATCCCGTTGCCGGATCCGGCACGCCCGTCCGAACATCGACCATGGTCGATGATTTCGTGGCAAGGGGGAAGAGATGACGCGGTCGTTGGAGCAACTATTGAAGGATGCCGGCAACCCGGTGCAGTTGCTGCGTAACTCGCAGCTCGGCGCGTACGTGTATCCGGTGGTGCCGACCGAGTTCAGCAATTGGCGCAGCGAGCAGCGGGCCTGGCGCGAGAGCGCGGTGCTGTTCGATCAGTCGCATCACATGGCCGAGATCACTCTCAAAGGGCCGGACGCCCTCAAGCTGTGCTCGTACACGACCATCAACAGTTTCAACAACTTCGCGCCCGGCAAGGCCAAGCAGATGGTGCCGGTCAGCTACGACGGTTTCGTCATCGGCGACGGCATTCTGTTCTATCTGGCGCAGGACGAGCTGCTGTTCGTGGGGCGCGCGCCGACGGTGAACTGGTTGCAGTTCCATGCCGAGACGGGCGGCTTCAAGGTGGACTTCGTGCGCGACGATCGCTCGCCGTCGCATCCCAACGGCAATGCGGTCCGGCGGCGGCATTATCGCTATCAGATCCAGGGCCCGAAGGCGGCGCAAGTGCTCGAGCGACTGCACGGCGGTCCGTTGCCCGAAATCAAGTTCTTCAACTTCGGCACGATCAACATCAAGGGCCGCGAGGTTCGCGCGCTTCGCCATGGCATGGCGGGCGAGCCGGGCCTGGAGATCTGGGGACCTTACGACCAACGCGACGAGGTTCGCGCCGCCATTCTGGAAGCGGGCAAGGACGTTGGCATCGTCGCGGTGGGCTCACGCACGTATGCGAGCAACACGCTCGAATCTGGCTGGATTCCCTCGCCGCTGCCCGCCGTGTACACGGGCGCGAGCATGCAGAAGTACCGCGAGTGGCTGCCGGCCGCCGGCTATGAAGGCACCGGTTCGATCGGCGGCAGCTTCGTCTCCGACAACATCGAAGATTATTATCTGACGCCGTACGAGCTGGGCTACGGACCGTTCGTGAAGTTCGATCACGACTTCATCGGCCGCGAGGCGCTGGATCGGATGATGAAGGAGGGCCGGCCGCAGCGTCGCAAAGTCACGTTCGAGTGGCATGGCGAGGATCTCGCCAAGGTGTTTGCCTCGTTGTTCGACCGCGAGCGCGAGCCGTACAAGTTCTTCGATCTGCCCATCGCGAATTATGCGTCGGCCTCGTACGACAGCGTGCTCGCCAACGGCAAAGTCGCGGGCTTCTCCATGTTCACCGGCTACAGCTACAACGAGCGCTGCGGCTTGTCATTGGGCGTAGTCGATGCCGACGTCCAAGTGGGTGACGAGCTGACGTTGTTGTGGGGAGAGGAAGGAGGCGGCACACGCAAGCCCACGGTGGAGCCGCATCGTCAATGTGAGATTCGCGTGAAGGTCGCGCCTGTGCCTTATTCTCGGGATGCGCGCGAGACCTACAAGCAAGGATGGCGAACTCGCCAGCCGTAAAGTGATCAGTCGTGCTCCGCCGCCTTGCGGCGGAGCTCCTCGGCCACTTCCTCGGCCGGCAGCATGAGCGTCTCGTCGGAAAGCACGACGGCTTCGGAAATGGTGGGCGATTCATCGTCCGACTCGCCGGCGCTGACGGCCTGCTTGACCGAGGGCAAGGAGCTGTCGGCATTGCGCAGGACTTGGAAAGCCTCTTCGGCTTCGAGCGCGCCATAGTAGAAATATCCTTGCGCGTAGTCGCATCCCATCTTCTGCAGATCCTTCGCGGCGGCGTCGGTCTCGACGATTTCGGCCACCGATTTCAGTCCCAGGCTCGACGTCATCTGCACGATGGCCGCAGCGATAGCGCTGTTGGCGTGGGCGCTGCCGGCGCGGTCCACGAAAGGTCGGTCGATCTTCACGTAACTGAACGGGAACAGCTGCAGGTAGCTCAGCGACGAATAGCCGGTGCCGAAGTCGTCGAGCATCATTTCCACGCCCAGACTGTGCAGCCCGTCGAGAATGTCACGCGCAGCGCCGGGGTTGCTGATGAGGCCGCCTTCGGTCAGTTCGAGCTTGAGGTTTTGCGCCGGCGTGCCGGTCTCTTTCAATACGCGCGCCACGAAAGATGTGAACTCCGGATCGCGCAGGGCCGCCGCCGAAACATTCACGGTGAGGTAAAAATCTCGCTCGCGCGGCAATCGGTGTCGCCATTCCGCAGCAAGCGTGCAGACCTGCTGAATGGTCCAGCGCGTGATGGGAACGATCAAACCGACTTCTTCGGCGAGACCCAGGAACTTGTCCGGCGTCAGCATGCCTTCGATGGGATGCCGCCAGCGCAACAGCGATTCCGCGCCGGCCACGCGTCGATTGCGCAGATCGACGATGGGCTGATACATCATGTGCAGCTCACGACGCTGAAGCGCGACGTGCAGGTCGGCTTCCAGGCTGACCAGGCTCGCGGCGCTACCGCCCATCGCGGGTTGATACGCAACGGCGGTGGCAGTGTCATGTTTTTTCGCGACCGACAGGGCGATGTCCGCTTCACGCACGGCTTCTTCGGCGCGCTGCAGGCCGGAGTCGATACACGTGACACCGACTCGAGCGGCGGCGTTGAGACGATGTTTACGCAACTCGAACGGCTGTTGCAGTTCTGCTTGCAGTACGCCGGCGATGTCGAGGGCGGCATCGGTGGATGCAACGTCGAACACCAATACCGCGAATTGATCGCCGCTCCATCGTGCCAGCACGCATTCGAGCTTCGCCGTCGCTTTCTGGAATCGGCGCGCGGCCTGCACGACCAGTTCGTCACCCGCGGTGTGACCGAGCGAATCGTTGATGAGCTTGAAACGATCGATATTGATGAGCATCACCGCGAGGCGCTTGCGACGTCGTGTGCGAACTTCGCGCAGCGCGCGGTCGAGCTGGTCCATGAAGTAGCGCCGGTTCGGCAGGCCGGTGAAAGCATCGTGATAACGAGAGTGCTCGAAGCTCTGCTGCAAGTTCTCGCGCTCTTCGATTTCCATCGCGAGCTTGCGATTGCTCGCCTGCAGCTGTCGACGGGAGAGGGCGAGCGCGTCGCGCGCGCGATGCAGGCTGTGCACGAGATCGTGAGTGGCGAAAGCCAGCAGCCAAGCCACGACCGCTAACAATGCAATCGCGGCGGCAAGCTCGCGCGCCGGGTACCAACCGTCCTTGGGTCGCAGCGCGAGCTGCACCCATCCGCCGGGCAATTCCTCCGCGTACGCTTCGGGCAGGCGAATACGACTCACGATGGCGTCGTCGAGCGGCTCGATCCTGCTGCTGACGAATATTCTCGGTGCGCTTCCCGCGCTATCCACCTTCGACAGCTCGAAGTCATAATCGGCATCGACCAGCCGGGTCAGCTGCAGCTTGGAAAGCAGCTGATCCAGCTCCGCGCCCGCGCCTTGCTGACGCTGAGCAAGCGCTGACAGCTGCCGTTCGATGGAGCGGCTATAGGTCGTGACCAGCGTTCCCGCCGTGGAGCGCATCTGTTCCGCGCGCTCGTTGACGCTCAGTGCGATCAAGCGGCCACCGGCCAGCACGACGACGGCCAGCACCACCAGGGTGAGCCCCCATTGCGAGCCGCGCTTGAAGAACGAAAGTTTCATTGCCCTCGCGAGCCCAGGAACGCGGTGAAGGTCAACGTCACCGTGATTTTCTCGCTGTCGGAGACTTTGAGGTAATCGCCCAACAGTTGCAGCTCGCCGCGCTTGAAGGTCTTGCCGATGCCCAGGAAGCCTTGCGTCGAATGGGTCGGCGGCACGATCACGCCCGGCAGAGGGACCAGAACCGCTGGATTCGCGGTGCCCGTGGAGCCGCCGGCCAGCCAGTTGATGTATTTGCCATAGTAGTCGGCGCGCCCGCTGGTGAGCTCGGTGCCCAAATTGCCGCTGACCGACTTTGCATAGGAAACATTGGTCACGAAACGTGGCGTCCAGACGTAAGTCAGCCCCAACTTGGGCAGATTGCCGTCCGTGGTATCGATCTCGAACTGCTTCGTCTCGAGCTGCACGGATAATTTGCTGGTGAGCGCCTGGCTGATGCCGAGGACCCCCACGCGATAGTCGAACTTGCGGCCAACGTCGTCACCCTCGCCGTAGTAGGCCTCGGCCAGGACGTTGAAGCGGGAGCTGGCTTCGCCGCGGCCCCACGCGCCGCGCAGCGAACCGTAAGTCAGCTTTGTGTCTTCGACGAACGTATGATCCACACCGGCGCCGCCGATTGCATTGGGCGTGAAGTAATGCAGATAGCTCAGCGCACCGCCGCCGCCATCGGCATCCGAGTCCCGGAAGTTCGAGCGATTGCCGCTGAGAGACAGCTTGTCCGGCGGACGCGCGTCGATCTCTGCGGCAGTGGCGGGCGCGACAGCCGCGATCGACGTGAGACACAGGGCGGTGAGAGCAAGCCTCATGGGGGTGTCACCAACGTTGAATTGGAGATGCTGTTCTTCGGAGCGTCGGCGAGCGATCCGCCCGCGATGTTGCTGCGCTCGCCAATGGCCGCGCGTCCCATGGGAAGGAACGCGACGATGTAGAGGCGCTCATCTTCACCAGGCAGCGGCGTGGCGGAGCAGGTGACCTGGTAGACGCGCGGGCCGATCTCGATGTGCATCTTGCGTCGGCCGGTGAGACCGGGTTCCCACCAGCGGGGCGGCATGCCACCGAGCGAGAGCAGCTGTCCGGCGTCGGCATCCTTGTCGAGCGCGGCGAACAAGGCCTGCGCGGGTTTGTTGAAAGAAAGCAGGCGCCCCTGCGAATCGACGACCAGCATGGCCTGACCGCTCACATCGAGCGCCGCGTGCGCGGTGAACTCTTCGGTCTTGTCCTGAATGACCACGAGCGCGAAACGTCGTCCCGTTTGCGTGAGGTGACGCACCTGGACCTCGGTCGCGCGCAGCCGATCGTCAACCTTGATCATGCTCAGCGGCACCACGCCGCCGGCGCCCGTGATCAGCTCCTGCACCATCTCGGGATAGGAGAAGCGAATGGTCTCGAACAGCGAGCGGCCGGACAGGGACTCACCGCTCTGGAACTTCGATGCCCGCGTGCTGGCGCACACCACCTGCAGCGTATCGCTGTCGATGAGCAGCGCGGGAAACGGCATCGCTTCGATCAACGTCGTCCAGAACTCCTGGCCGCGCTCGGCCTCGGCGCGTGCGACATCGACGTGCGAGTGCAGTCGCTCGAAGATCGTCCCGAGATATTCGGCAGCGACCGCGCAAGCAAACATCACGATCGCAAAGACTTGCAGCAGCACCGCGTAGAACGCGGAGGGCGCATAGAAGCCGGGGAAGGGTGAGCTTGCGGCCGCGCCTTGCTGACCCAGGATCACGGCGAGCGATGAGCCGACAGTATTGAGACCTGGCACGTACCAACGCAGCTCGGGCGCCTGCGCCAGCGCTACGACCGCGGTCACCACTATCGCGAGCAGCGCCATCAAATACGGTTGCCAGCGAGATAAAAAGATCGCGCCCACCACGGGCAGGACGAACACCATCAGGAAGGCGGGGTTCTGCAAGCCGCCCGCGTTCATCCACACGAAACCGACCACGACGATGCCCGCCACGTGCAGCAGCGTGAGCACGGGCCGACGTTCGCCCACGCGCACGGGTTTGCCGACGACCGTGAATGCAATGTGGATCGCACCGAGCGCAAGCAACCCCAGGCAGGCGGCGACAAAGTTGATATCCAGCGAGCTGACCAGCCAGGGCACGACCGTCGCCAGCAGGATGGCGAAGATGGTCAGCAGCCACGTGTCATCCAACAGATGGATGCGTGGATCGCTCCACGTCGGCGCGGGCATCAGCTGGGTGTCGCCGATGTTCATCGCTGCACGACTCCATCGGAGGGCGCTTTCGCACCGCCGGCCGCGACTGTCGCCGGGCCCATCTTGAAATTGTTGCCTTCGAGGAACGGAGCAGAGCGAATCTTCTCGCCGCCGCCGTCGGGCTCGAAGTCGATCACCTTGAGCGGCAGCCCGCGCGGCCGCATCACTTGATTGCCACGCAGAATGGGCGAGTCGCCGATCACGTCGATGCCGGTGACTTTCGGCTCGATGATGGTGTTGTCGATGGCGCTGCTGGGATTGCGCGGCGTTCCGAGTACGAACGCCAGCCCATAGCCGCTGTTATGAATCCGATTGCCGCGGACCAGCGTGTCGGCCGAGCCTTTGAGCATGATGCCGTAGGCGGCGAGGCCGTCGAACTCGTTCTCTTCGATGACCGCGCCGCGCGCGTTTTCGGCGACGATGCCCATGGCGGCGCCGCGGCTGATGCGATTGCCGCGCGCCACTGCGCCTGTGCCCATCAACTGCATGGCCGCCTCCTGCGAGTCGAGCAGCTCGTTACGTTCGATCAGCACGGATACATTGGCGGTGATGATGCCGATGCGCTCCTTGGTGAAGCGATTGTCGCGAATGCCGATCGCGCCACCGGCGTTATCGGGCTCGCTGCGCACCGCCCAGAGACCGGCGTCGCGGTGCCCCGCGAATTCGTTTTTCACGACCAGGGCATTGCGATTGGAAGCGGCAAAGCGCACGCCGACGCGGTTGCCCGCGAAGCGATTGCGCTCCAGCAGGATCTGTTTGGAATTCTCGGCGACGTCGACGCCGACGTCGCAGGACTCGATCGTGGTCGTTTGTAACTTGAAGCGCTCGGCGCGCAATACGATGGCGGTCGCCCTGCAGTTACGAATCCTCACGCTCTCGATGGAGACATTCGCGCCGCCGACATCGAGTACTGGGCCGGTGGGCAACGAACTACCGTCGATCTCGGTGGCTCGCTCGCCGCCCACGAGACGGATGCCGCGCGCGTTGGCGAGCGGGGGCAAGGTCGAAGCCAGTGTAATCTTCGGCACCTTGAGCGCGATGACGACCGGGGTATCGGCCGCTGACGCCTTGAACAGTGCTTCGCGCAGCGTGCCCGGCCCCCGATCGTTGCCGCTGGTGACATCGATCGACGCCGTGTTGGTGGCCGTGCCCGGTGTTTTCTGGCGCGACTCATACCAGTAACCCAGCCCGACGAACACGACGAGCAGCACGAAGACGGCGATGGAAATGGTGGAGCGACGGCTAAGCGGCATTGGCGCCTCCGGTACGCTGCAAGACAAACACCGCATGCCAGGACTGTTGCACGGCGACCCTGCCGAAAATCACATCGATGGGCGTCGACAGCAGCGTCACGGCCGCGACCGCCGACACGGCGAGCGGTCGTGGCAATCGCCGCAAGTGTGGCAACAACCATGTCTTGAAAGGCGCCGGATCGACGCCGCTGATCGCACGCAGCTCGACTCCGGCCTGGGCGAAGAGATCCAGGTAAACGTGCCGCTGACGGGCCCGGAACACAGTGGTGTCGCAATGGTCGGCGATGCTCACGGGCGCTGCCTCCAGCAACACCATCCGTCCGCCGGGCGCCAGATGCTCGGTCATTCGCTGCACCGCTGACTTGAGCGCCTCGGGATCCAGAATGTGCTGGAGCACCGTGACCCCGAGAATCAGGTCGAATGTTTCACCGGCATCGAGATGCGCGAGGTCCTGCACCAGGAAACGACATCGGCTGGAAACGTTTTTCAGCTCCGCGCGCCTTCTGGCTTCCGCGATCATGGTGGGACTCAAGTCCATGCCTGTGACGATGCCACCGCGTCCGGCCAGAAGTGTGCTCCATCGTCCCACGCCGCAACCGACATCGAGCACCCGAGTGCCTGGCGTGATGCCGAGCCACGGGCGCAGCGCCAGGTACTGGCTGTAATGGATCATGCGGTTGTAGAACTCCGGCATGCCATACGAGCACACGGCAGCGAGGCCCGAGCCCTCGACCGCGAAACGACGGGCGCGATCTTCCCAGTAATGGTGGGGCAGGTAGTGATCGGGCGCTGGCGCCCCACGAGCGTTCATGAAGCCCTCCGCATGAGACTCGTTTTCTCCTCCAGCGGCAGGGTGGTGCTGGCGCTTGGCAGCGGTTCGTAGTGATCGCGATAGAGCCGACGGCCCCACAGCCTCACCGCCACCCAGTTGACGTAGCCGACCGTCATCGGCGCGATGTGAGTAATGGCGTAGAACAAATACAGCGGCACGATGGGCGCGATGTAGGCTCGCTCCTGTTTGGGCACCACCGTGAACAACGCGAACACACCGAGAGCGAGATAGCTGCCGATGGCCGCGATGAAGTAAGTAGGATTGATCAGCGCGTTGCGTGGAAACACGTTGGCCAGGAACAGATTGTCGAAGCCACTGATGAAGCTAAGGACCAGCAGCAGCGCGCTGATGATCTTCAGGGGATGTACGATCAGTGACAGCCCCCCCAGATAGACCACGAAGTGATACATGGCGAACGGCGTGCGTTTGCTGATGCGCCAGATCTCGCTGAAGCGCTCGATGTAGACCTTCAACAGCCCGTAATACCAGCCCACGCGCTGCGAGAACCAGCGCCGCACGTTGCCGGGACCTTCGGTGCTGACCACCAGCCGGCCATCGTAATAAATGCGTTCGCCATGGCTCAGCAGGATCAGCGCGTTCTGCAGATCCTCGGCGTAGACCGACTGACTGTGTTCGGAGAGCGCGCGTTCCAGGGCGTTGCGACGATAACAGGAGACACCCGAGGTGATGCTGTAATCCGCGAGGCTTTCGCGACCGATACGAAAGGCCAGCGCGTATTCGAACGCCTGGAAGCGCGCGAGGAAACCGTCCGGCTCGATCATGACTCGCGGGCAGACCGCGGCGGCGCCGGATTGCTGGAAGTCGCGAACGAATCGTTCGAAGTCGATGCGGCTGCCGCCGTTCTTGTCGCGGATCCGGATGTCAGGATCCACGACCATGACGGTCTCGATGTGCGGCGGCAGCCGTTCCAACAAACGTTTGATGGCGCCTGGCTTGCGGCGATTCACGCCGTCATCGAAGCAACGCCAGCCGGCGTGACGCAGGCGAAGCACGGTCGCGTCCGTCGAGCCGTCACTGATGAGCCAGACTTTGTCGCGATAGGGCGCGAAAGCGTCCATGAACTCATCGAGCAGCGGCTCCAGATTGTGAATGGAGGCGATGATGGCGTACGGCCGCACCGGCACGAGCTGGCGTGCTCCCGTCGGCAGCGCGGCGGACAAGTCGATGGAGAGGTGCCGATTCTCTTCGGTGGGAGCCGTGGCGATGTGCCTGCGTCGCACGTGCAGACGCAGGATGAAATCCAGAGCGTCGGTGTAGACGATCAGATTCGCCAGCCCATAGACCAGCAGCGAGAAGCTCGCGGTCTGCAGATTCGCCGCGGACAGAGCAATCCACCCTGCCAGCAGCGCGCAGACCCCCAGCGGCGCCAGCAGGCTCCAGGGAGTGTTGAATTTCACGCCATCGCGACGGCGCGTGCGGCCGTCGCCCTCCGAACTTGGGGTAAGCGGGATTCCAGCTCGGCCCGCACTTCCTGCTCGGAGGCGACAATGATTCCGTGCTGGGCGAGCACCGGCACGCCAGCCAGAATCCACACCAGCGAACGCAGACGCGAGGGCAGGTGAGCGGCGCGTGGCTGCAGCTCCGCCAGCATCGCTTCGAAGTTCCGCTCGATCTGCAATATCACTTCGCGAACCACCGGATCGATCGGCAGGATCTTGGCGGCCTGCTGCCATTCGATGTCGGTGCCCTCTACGTGCCGGTGGGCGTATTCAGTGTGCGGTCGAAGCGTCGGATCGCGCGCGAATGCGGCGCCAGAGAACGGAATCACATAGGGATACATGCCGATCTCACAACCTTGCCGCAGCCATCGATAGGCTTCGCTCAGCGTCTCGGCCACATCTTCCAGCGTGGCGCGCGGCGAGCTGAGGATCAGATCGAGAAACGGCGTGATGCCTAGCTGCAGCGTCGCGCTCAGCATCGGCTCGATGTGACGGTGGATCTGTCCCTTGTTGAACTCATTGAGCACGTTGCGCGAGAAGTTTTCGATGCCGAAGCCAAGCACGCGGAACCCCGCTCGGCGCATCGCGCTCAGGCGTTCTTCGGTCATCGCGTCGATGCGATTGGTGCTGATGAACTGCAGATGCTTCGGCAGCTCCCCGGCCTCCTTGGCGGCGACGATGCCTTCGCACAACGGCAGGACCCGACGGTCTTTGGAGAAGACGAAAATGTCGTCCTGAAAGATGATGGTCCGCACGCGCGGATGCGTCGCGACGATGCGCTTGATCATCGTGAGACATTCTTCGGCGTCCAGTCGCGCGATCGAGGCTACCGTCCCCTGTGCCTCGTGCAGGAAATTGGTCGAGGAACAGAACGTGCAGCCCATGGGGCAGTAGTTCAATGTGATCAAACGTACGGAGCGAATCTCGGCGAGCGCCGCTTCGCGCGCCGCTTTGGTGGGCAGGCCGCCGACGCGATAGGCTGCTTCGAGGCGATCCCAATAAGCCTCGTACGGCATGCTTTCGTACGGCGTGCAAAAGATGGCGGCGCGCAGCTCGTCATGAGTCATCGCCATTTGCGGCAGTCGAAGCAGCGTGCCATCGGCGCGGCGCTCGACGGTTCCGACGATTCCGCCGAGTGGCTGTTGCGATCGAAGTCGCTCGGCGATCTCGAGCAGCGGACGTTCGCCTTCGCCGAGAATCACGCGATCGAACGGCCCGAGATCGAACATCAGCTCGGGGCGGAACGTCGCTTCCATCCCACCTGCGACCATGAACGCCTTGGGCGCGAGCCGGCGGGCGAGGTGCGCCAGCTCCAGATCGAACTTCAAAGTCATGCCGGTCGTGGAAACGCCGATCACGTCCCACGTATCGCGCAATATTTCTTTTTCGAGCGCGCGCTCGGGCGGCCCCACGCAACAGTTGGGATCGAAAACTTTTACATCCACCCCTCGCTCGGCCAGGACTCCGGCCAATCGCCACACGCCCAGAGGCGGCGCTAGAAAGGTGTACTCCCCGCAGTGTGGATCATAGGGACCCACTAAGAGAAATTTGGGCAAGATGGCACCCGAACTTCTGACTTGTAAATTGTGCGGACATCAAACGCGCCAGAAAGGCGCTCCGTTCCGCGTAGGTAATATTTGATTTGCGTGCGCGACGATTCAGGCGAAGTGTCGCGACGCGCAACCCCATGCTGAAAATTGTGCCCGGTCGCGCCTGATCCGCAAGCCGGCAGAATACGGACGGGTCAGAAGGTGGCTTCGACGCCGGCGGAGAAGCGATTGCCGCGGTAGTCGAAATCGGGAAGGTCGGCCTGGTTTTCGGAATATGCGTGTCGGACCGCCAGGCGCCAGCGAGCAGATAACGCTCTGGTCACGGACAGGGCGAGCTCGGTGCGATCTTCGGCGCCGTTTACGTCGGCGTCATAGTCACTGTGACGAAGCGAAGCTTCCAGCAGCACCGTCCAGTCATTGTCGATGGCGCGCTCGACATCGGCTCGCACCTCGTGACGTGTCGCCGATAATGCTGCATCGTCGTAATCGGCGATTTCGAATCGATAGCCGACATCGATGTTCCATCTGGCGCGCGTCCAATTGATAGCGGCGCCAGCTTCGTGACGCAGGCCGCTCAGCCCGCTGAATTCGTTGAGGCCGTCGATGTGATGAAAGCGATAGCGCCCCCGCAATTCGACATCCGGCATCAGGCCGCGGCGTGTCTGCACGGAAAGCGTTTGCCGGCTCTCGAAGCCCGAACCGTCGAGTAGCGAATAACCGAGACGCAGGCCGGCATCGTTTCGCCAGTCGCCGCGCGTCCAGCGATAGCGCGCACCCGCATACGTGCTCAACTGATCGAACGTATCCAGGTCCTGATAGTCCGTGTACAGCAATCCGCCATCGACGCGCCAGGCGTCGCTCAGTGGAGTGCTCAATGCGAGCTGCAGGTCGGCGAAGTTGTCCTCGCTATCGGTGATGCCGAGCACGTTGGCGTCGGAGACCAGCGCGACATTGTCATCATGGCCCAAGCCGAACGCGGCAAAGCCGACCCAGGGGCGCGGCGGCAGCGGAGGCTGCGACTGTGGTTGAAGCTCGGCGAGCCTGGACGCTGCCAGGGCGCGCAGGCGCTCATCCGTGGTGGCCGGCTCCACTTTGGCAAACCACTCCGTCGCTGCAGTGGAATCGCCGCGGGCGTTGGCGACGAGGCCGAGATTGTAATAAGCGAGCGCGGCCATGCTCGAAGTGCGGGCCACTTCCTGAAAAGCAGCCTCCGCGCGCAAGTAATCGCCCAGGCGATAGGCGGCGACGCCGATGTTGAAATGAACCGCGGGGCCGGACATGCCCGAGGCCAGGGCCACTTCGAACGCATCGAGCGCCCGGGCGTAGTCGCCAGCCTGGAATGCAGTGCTGCCGGTTCGGAACTGTCGGTTGGCTTCGTCGGTGGCGGCCCGCGACTCGGGGCCGGCTAGAAACAAGGCGAGGGTCAGCAATGCGGCGCAGGAGGGCCGCAGGCGAAAGCTATCAGTTGCGAGGCGGGCGCGGAGGATCCGGACGGTCCGGTCGATCGGGACGGTCGGGATTGTCACGGCGCCGGTCTTCGGCCTCGGCGCGCCGCGCCTGCTCGCGCTGTTCGGCCGCTTCTTTGGCGCGCTCCTTGGCGGATTGCCCAACTTCGCGGCCCAGCTCCTTAGCTTCGCGAGCGCGCTCGTTGTCCGGCTGGGCTGGCTCGTTGGCGGGCTCGGCGGCAGCGGACGGGGCAGCGGACTTGCGCTCAGGCAGCGAGATTCGGCGAACGACTTCGTCGGGCAGCTTGGCATCAGGGTCCACGATGATCTGCATGGTCACGTCGAGGTCGTCGGCCTTCCGCTCGGGCTTCGAATCGGTCTGCTGTTGCGCCAGAGCGCCGTGCGCCAGCAAGCACAGGGCGATGATGGATACGTACCTCACTCGTTCCTGAATGATCGTCGTCCGCCGCCAGGGTGGCAAGGGTTGGATTGTGACCGGCGTCATGTTCGTGAAGACTCGCTCTCCAGGACGTTGAGGGTGACCGTCACGCGCCGGGTCCGGCCGCCATGCTCGATGACCGCGACCAGCTGACCCGTTCCCGTCGACCGAGCCACCACTGGCAGCGACAACACGTTGTTGCCTGGGGCGAGATGCGTCTGCCAGTCGATTTCGCGGTCGCTCTCGAACCCGTCCAGAGCCACGCTGCCGGTGGCCACGATGCGGATGGTCGCGTCATCGAGCGCGCGCTCCGAATCGATCAGCACGTCGATGGCGCGGGTTTCGTTCAGGGCGAGAGTGATGTCCGCCGGGTTCAGGTCCGCCGGACGTAACAGAAATAATGTGAGAACGACGGCGACGGCGGCGCCGACCAGCGCGCCGGTCCAGGTTTCCCAGCGGCTGACCAGGTGCGACAGGGCGCCACGACGCGGCTGCGCCGCCGCCTGCGCCTGACCGGTGGCCTTGGCGAACGCCCGGTCGATGAATTCCGGGCGCGGCTCCGGCGCAGGGATGCGCTTGAGCGCCCGGCGCAGAATTTCGGAGTCTCTATCCACGGTGTGCCTGAATGTCAGATCGTGACGACGGGGGGCCGACGCTTCATACACGAGCCAGCGGCGGATTTCGTTCCGTCGCCAGCAATTCCCTCAGGCGGGCGCGGGCCCGGTGCAAGCGTGACTTCAGCGTTCCCAGCGGCACGTCCATGATCTGCGCCAGCTCCGGCAGGCTGTAGTCCTCGATATCGTGCATCGACAATACCACGCGGTGCTCTTCGCCCAAGCGCTCCCAGGCCGCCATCACCCGCTCCTGTGTGAACTCCTGCTCCACCAGCTCGGCGGGCCCGGCCGCCGGATCGATCAGCTCCTGACCTTCGTCCTCCGCGCCCTCGACGGGGTCGGTGCCGAACTGCACGGGCGAGCTGCGTTCGCGCCGGACCTGATCCACGAAGATCCGATACATCACGCGTAACGCCCAGGGCCGGATGCGGTCCAGCTCGCGCAGCTCGTCGAGTTTGGGGTAGAGCCGGACCAGCAGCTCCTGCACCAGGTCTTCGGCGCGGTCCACCGCGCCGGTCCATCTATAAGCGGCGCGATACAAGGCCGGGACGTGATCCCGCAGCAGATGGTCGAACTCGGCTGCCGCGTTGGCATGCGACGGACGGGCGCGCTTCTGCAGAACCATGAGCTCCATTAAGCCTCACACGAATCGTTCTGTCGAATGGTTCCATCACAGTGTGAGTGGAACCGTTTAGCCGGGAAGTCCGTGTCAGCTCTTCGAGGGCGCAATGTGCCGCGCCGTGTTTGGGAGCGAGACTGCGAATGATCAATGACAATCAGCTGCGGATGACCGGCTCGATCATCTACAGCTTGATCTGGACGATGCTGGTGAGCACGGTGCTGTTCGCCTTGACCGGATGCGGTGGCGGGGACGACCCACCGGGCGAAGGACGAGTCCGCGTGTCCGTGACCGACGCCCCGATCGACGACGCCAGCAGCGTGGTCGTGCAGTTCAGCGGCGTGGCCTTCAAGCGCGAAGGGGAAGCGGCCGAAACCGTGCAGACCCTGTCGCCTTCGCCCCGGCAGCTGGACCTGCTGGAATATCAGGAAGGCCGTGCGGCGCTGCTGCTGGATAACGTGACTTTGCCGGCCGGGCGCTACGAGTGGCTGCGCCTGATCGTCGATAACCAAACCAACGTTCGCGACTCTTATCTCGTTCTCAACACGGGCGAGGAATGCGAGCTGCGCGTGCCGAGCGGCGCGGAATCCGGTTTGAAGCTCAATCGCGGCTTTACTTTGCCGGCCGACGGCAGCGTCGCGCTGACCATCGATTTCGACCTGCGTAAGTCCATCCACGCGCCGCCGGGCCAGGAGGGCGGGGCGCCCGATTGCTCCCAGGCGTATCTGATGCGCCCGACGCTGCGGGTAGTGGACGATGCGAACGTCGGCGCCATCGCGGGCGCGATCGACAGCGCGCTGGTCACCGAAGCTTGCTTGCCCAACGTCTACATCTTCTCCGGCAGCGGCATTACGCCCGATGACCTGGAAGAAGCGGTGGTCGCGGCCGATGTGGATCCGTTGCTGGTCGCCAGCGTCGGCATCGAGAACGGCGCCACCAGCTATCGGTATCACGCGGCCTTTCTGCCGCCGGGACCGTACACCGTCGCATTCTCTTGCAGCGATGACGATCCGACCCTGGACGACGTGTTGACGTTCGCGCCTGCTCAGCCCGTGACGGTGCAGAACAATCTGATCGCCACCGCCGACTTCGCGCCGCCGGCGCCCTGAGATGGGATTCTATGAGTAGAGGCGTCAAGCCCCCGGAGCGCGGACCCCAGCGTCAGGCGACTGGCGGGCTTGACGAGTTTGCGTTGGCGACCGCCGCCGACGATCAGATCGAACGTCTCATCATCGACTACGTGGATGCCCGGCTGGCGAATCGCAGGGAAGACGAGGATGAAGTAGGCGTGGTCAACGAGCTGCCGCCGGGGATGCGGGCGTTGTATCTCACCTGGACGGTCGAGTCGGAAGTGATCAACGGCGGTTTCGTGCGTTACTTCTGGAACTGGGCGGGCCAGTTCGCCGACGACGCCGTCGCTGCCTTCGAGTTCTTCTCGGCTCGCGAGCACTCGCAGCTCATGCGCGAAGCGAACCGGGTGTATGCGGAGGAGTGCGGGACGAGTTTCGTGTCGGACGGGCGTGAGCTGATCGATGCGTACGAGTCGTGGCGGTTGCAATTGCTGGAAGACTGTTTCTATCAGCTCGACGAAAGTCTGAGTGCATTACGCATCGACAAGATTCGGGAACATCCCGAAGCGTTTTGCGGCGGGTGAGGGTGGTTGCCGTGGGGGCGCGATGTAGCCGGGGCGAAGAGTCGCCCCGGCTACATCATTCGCCGATCAATGAACGCCGGGGCGTTGCTCGCCGCGCTTCGCGCGCGAACTCTGACGCTGGCGTGAGTGACTGCCTTCTTCGATCTCTTCGATGATCTTGGCCGAGAAGGCGTCGAGATCGTCCGGCTTGCGGCTGGTGACGATGCCCTGGTCGGACACCACTTCGCGATCCACCCATTTGCCGCCGGCGTTGATCACGTCGGTCTTGATGGAGTGGTACGAAGTCACTTGTCTGTCACGCACCGCGTCCAGCTGCACCAGCAGCCAGGGCGCATGACAGATCGCGGCCACCACCTTGCCGCTATCCAGGAACGATTGAATCAATTGCAACGCCTGCTGATTCACGCGCAGCAGGTCGGGATTGATCTGGCCGCCCGGTAGGACGATCGCGTCGTAGTCGTCCGCCTTGACTTGATCGAGCGTCTTGTCCACCGCGACGCTTTCGCCCCAGTCTTTCAACTTCCAGCCGCGGATCTGGCCTTTCTCGGGCGACACCACGTCGACCTGCGCGCCAGCTTCTTTCAACTTCCGCTGCGGCACCAACAACTCATCCTGCTCGAAGCCATGTGTGGCAAGAATGAGGACTTTCGCTTTGCTGATCTCGGGCATGACGCACCTCCTTTGTCGAGTACAGGTAAGCGTGCGAGTGCGCATCGAGTTCCGGCCTTGCTCCGCGATTCGAATCAGCTGATGATTGTGGGCAGTCCACTGGCAGTCCTGCTATGACACATTCCATTCTTCCTCGGCTCATCGGCGCGCTCGGCGAACCTGACTTTGCGTCGGTGACGGCGGGCGAGTTGAGCCGATTTTTGGGATTCGATCTGTCCGCCATCGTCGTGCATCGGCGCGCGGAGCCGCCTGCGGTGTTGTTCGATAACTTCGACCGCATCGGTTGCCGCGAAGGCATTCGTAACTACGTCGGCTTCACGCACAAGATCAATCCAATGCTGGCGCGTGTGCCGACGGCAGGAGCCTGTCGCGCTCGTGACTTCGCCGGCGGCGCGCTCACGAACGCGAAGGATGTGAATACTCACATCGTCATGGAGGCCGAGGAGGAGCTGGGCTTTCGCACCGTCGGTTGGCCGCAGCGCATGGAAGAAGTGGGTTTGTATATCGATGCTTGGGGCGGTGTAGTGGAGCTGGGCTTTTATCGCGAGCGCGCTCGCTGCTCCATATCGACCGGCAAGCTGCGTGCGCTGAACGACTTGACCGCGCCGCTCGCGGCGGCATTCGACAAACACGCGGCCCTGAAAGCCGCGCCCATTGTCGCCTCGGTGTTGTCGCCACGCGAACAGGAAATATGCGCACTGTTGCTGAAGGGCTGTTCATCGCAGGCCATCGCCTTGCGGCTCGACATCAGCCGGCACACGGTGAAGGATCATCGCAAGGCGATCTTCCGCAAACTCAACGTGAGCTCGCTAGCCGAATTGTTCGCCCAGGCGCGCGCCGCCTGACGGTCCTCCCTCCCTGGGGGGATGGCAGCCTCGTGACGTGTGCGAGATCCTGCGCGCTTCTGAAGCGTCGAGGTCCCGCCATGCGTTACGTTCGGATGCCGATCGAGATCGAGGCTCCCGAGGAATACGGGTACGCCCGGATCAAGAACAATCTCTCGGAAAGCTCCATCACCGATCAAACCCTGGACAGCCTGGGGCTCACGGTTCCCAACCTGACGCTGCTCTATAACGAACATCGTGGCAGCGAGAAGCTGCGTTCGCTGGTGGTGGCCGGCAGTGCTGGGTTGAGCGCGGCGGACGTGTTGATCACGACCGGGGCCGCGAGCGCTTTGTTCATCGTGGCGACCGCGCTGCTCGGTTCGTCGGATCATCTGGTCGTGGTCCGGCCGAACTACGCGACGAATCTGGAAACGCCGCGGGCCATCGGTTGTGCGGTCAGCTTCGTCGATGTGACTTTCGAGAACGGCTTTCATCTGGACTTCGATCAGCTGGCCGCCGCCGTCACGCCGCGAACCAAGCTCATCAGCGTCACCTGTCCGCACAATCCCACCGGCGTCATGCTCACCGAACAGGAATTGCGTCGTCTGGTGGCGCTGGCGGAGTCGAAAGGCTGTTATCTGCTGGTCGACGAAACCTATCGCGATCTCTCTTATGACGGCGCCTTGCCGCAGGCGGCCTCGCTCGGCCAGAAAGTCATCAGCGTCTCGTCGCTGTCCAAGGCCTACGGCGTGCCGGGCATCCGCATTGGCTGGCTCATCACGCGCGATCCCGAACTGCAGCACTTGTTTCTCGCCGCCAAGGAGCAGATCAGCATCAGCGGCAGCGTGATCGACGAATGGATCGCGGAGCAGGTGCTCTCGCGTCGCCAGGAGTTGTTGCAGCCGACGCTGAAGGAGATGCGCGAGCGCCTGCAGCTGGTGACGCAATGGATCGAGGGCGAACCGCTGCTCGAATGGATCCGGCCGCGGGGTGGCGTGGTATGTTTCCCTCGCATGCGCGAAGAGCCCGCGGGCGGCACCGCTGCTTTCTACCAGCGGCTCCTGGAAGAGTACGGCACGTACGTCGGACCCGGGCACTGGTTCGAAATGTCGGATCGCTTCTTCCGTCTCGGTTACGGCTGGAGCAGCCGTGACGAGCTGAAGGCCGGGTTGGAAGCGATTTCCCGCGCGTTGCGTGGCTGACAGGAACTGCAGGAGCGGGTGATGGAGCTGTATCGAAACATCGTCGAAGCCCACGGCGCGATTCGTCCGCAGGTCGCCGTCACGCCGCTTCAACACAGCAGCATTGTGTCGGCGGCTTTCGGCTGCAACGTGTTGTTGAAACACGAGTCGATGCAGCCGACGGGCTCGTTCAAGATCCGCGGCGCGACCAACAAAGTGCGCCGCTTGGCTCAGCGCGGCGTGACGAAAGTGATCGCGGCTTCCACGGGCAATCATGGATTGGCCGTCGCTCGGGCTGGCGCGCTCGCGGGCGTGGCAGTCACTGTTTACGTCGCCAACTCCACGGTGCCATCGAAGCTGGCGGGCATTCGTGCGCTCGGCGCGGAGCTGGTGGTGATCGACGGTCAGCCGCTCGATGCGGAGCTCGCGGCCCGTCGTCGCGCCGAAGAAACGGGGCTGCCATACATCTCGCCTTACAACGATCTCGACGTGGTGGCGGGGCAGGGCACGCTTGGCGTGGAGTTGCTCGATCAGGAGCCTGGTCTCGATGCCGTGTTCATCGCTGTGGGCGCGGGCGGGCTGATTGGCGGCACGGGCACTGCGATCAAGGCCGTCAATCCCCGTGTGAAAGTCGTCGGTGTCTGGCCCGAAGCGTCGCCTTGCATGCTGCGGGCTCTCGAGGCGGGAAGAATCGTTCCTTGCGAGGAGTACGACACGTTGTCGGATGCGACTGCCGGCGCGATCGAGCCGGGCTCGGTGACCTTTCCGATCTGTCAGTCCGTCATCGACCGACGCGTTCTGGTGAGCGAGAAAGAGATCGCCGGCGCCATGCGGATGCTCGCCGAGAAGGAACATCTGATGGTGGAAGGCGCGGCCGGCGTCGCGCTCGCGGGGCTGGCGCAGCAGGCCATCGCCTATGCGGGCCAGACCGTCGCAGTCGTGCTCTGCGGACGAAACATCGGCCTGGACACTTTCATCGCCGCCGTGAGCTAGCACGGCTCGCTCACACGAGCCGGAACCAGACGCTCTTGGCGATTTCCACGTCCTGAATCGCTACGCCGGTCAGGTCGGCTACGACGATTTCGTCGCGGCCGAAGTCGATGGGCGAGGTGAGCAGCGAGCCCAGCTCGATCAGCGAGCTCGCATCGATCAGACCGGCACGAACGGCCCAGCCAGCTTCGCCGTGCCCCACGCATTGCACGTGCGAATCCACCACGACACGGGCACGCGCGAGAATTTTAGGATCCAGCTCTTGCTTGCCCGGGCTGTCGGCGCCGACGGCGACGATGCGTGTGCCAGGGCGGATCATTTCATTCATCAGCAGCGGTGCGGTCGAAGGCGTCGTGGTCACGATCAGATCGGATTGCTCACATAGCTGCGGCAGGCTCACCGCCGAACCATGCACTTCGGCAGCCAAGGCACCGGCGGCACGATCGTTTCGTGCCCACACCAGCACCGAGCTCAACCCCAGTCGGCGAGCGATCATTCGCGCTTGCAGACGCGCTTGCGTGCCTGCGCCAACGACACCCAGCGTCGTCGAGCCCGGTCTCGCGATGGCGCGAGCGGCGATCACGCCAGCCATCGCCGTGCGCTGATCCGTGAGATAACCCTGATCGTGCAGCAGTCCCAACACTTCTCCGGTCTTGGCGCTGATGACGGCCATGAAGCCGTTGCTGGAGGGCAGACCGACCGTCACATTGCGATAAAAGCCGGTCGCGACCTTCACGACAAACACACAGTCGCCCGCAATGTGCGCGGATTTCACGTGACAATCGCCAGGCGGCTCGGTGAAGGCGAGGTGACCGACCTCGGCCACCTGCGCCTCGCCCGCGCTGAATCGTCGAAACCCGGACTCGACCGCCGTCAGCGCGGCGTCTTCGTCGAGGGCGCTGAGAATTTGCGGCAATTCGACGAGTCTCATGGCGGTCTCCTGCTCAGCGAGCGTTGCCGTAGGCCTTCACCAATCGATACAAGAACTCACGCGCATCCATGAGCGAGCGAACGCGCACGCGCTCATCCAAGCCGTGCACGCCGTTTCCATCGGGATCGACGAACACGCCGGAGATACCGTACGTGGGAATGCCTGCCGCATTCAAGAAGCGTCCGTCGGTGGCGCCCGTGCTGATGGTCGGAATCACCGGCACGCCCGGCCACAGATCGGCAGCGATCTTTTCGACTGGCTGTAAAACTTTCGAGGTGAGCTCCGGCGCGGGCGACTGCGGTCCCGGCGCGTCGGCCAGCGTCACGGTGATTTTCGGATCCGCGATCAGATCCTGGAGCTGGCGGTGCACGTCAGTCACCTTTTCCCCCGGCATGATCCGGCAATTGATGTTGGATTCCGCGCGCTGGGGTTGCGCGTTCTTGGCATGACCGCCGTTGATTGTCGTGGAGATACAGGTCGTGCGCATGAAGGCATTCCAGAGACGATTCGTGGCGACGCGCTCGTAAGTGGCGTCATCGGCTTTGCCGGCGCCGATCGCGGCCATGTCGATGCGCGTCTGTCCCGAGTACAGCTCGGCCGAGCGACGGAAGAATTCCTTGCTGACGGGCGTCAGGTTGATCGGAAACTTATAAGAGCCGACGCGCACGAGCGCCTCGCCCAGCCGATTGATTGCGTTGTCGTCGGTGGGGCGCGCACTGTGGCCGCCGGGAGAGGTCGCGACCAGGGTGAAGTCCTGATAGACCTTCTCGCCGGTTTGAATGCCGAACGACACGGGCTTGCCCTGTTCGTCGAGCTGGCCTTTGCCGCCTTCGTTCACCACCCAGCCGGCTTGCATGGCTTCCGGCTCGGTGGCGAGCAGGTACCGCACGCCATTGAAAAAGTTATCCGTCTCTTCGCCGCAGGTGAGCGCCATCTTGATGGTGCGCTTGGGTCGAAAGCCTTCCTTGCGCAGCCGGATGAACGCATCGACGAACGATGCGGCCATGGCCTTGTCGTCGATGGCGCCGCGCGCATAGAGATAACCATTCTCTTCTACCAGCACGAACGGATCGCGCGCCCAATCGGAGCGCTTGGCCTCGACCGTATCGATGTGAGCGAGCAGCAGCACGGGGGGCAAGGACTTGTCGCTGCCGGAGACGCGCCCGATCAGGTTGCCTTGCTTGGGAAATTTTTCCGGGACGACGACGCGCACGTCACTGTCGGAGTAGCCCGCCTGCTTCAAACGCGCCGCCATGCGTTCGGAGGCCAGCGTGCAATCGCCGGCCGACAGCGTGGTATTGGTCTCGACCAGTTCCTTGTACAGCTCGCGAAAGCAGGTGGGGCAATCGGCCGCTGTCGAGGCTTGCGCTAGGGGCGCGCCGCCTATCAGCACCGCGCCGAGCACGGACAGGGACAATGATTTCCTACGTCGCGATCCTGTGATCAAGGCGCTGCTCCTGAAGGTCGTCGGTGAAAGTTAGCGTTGCCTGGCGGTCATCAGCTTGGCCCGGCTGGCGCTGACGCGCATAGCGGGAAGATCCCAAGCACCAGGCACGCTGGCAAGAACACGATACAGCTGCCGAGCGCCCACTTCAGCGTGAAGCGCTGATGCTCGCCGAACTCGATGCCCGCCATGGTGGCGAGCAGATAAGTCGAGGGCACCAGCGGGCTGAGCAGGTGGATCTGCTGGCCCACCAGCGAGGCCTGCGCCATGTCCATGGCGCTGATGCCGTACTCCGCCCCGGTCTTCGCCAGGATCGGCAGCATGCCGAAATAAAACGCGTCGTTGGAGATGAGGAACGTGAACGGCATGCTCAGCAACGCGGTGATGGGCGCCATGTACGGGCCGAGCGTGGGCGGAACGCAGGCGATGATCCAGTCCGCCATGGCGTCGATCATTTTGGTGCCTGACAAAATGCCGGTGAAGATGCCGGCGGCGAACACCAATCCCGCCACGGCGAGCGCGTTGCCGGCGTGCGCCGAGATGCGCTCGCGCTGCTGTTGCAGCGATGGATAGTTGATCATCAATGCAATCGCGAAACCGAGCATGAACAGAATGGCGAGCGGCAGTACGCCCGTGATCAGGCACACCATCAGCGCGCCGGTCAGCAACAGGTTGAGCCACATCAACTGCGGTCGCCGCGCCTTCACGTCGCCGGCGTCGTGAGCCACGACTGCTTCGCCGCTCATTTCTTCCTCGGTGAGCTGCTGACTCAGCGCGGCGAGGCGCTTGCGCTCGCGAACGCCGAACATCCAGGCGACGATCAGCACCCAGATCGCCGTGACCACCATGGCAGGAATGAGCCCGACGAACACGTCGCGCGGATCGAGCTGAAGTGCGGTCGCGGCGCGGGCCGTCGGTCCGCCCCAAGGCAGCAGGTTCATCACCGCGCTCGACATGATGATCAGGCAGGCCATGATCCGCACATCCATCTTCATGTGCCGATACAGCGGCAGCAGGGCGGCGGTGGTGATCATGTAAGTGGTCGTGCCATCGCCATCGAGGGACACGAGCAGGGCGAGCACGACCGTGCCGATGGTGATGCGCATCGCGTCGCCGTGCGCGAGACGCACGATGAGTTTGATCAGCGGATCGAACAGGCCGGCGTCGATCATCAGCCCGAAGTACAGAATGCCGAAAATCAGCATCACGCCGGTGGGCGCGAGGTCGCGCACGCCTTCGAGCATCATGTCGCCCAGGCCCGCGGTGTACCCCATGCCGACGGCGAACAGCGTCGGGACCAGGATCAAGGCCACCAGCGCGGACAGTCGCTTGGTCATGATCAGCGTCATGAACGTGGCGACCATCGTGAATGCCAAGATTGCCAGCATTTAGTAACGTTCTCGGTTGCGCCGGCAGTTCCCCCCGGCAGGAGGATGCTAGTGGCGGCCGGCTGTCATCAGGCTGTCAAAGCTGAAGGACATCCGATGGTTGCGCGTGCAACCATCGGATGTGCCCTGAGGACAGATCGGGCGACAGGCTCGTGAAAGCTTGCGCTCTCAAGATCCGGTGCACGGCAAATTCCCTATAGATCTTCGGTGAAAGCGATGACCCGAGCTGGCAAAGCGGAGCGCGTGCAGTTGTCCCGTCGGCAGTTCGGGACCTTGGTGATGGGAGGGGGCGCTTACCTGATCGCAAACGGCGCGATCGCGCGAGTCAGCGCTTCACGCGACCTGCCCCAAGGCGTCGCGCCGGTGCTCTCTGACGGCACGTATCGCGACGGCCTGGTTCGCAGCACGCCCGAGGAGCAGGGCGTATCTTCCGCCGCGATTCTCGCGTTTCTCGAAGAAGTCGCAGGCGCCGGGCTGGAGTTGCACAGCTTCATGCTGATGCGCAATCGGCACGTCGTCGCCGAAGGCTGGTGGTGGCCGTATCGTCCGGACCGGATCCACATGACGCACTCGCTCACCAAGAGCGTCACCGCCGTGGCCGTGGGCCTGGCCATCGACGAAGGCCGTTTCGGTCTGCAGGACAAGGTGGTGTCGTTCTATCCGCAGCTCGTGCCGGCCGATGCGAGCGCCAATCTGCGCGCCATGACGGTGGGCGACCTGCTGACCATGCGCTGCGGCCACGATCAGGAGACCTCGGGTTCGGTGTGGCGGCCGATCAAGACCAGCTGGGTGGCCGAGTTCTTGAAGATTCCGGTGGTCCATGCGCCCGGCACGCATTTTCAGTACACCAGCGCGGCGAGTTACATGCTGTCCGCCATCGTCAGCAAGACCACGGGCCAGTCCATGGCGGAGTATCTGAGGCCGCGCTTCTTCGAGCCCATGGGCATCGATCGCTGGACCTGGGACACGAGCCCCGGCGGCATCAGCCCGGGCGGCAACGGCCTGAGCTGGAACACTGCTGCTTCAGTGAAGCTGGGCGCCGTGCATTCGCGCATGGGTGAATGGAACGGCAAGCGCGTGCTGTCGGAGAAGTGGGTGCGAGCCGCCACCACCAAACAAACCGAAGGCGATTCCGACGGCGCTTACGGTTACCAATGGTGGATGGGACCGGGCAACGCGTATTACGCGCTGGGCTTGTTCACGCAGATGACCGTGGTGTTCCCCGAGCACGATACGACGCTGGCCGTGTTCTCGGCCATCGACGGCAGCAAGAAGCTCAAGCCGCTCATCTGGAAACATTTCCCCGCGGCGCTGGGCAAGGCCAAGCTGCCGCCGAGCGCTGCGACCAAGCAGCTGACTCAGCACACCGCGCAGTTGCATCTGCTGCCGACGCTCAACAGCACCGATTCGCCGCTGGCGTCGAAGCTCGACGGCAAGCGCCTTACTGTGCAAGCCAACGATCAAGGCGTGCGCTGGATCTCGTTCGACTTCATGGAAGGGGCGTGCACGTATCGCATGAGCGATGCCGACGGCGAGCACGAGATCACCGCCGGGTTCGCGGAGTATCTGGAGCAGCATACGAGCATGACGGGCCATCGCCTGCATCATGAGTATCGTCCGAAGCGACAGAGCGTGATCGCCGGAGCGCGCTGGCTCGCGCCGAATCGATTGGAAATGACCTGGCAGTTCGTCGAGACCGCGTTCCGGGACACGGTGCTGTGCACGTTCTCCGGCAGCAGCGTCGCGATCGATCGCAGCGTCAATCTGAATTCAGCGGAGCAGCGCCTGCCGACGCTGACGGGAACATGGTCGTGATTCGCGACCGCTGATCCTGCGCCGGCCTCGCCTCGGCGGGGCCGGCGCCATATAACATTGCAACAGGGGAGCATTGAATGCCACGACACTTTCATCTGGCATGGTCGATCGCCGCACTCGTGGCTCTGCCAGCGTACGCTTCGGCGGACCAGAAGCCGGGCACGCCACCTCCGGATTGCGAAGCGCGGGTCGGGTATGACCGCGATCGAATGATGCTCGGCTATTTGCTGCCGACCTCGGCGGGCGAGAAGACCTGCATTCCCTTTTCGACGGTGGGGGTATATCCGCCGCCGGGCTACAAGGGCGATTTCTACGTCGACGAATTCAGCGACGCCAAGCTGCGCGAACGCTGGGCCGAGTGTAAGCGCGACAAGGTTTGTTACGAGCGCGTCTCCAAACAGATCAACGCGCGCCGCCCGCCCAACAAGGAACATCACACCAAGGATCCCAAACACCGTCACTTGCTGGGCAAGCTGACCGGAACGGGCGAGATCGATCTGAAGACGATCCGGCGTCCGGCGTTTTTCGGCTCGCCGCCCTACCACGAGCCCATCGCGAAGCTGGATTCGCGGACCTACACGGTCGAGTTCACCGCGCCGCCGGATCCGCACGAACAGATTCATAAAAACATGACCGACCCGGTCAAGCTACGCGGCTGGTACATCCGCGGCGACGGCGTCGACGATGGCAAAGGCGGCAAGCGTCGTGCGTTGATCGTGATGACGCCGGGCGGTGGCGGTCGCATCGCCGCCATCACTCATCCGGAAGATCGTCTGTATCGCATCGAGCCGGACGGCAAGACCACCATCAACAGTTTCCCGAGCGAGAAGAGCGGCGGCACGGGACAGCAGATGTGGCGAGAGATCGCCAGTGACTTCAACGCGGCCGGCTTCGATGTGCTGCTCCACGATCGGCGCGGCGTCGGCCTCTCCAGCGGTTTCAGCGACACCAACACGTTGCAGCAGGGGCGTGACTTGCTTGCGATCGTCGCGAGCTTGCGCACTGGCGAGGGATTGCGAGCCATGGCTCCTTCGGGAGAAACGCGCAAGGGCCGTGCCGCTGCCGATCTCGTTCATGGGGCGAGTTCCGAGGCTGGCGTACCGGTGCTGCTGTTCGGCAATTCTCGCGGCACCATGGCCAGCGGCTGGGCCATGACCATGAATTTCGACAAGGACTGTACCTACGACATGCCCACCATCAGCTGCAAGCCGCCGGTGGGTGACAAGAGCATCAAGGGCGCGATCCTGATGGCGGAGTTCACCAGCGGTCCGGGCTATGTGATGGACCGGCCGAGCGCCGAAGATGAAGCACGCGGCCTGGGCGAGGATCGCACGTTGTTCATCGGCGGCACCGCGGTCGAGCAGAACGTGGTGTTCTTTCCGAGCTCCGCCATCCTCGCGGGCATTCACAAGTGGCCGGCGGCGTTCTTTGCGCGCGGCTTGTGGGATTACGCCGCGTCGCTGCAGGGAACGATGGAAAGTTATCGTCGCGTGCAGGGACCGAAGGAGCTGGTCGTCGTTCGCGCTCCTCATCCTTACGAAGTGTGGCCCGAGCCAGAACAGAAGCGCGTGCGCGAGCGCATGATCGCGTTCGCCCACACGGTGATGCAGGGTAAGAGCAGCGTCAGCGGCGCGCGACCCTGGAGCAACATGAAGGAGCTGGTCGCGACTTCATCGGATATCTGGGAACCCTCGACTCAGCCGACCGTCGTGAAATGACAGTCGGTACGACTTGCTGTCGCTGCGAAGACAGTGAGGGATTGCTCGTTTGAGGCCGCGGCGCTGATGGATTCAGCGCCGCCTTTTTTGGGCCGGAGTTACTGGAATAGCTGCAAGTCGATCGACTCGCCCAGCGCCCGATGGCCTGCGCCATTCGGATGCACGAAGTCGCAACTGTATTCGCGCTTCATGATCTGCGCGCCTTGGGCAGACGTGCCGCCGCCCAGCATCTCGGCTTCGAAATCGATGATGCTGTCGAACTTCGCCTGCTTGCGGACCCACTCGTTGAACTCCAGGCGATAACGTTCTTTGGTCTCGTCGAAACCTTCGCGCGCGGTGACTTCGGGCTGGCCACGCGGGATCATCGTGGCGCCGATGATCTTCACGCCGCGCGCGTGGGCACGATCGATGAGCTGTCGGGTTCCTTCGATCAGCTCCGCCGCGGTGGAGCCCCGGTGAATGTCGTTGGTGCCTTCGAACAGAATGATGTGCGTGATGCCCGCGCGGTCGAGCACGTCACGGTCGAAGCGCGCCAGCGCGGGTGGGCCGGTGACTGCCTCCTCGAGCACGCGATTGCCGGCGATGCCGGAATTGACCACGGCCTTCGCATAGCTCTTGGGCATGGAAGCCAGGCGTTCGGCGAGTATGTCCGTCCAGCGCTGATAGAGGTCGGGCACGACGTTGCCGTCGGCATCGGTGGTGCTGCAACGACCGTCGGTGATCGAGTCACCGAGCGCCACGATGGTGCCGGCGGTGGCGTTCGATTTCACATCCAGTGCGGCGACCCAGTACACAGGGAAGGACACTGCGTTTTGCGCGCGAGTCGGCAGGAGAGTGAAGCCGTCGCCCGATTCGGATTGGGCCCTGTGGCCGGCGGCGTAGTAGTTCGATGCGAGGCCGAGGGCGTGCGTGCTGACCTCGGTGGCGGATATCACATCCATGCTCACGGCCAGGCGTTGAAATGCCTTGACGGGGAAATCGATGACGTCGCTGTAGATGCCGGCGCCTGGAGCGAGTGTGACTTTCGATTGTCCGCCGAATGTGAGCGGTTTGTTTGTTCCGTTGGCGAGAGTGGCGTCGCGGTCGAGCTTGCCAACGTACACGGCCGCAAACGTCACGGGCGTCTTGGCAATCGTGTTTTCCAGCTTGATCCGCAGCGCCGTGCCATCTATGGTCGGGCGCACAACGACTCGGACGGTCGAGTCGTTGAGATTCGGCGCTTGCTCCGCGAGTCTTCCCTGAGGCGCGGCCCACGCGGAGAAAAATCCTTCGGGAGCAGGTGAGGCGCGTTCCGGTGAGATCGCGCAACCGGCCATGCCGATGCTCAGGAAACAAATCACGGCGGTGGCACGGCGTCGTCGATTCATCGTTGCTGTCCAGATGGAGAATTCGCGGCGAATGTAAGCGATTGTCACGCTGTGCGCCTAGCCTTTCGGTGGCGCCTCTGACGACAGGTCCATGACAGCTTGACCGCTCATAGTGAACAACGGCGCAACCCTTTTCTGAGCACATGAAGATCCTCATCCTTCCTGGCGATGGCATCGGCCCCGAGATCACTCACGCAACGCTCGACGTGCTCGCGGTACTGGACAAGAAGCTTTCGCTGCGCCTCGATATCGACGTGCGGGACATCGGCCTCGCGACGCTCAAGTCGGAAGGAACCACGCTGCCGCCGGCGGTGATGAAGCGTATCCCCGAAGTGGACGGCGTCATCCTCGGGCCGGTGTCGCATTACGAATATCCGAGCCGGCAGCAGGGCGGCATCAATCAGTCGGCCGAGCTGCGCGTGGTGTTCGATCTGTACGCCAACATTCGCCCGAGCCGTTCGCGTCCGGGCGTGAGCGTGCTGCCCAAGCCGATGGATGTGATCATCGTGCGCGAGAACACGGAAGGATTTTATTCCGATCGCAACATGCACGCGGGCAGCGGTGAGTTCATGCCCGATGAAAACATGGCGCTGTCCGTTCGCAAGATCACGGCGCGCGCTTCGTCGCGAGTGGCGCGAGCTGCGTTCGAGATTGCGCGTGGCCGCCGGAAGAAAGTGACTGCGGTCCACAAGGCGAACGTGTTGAAGCTTTCGGACGGCTTGTTCCTGCGCGAAGTGCGCAAGGTGGCGCAGGAGTATCCGGATGTGGAGTTGGAAGAGCTGATCGTCGACGCCACGGCCGCGCTGCTGATTCGCTCGCCCGAGCGGTTCGATGTGATCGTCACCACCAACATGTTCGGTGACATCTTGTCGGATGAGGCGGCGGAGCTGTCTGGCAGCCTGGGGTTGGCTGGCTCCATCAATGCGGGCGATGAGATCTGCGTCGCTCAAGCGCAGCACGGTTCGGCGCCGGATATTGCGGGGCGAAACATCGCGAATCCGACGTCGTTGATCCTGTCCGCTGGCATGCTGCTCGACTGGCGCGGCCGCCGCGATGGGCATCAATCTTTGATCGCCGCTGGCGAGCAGATCGCCGCTGCGATCGACCGGGTTCTGGAGAGTCCACGCACTCGCACGCGAGACATCGGCGGCACGCTGAGCACGACTGAATACACCGCGGCCGTCTGCGCTGCCATTAGCGAACTGTGAGGAACCACCGATGAGCCAGGGGAGTACCGGCCGCGAACGCGCTGCCAAGCCCGCCGTGTTACGACCCGCGGAGATTGCGCCAAGGTCGCGCGGCGGCGGCGTCCAAACGATTCCGCTCGTGACCCGCAAGGTTGGCTCCACCAGCATCATCAACGGCATCACCATTTTCGAGCCCGGCGCCGCTGTGCCCATGCACAGTCACAATGTCGAGGAAAGTGTCGTGGTGCTGTCGGGCCGCGCCATCGTCGTCATCGACGGCGTCGAACAACAGCTCGGCCCTGACGACACGACGTTTCTGCCGGCGAACATTCCTCATTACTTCAGGAACGCTTCGCAAACAGAGGGCATGCGGATACTGTGGATCTACGCGTCTATCGACGCTACTCGCACGATTATTGAGACGGGTCAGACGCGTACCATTGACGACGAGCACGTGTCGCCGGCCTCTCAGCAATAAATCCAAATCCAAGAAGGCGTTGGTGGCTGGGCAGCGCAGGGTCAGGTATGTCCTCCCGACACCGCTGCACCCGCCGGAGAAAATTGGCGTTACTTGCGGGGTCAGAGTTTACTGACTGCGTCCTGCCAGGCTGCCGGCCATTGTCCATCATTGACAATAATGGACAGTAGCCATATAGAGGGGAGCATTCCCAGGAGGGCTGCCCACATGACCTTGAACGTCAATCTCACGCCTGAGCTCGAAGCCATGGTCCGCGACAAGGTGGCGACCGGTCTATATTCCTCGGCAAGCGAAGTTGTGCGAGAGGCATTGCGCCTGATGGAAGAAAAAGACCGCTTCAACAAGATGAAGCTCGACCAGTTGCGAGCAGATATTCAGGCCGGTATCGCGAGCGGCGACGCCGGCACACTCGATGCCGAGGAGATCAAGCGGCGCGGCCGCGCGCGTCTTGGAAAACCACCTCGACCACGGTGAGAAGAATTTGCCCCGCGTCCGAAAAACCGCCCTCGCCGAGGAGGACTTAGAGGAAATCTGGCTCTACATCGCGGCTGACAATATTCTGGCCGCCGATGCGCTTCTCGACAAACTCGTGGCAAAAAGCGCTTTGCTTGCTTCTAATCCCGAACTCGGCCGCGCTCGCCCCGAAATCCACGAGGGTCTGCGCAGCGTCCCAGTGGGTAGCTACATCTTGTTCTATCGGCCAGAGCTCGGTGGCATCGAGCTCACACGCGTGCTGCACGGCGCCCGTGACATCGACGCCTCACTGTTCTAGGCAGGACGCCGCGCATCAAAAGGCACCCTCAACAACGCAAGCGCGTGCGCAAGGTTCGTTCGAGGATGTAGGGCAGGATGCCGCCTGAGCGGAGCAGTTCGATTTCGAGGGCGGTTTCGACCGCTGCGCGGGTGATGAAGGTTGTTTGAGTGCCGTCGCCGCGACGAATAGATACGGACACCCCGCCGCCGGGGACGAGTTGCGCCGGTGGGGCTTTGATTTCGAGTGCGTCTTCGATGGACAGTGAGAGCTCGGCGGGTGAATGTTGAGGCGGGAGGAGTAGCGGCAGTATTCCCATGCCGATGAGATTGGAGCGGTGGATGCGCTCGAAGCTCAGAGCGAGCACGGCGCGCACGCCCAACAACCAAAGTCCTTTCGCCGCCCAATCGCGTGACGAGCCGGTGCCGTAGCGTTCGCCGGCCACCACGACCACAGGAACGTTCTCTGCTTGATAGCGAGCGGCTGCTTGCCACAGTGAGAGCACTTCATTGCTACCGGCGTGGCGAGTCGTGCCAGGTGGTAGAGAAGGATCGAGCAAATTGCGGACCGTGCGATTCGTGTACAGGCCGCGGAGCATGGCTTCCCAGTTGCCGCGTCTCGAGGCGAAGACGTTCAAGTCCTTCGGGTTCTCGCCACGGGCGATGAGGTATGCAGCAGCATCGCTCTTCGCAGGAACTTGTCCCGCGGGGGAGATGTGGTCCGTCGTGATGTCGTCGCCGAGCACGAGCAGCGGGCGAGCGCGGTATTGGCCGAGCGCGGAGGACTTTGCTTGGGCGGCGAACGGGGGGCGCCTGATGTAGGTGGACTTTTCGTCCCAGGGAAACAGCGGCGTCGCAGGCGCGTCGAGGGCGCGCCAGATTTCGTTCTGTTCGGCACGCTCATAAGACTTGCTCACATCGGCCGGATCAAGCGCGGCTGCGTAGGCTGCGTCGATCTCCGCGCCAGTCGGCCACAGGTCGCGCAGGTATACGGGCCGGCCGTTGGATGCGTTTCCAATCGAATCTTCGAGGATGTCGCGATTGATATCGCCCGCGAGCGCGTAAGCGATGACCAGCGGCGGAGAGGCGAGGAAGTTCGCGTCGATCTGTGGATGAACGCGGCCGGGGAAGTTTCGATTGCCGGAGAGCACGGCGACGGGTAGCACGCCGCGGGTCACGGCTTCCTGCATGGGTTCGCTGAGCGGGCCGGAGTTGCCGATGCACGTCGTGCAGCCGAAGCCCACGATGCCGAAGCCGAGCGCTTCCATGTCTTCCAGCAATCCGGCCCGGCGCAAGTAACGTTCAGCGGTGGGCGAGCCCGGAGCAAACGATGTCTTGACCCACGCCGCCGGCTTCAAGCCAAGCGCGCGCGCCTTCTTGGCAAGTAGCCCCGCCGCGATGGTGAGCCGCGCGTCGGAAGTATTGGTGCAGCTCGTGATCGCCGCGATGGCGACCGCTCCATCTGCAGGCGACTGTGCCGAAGCAGGGGAGTGTTCGCGGTCGCGAAGCAATTGAGCGAGCGTGGCGGGCGCGTCGTGGGGCGATAGCCGGTCTTGTGGCCGACGAGGGCCGGCGAGGGAGACTTGAACGGTGCTGAGATCGATCTCCAACGTTTCCGTGTACCGAGGCGCAGACTCAGGGTCGAACCACAACGCTTGCTGCCGCGCATAACTCTCGACGAACTGCGTGTGCTCACGCGAGCGACCGGTCGCGAGCAAATAATCGATCGTTCGCTGATCGATAGGAAAGAACCCCGTGGACGCTCCATACTCCGGCGCCATATTCGCAATCACGGCGCGTTCGCCGCCAGACAACGTCGACACACCAGGCCCATGGAACTCGACGAACTTCCCAGCCAGCCGCAGACGACGCAATCGCTCGGTCACGAGCAAAGCGAGATCAGTCGCGAGCGTGCCCTCAGGCAGCGCGCCGGTGAGGCGCACGCCGACGACCTCGGGAATGCGAAGCATCACCGGCATTCCAAACATCACGCTTTCGGCTTCAAGGCCGCCGACGCCCCACGCGAGCACGCCGATGCCATTGATCATGGGCGTGTGACTGTCCGTGCCGATCAACGTATCCGGCACAGCCCACTCAGCGCCATCACGCACTTCACTGGTGACAACCGTCGCGAGACGCTCCAGGTTCACCGTATGCATGATGCCCGTGCCCGGCGGATGAACCTTCACGCCTCGCAGCGCGCGAGTCGCCCACTTCATCAGGCGATAGCGCTCGGCATTGCGTTCGATCTCCCGCTGCATGTTGCGTTGGAGCGCATCGGGCGTTGCGTAGTAATCGACCGCAATCGAATGATCGACCGACACATCGACCGGCAACACCGGATTCAACTGCGCAGGATCGTGTCCGGCTTCGGCCAAGGTGGAGCGGAGGGCGGCGATGTCGACGAGCGCGGGTACGCACGTCGTGTCGTGCATCAGCAGCCGACCGGGATGAAACGCGATCTCAGCGTTGCTCGTGCCCTGCGCGAGCCAGCCCAAAATGGCCCTCGCCGACTGAGTGGAGCCTCGGCGCAGCACGTTCTCCAGCAATACACGCAACACCCACGGCAGCCTGTCTAGCTCGGCGCCTGCAAACCCGCGCAGGTCGGCAATTCGATAGGACTCGCTGCCCAGCGAAACAGGAACCGCGTCGGACATAGCGTGAGCTCAGTGCTGTCCCAACGAGACCGCAATGGTGTTCTCGGTCTCCGAGCGCAAGGTCTGCTTGATGGCGTGGTACTGCTTCCACACCGGATCGTTCTCCAGCGTCTTGCGAACCTTTTCGACGGTGTCGGCACGCTGGCCGAAGTTCTCGAGATCGCGGTACTGGTAGATGAACAGCGCATCCCAGGGACGGCCGACCGGATAGCGGTTCATGAAGATGCGATAGCCGCTGAGCACGCCTTCGCGCATCCAGCCTTTGACCTGCGGCAGCACGTAGCCTTCGACGTACTTCGCATACTCGCCGGCCGAGCCGAACTCGTAGGGAATGACGTAGTAGATGCTGTCCGTTTCCTTGCCTGCATTCTCGGCGACAGCAGTCCAGCTCAGATCGGCGGAATACGTATCGATGCTCTGAACGAGTTTCAGACCGGCGGCGGTGAGCCCACCCGGGGTCGTCTGTTCCAGCGTCATCCAGCGCTGTGTATCGCCGTACTTCGCGAAGTTGACGACCGTCATGGCGTCCCAGGTGCCGCTGTTCGCAAACGGATTGAACAGGATCTGGTAGTCCTTGATCACGCCGTCGCGTTGTAACTTCGCCAACTGCGCGCGGCCTTCAGCCAGCAAATAGGCGCGAAAGGCCGGACGGTCGGCGGGAGTGTTGCGATAGGAAATCAGCAGGCTCAACGGGCCGCCACTGGCGCTGTCCGCGCTAGCGCGGGAAGTCACGCTCAGCGCGACGAGCGAGAGCAGGGCAATGAGCAGAGCGCGCGGGATCGCGATCGAAACGGCATGCATCGTTATGAGACCTCTTACGACAGACTGCGATCGGCGAGGACGATGCCGTCTTCATCTGCGTACACCCAGTCGCCAGGACGGAACGTCGCGTCCCCGAATTCCACGGGTGCATCGACCACGCCCGCGCCGGTCTTGCGGGGGCGAAACGGGCTGGTTCCGAGCGCCTTGAGGCCGAAGTCGAGATTGCCGAGCGCGACGGTGTCGCGCACCGCGCCCCAGACGATCATGCCGACCCAACCGTTCTTTCTGCCGAGCTCCGCGAGATAGTCACCGAGCAGACAACAGCGCAGCGACGCGCCCCCATCGACGACGAGCACCGCGCCGTTGCCCGGCGTGGAAAGTGTTTGCTTGACGAGGACGTTGTCCTCGAAGCAGCGGATCGTCCGTACCGGACCATGGAAGCGGGCGCGCCCGCCGTAGGAATGAAACTGCGCATGACAGCCGCGAAGGATTTCGGCGTGCGCGTCGACCAGGTCTGCAGTCAGGGGGCTCATTCAACACCTCTTGCTATGCGCAAAGTAGGTGCGGAATGCTGTCAACAAGCTGTCGTCAGATCAGGCCGCGGCGGCGTCCGGGCGCTGGAAAATGACTCGCACACGCAGGCCCTGATTGTTCTGGCCGCTGAGCAGTTCGATGCGCGTGTCGAGAATCTGAGTCAACACTTGCACGATGGACAAGCCGAGCCCGCTGCCGGGGCGGCTCTGATCGCGGTTCAAGCGGTAGAAGCGGGTGAATACCTTGTCGCGCTCGTCCTCCGGAATGCCGGGCCCATCGTCTTCCACCTCGACGACGACGCGATTCTCCTCGCCGACCACGCGAACGATCACATTGCCGTTGTGCCCGTTGTAACGCACGGCGTTGTCCACGAGATTCGAGAGCAGTTCGGTGAGCAACACCTTGTCGCCCTTGGCCACGAACGGCTCACGTCCTTCGACGGCCAGGTGCAGCTCCACACCGGCACGCAAGGCCTGTGGCGCATATTCCTCGGCCACGCTGCGTGCGGTTGCTTCGACATCGATGTCAGTCAACGTGAGACCCGAAGGCTCCGCGCCCTCGGCTCGAGCGAGCGTGAGCAGCTGTATCAGCAAGCGTTGCAGCCGATCGGTGGCCGCTTCGATGTCGGCGATCGATTCGGATCGCGCACGCTCTTGCATCTGCGTCTTCAGCACGCCGATGTGAGTGCGCAGGATAGAAAGCGGCGTGCGCATCTGGTGCGAGGCATCCGCCGTGAAACGGCGCATGCCTTCGACCGCGCTGTCGAGTCGTGCGAGCAGGTCGTTGAACGCGTTCACGAGATCGCGCAGTTCGCGCGGCACATCTTCCAGCGGCAGCGGTGTGAAGTCCGAGGCGCTCCGCGCATCCATGCCGCGCCGAAGATGAGTCAACGGCGCCATGCCCCAGCGCACGCCGATGGGAATCAGAAACGACGCCAGCGCGATCAGCGCGACTTCGAGAATGACCAGCTGAAGGAGCATTCGCGTCGACAGGGCCCAGCGCGCTTCCAATGTTTCGGCGACCTGGACGACGACGAGATGCTCCGTGCGTGGCAACCGACGAGCTTCGGCGGCGATGCGCACGCGCTGCCCGCGATATTCGCCGTAGCGGAAATGAGTCTCGCGCGTGTTGAACTCTTTGGGATCGGGCGGCGGCAGATGCGGGTAGCCGGTAATGAGCCGATTGCCTTCGTAAACGTTGTAGTAAATGTTGTCGCGCGAAGTGTTCTCGAGCATGCCGAGCGCCCAGGGCGGCAGGTCCAGCGTGATCGCGCCATCCTGAACTTCGAGGGTTTCGGCGACGGCGCGCGCGGAGGCGCCGAGCAGGCGATCGTTGACCGCTTCAACGATGCTGTGAATGGCCCAGGCGCCGCCGGCGCCCAGCACCAGGGCGAGTCCAATCATCGGCCCGACCAGGCCGCGAAACAGCCGGCCGGTGAGCGACAACGGCGCGGTGATGCCGACGACTGCCATGATCGCGACTCAGGAAGGATCGAGCATGTAGCCGAGACCGCGCAGGGTGCGGATGTGAGGTCCGTCAGGCTCGAGCTTTTTACGCAGCCGGGCCACATAGACTTCGATGGCGTTGGGGGCGACCGGATCGTCGAAGCCGAACACCTCGCTGGTCAACCGTTCCTTCGACACGAGCTTGCCGGGACGCGCTACCAGTCGCTCCAACACCGCCCATTCGCGCCGGCGCAAGTCGAGCGAGCGGCCGTTCACCGTGGCGGTGCCGAGCGAGTAATCGATGACCAGGTTGCCGATGGTCACCACCGGCGACGGATCCCCTTGCGAACGCCTGAGCAGGGCGCGAATGCGCGCTTCCAGCTCGCTGGGCTCGAACGGTTTGAGCAGATAATCGTCCGCGCCGAGATCCAGGCCGGTGACCCGATCCTGCACGGTGTCGCGGGCGGTCAGGATCAGAATGGGCGTCTTGACGCCGCGCTGGCGCAGCCGCTTGAGCACTTCGAACCCCGAGATGTCGGGCAGCCCGACATCCAGGATGATCAGCGCATACGGTTCCTTGCGCGCGATCTCGACGCCGGACGTGCCGTCGCTGGCTTCGTCCACGGCATAGCCGGCCGCGCGCAGCGTTGCCAGCAGGCCGCGTCGCAGCGCAGGATCGTCCTCGACCAGAAGGATGCGAGCCAAGCGATTGCCCCCAGAATGTCGATCGGGTTTCGTGAAAGGTTAGCGACAGTATCAATGCCTAACGTGTACAGCCAAGGGGGAGGAGCTGCGTGGTAAGGACCTCAGCGGATCCATTCAGAGAATTCATGACACGGCTGGCGCGCCTGCTGGCTGTGGCGTTGCTATTGTTCGCGCCAGCGCTGTCGACGACATCGGCCGCCGTGCCGTCCAGTTATCCGCGCTCTTATGCGAACCGAGTGGAGGAGGCCAACAAGGAAGGGCGGCTCAGCATCTATTCGACCACCGACGCGCGTGAAGTGGCTCAGCTGCTGCAGGATTTCCGCTCGTTGTATCCCCAGATCCGCGTCGAATACTTGGACATCAATTCCACCGAGCTCTACAGCCGCTTCATCGCCGAAGTGGCGGCGAAGGAGGGCACCGCGGATCTGCTGTGGAGCTCGGCGATGGACTTGCAGATCAAGCTGGTCAACGACGGTTATGCGCAAGCCTACGCATCGCCCGAGAAGCCCAACCTGCCGTCGTGGGCCATCTGGAAGAACGAAGCTTATGGCATCACCGCCGAGCCGGTGGTGATGGTTTATAACAAACGGTTGATGCCCGCCGAAGACGTGCCGCGCACTCGCGCCGATCTCGAACGCTTGCTCGCCAACAATCCCGCGTACGTCGGCAAGATCGCCATGATGAATCCCGAGCGCTCGGGCGCCGGCTTTCTATACATCACGCAAGATCTTCAGGTGACACGTGATACCTGGCGTCTGGTGCGCGCGATGGGGCGTGCTCGCGTGCAGCTGTATTCGTCGTCGGGTGCGATGCTCGAACGTGTGTCCTCCGGAGAACATCTACTCGCTTACAACATGATCGGTCCGTACGCGCTGGAGCGGGAAGCGCGCGATCCGTCGATCGGCGTGATATTGCCTAGCGACTACACGCTGGTGGCCTCGCGCATCGCCTTGATTCCCGCCGATGCGCGCCATCCCGCTTCCGCCAAATTGTTCCTGGACTACTTGCTGTCCAAACGCGGCCAGACGCTGCTGTCCAGAAAACACATGACGCCAGTTCGCAGCGATGTCGAAGCGCCGGAAGGCACTCATATCGATAGCCCGAGCATGCGGGCCATCCGGGTGGGACCGGAACTGCTGGCCAATCTCGATCAGATCAAACGGCTGCGGTTTCTGAAAGACTGGCGCGCCGCTTTGAAACAGAACTGAGCGGCCGGCGCCGCCAACCCCTCTGCGGAAACTGCATGTGACAGGTCGGTGACAGATTGACTCTGCACTGTATTTCACAGCGGATGATCAGTGGGGAGACTCGACATGCTGATCGTGAACAGACCTCTTGCGAAAGCTCGACGTGCCGCTGACTATCAACGGTGACCTCGCAGCTGCTGAAGTCGCAGCAGGCCGTGGACATGATCGACGCCTTGCGTAACACGGCCGGCGTGTCCAGCAATTCCAACGGCCCGGTCGTCTATAACAATCTCACCATCCGCGGCATCCCGGTGGATACGCGCAGCAACTTCAAATTGAACGGCAGGGCTCCGTTCCGATCGGGACGGAGCCCTCGTTTTGAGTTCTTGGTGGACCTTCCAAGGCGTGTGGCGCTAGAGTCAGCCGCTTCGTCGTCAAGGGAATGGGCTCCGCCATGGTTGAACGACGCCGCTGGGTTCGAGTTGCCTCGTTGCTCGCTTTGCTGGGAGCGTGTGGTGGATCTCTGGCGCAGGCCGAGGTGCTTTCGCCTTGTCGGTTGCCCGACGTTGCAGGGCCCGCGAAATGCGGCGTTATCGAGGTGCCTGAAAATTGGGAACTGCCCGGCGGACGGCGGCTCGGAATAGCGGTGGCGGTTCTTCCCGCCACGGAAGGGCGGGCGCTACCTGATCCCATTGTCATATTGATGGGTGGGCCGGCGGAGGACGCCATCAGCGCGGCGACTGTGTTCGCGGAATGGTATGCAGCGGCGCGGCGCGATCGCGATCTGGTGTTTATAGATCAGCGTGGCACTGGCAAGTCGCATCGATTGACGTGCGATATCTATGCGGGCGTGGATATGAACGTCCTGTTTCGCGACGTCTTTCCCTTGGCTCCCATCGAACGCTGCGCTCACGAGTTGAGCAAGATCGCCGATCTCACGCAGTACAGCTACACGCACTTTGTGCGCGACCTCGAGCACATTCGTAAGCAACTCGGCTACGGCCCGATGAATCTGTCAGCGGGCTCGTACGGCACGCGTCCCGCGCAGTTGATGATCAGAACGTATCCGGACAGCGTGCGAACGGTCTTTTTCCACAGCATGGTTCCCATCGATGTAGCCATCCCGCTCCCGATGAGCAAGGCGGCCCAGACCGCCATGGATCGCGTGCTCAAAGACTGCGAAGCGCAACCCGAATGTCGCGCGGCGTTCCCGGACGTGCGCAACGAACTCACGGAAGTTTTGCGACGGCTCGAAACTCAAGACGTGAAAGTCACGGTTCCGGGGCAGGCAGAGCAGGTGCGGCTCCATCGCGGCCGCGTCGCCGAGCGGCTGCGTTCGATGATGTACCGGGAGGAGGGTGCGGACAGCGTTCCCCTCGTCATCCATCAAATGTTCGAAGGCGACTATCGCCCCATGGTCGAAAATATTCTGGAGAATGCGAGAGGCGCTTCGACTGCAATCAGCTTCGGACTGTTCTTCTCGATTGGCTGCAATGAGGACGTGCCGTTCATTCGCGAAGACGACATAGCTCCGGCCACGCAAGGAACGTATCTGGGCGAGTACCGCATCCGCCAGCAACAGGCCGCTTGCTCGAAATGGCCGAAAGGTTCGTTGCCGGCGGGTTATCGCAACCCGGTTCGATCGACGGTGCCTGCATTGTTCGTATCGGGCGACACCGATCCCGCCAGCCCGCTATGGTTCACGGAGCATGCCGCCAAGGGATTTGCGAACCGTGCGGAAGTCGTGCTCACGAATCGTGGCCACACCGAGTGGCGTCCGTGCATCGGCGACATTTACCAAAAGTTTGTGAGCGCGGGCTCGGCGGCGAAGCTGGACACTTCGGTCTGCAAGCCGGAACCCCGTCGTCCATTCAAGACTCGAGGAGGGAGCTGAGGAAAACCCTGGGTGAGTTCGTCATGACTAGGAACGCTGGGCCCGGCGTCCAAAACTGAAGTCATGCTCACACAGGGGGAAGCACATGGAGCACGTCAGTGCGGCTGCGCGCCGCAGCCTGATTTTGCGCAGGGCCATCGTTCGCAGTGGCATGGGTCTCGCCGCGGCCGGCATGATCGGTCCGGCGTGGGTGAATGTCGCCAGCGCTCAGAATGTCGAGGAAGTGGTAGTGGTTGGCGTACGCCAATCTCTGGAGACCTCGCAGCAGATCAAGCGCGACGCGGACACATTCGTCGATTCGATCACCGCCACCGATATCGGCGCGTTTCCCGATAAATCCGTCGCCGAGGCGTTGCAACGAGTGCCCGGCATCACCGTGTCGCGCTTACAGTCCAGCGACGACAGCACGCACTTTTCAGCGGAGCCCGCGGCTGCGTTGATCCGCGGCTTGACGTTCGTGCGCACCGAGTTCAACGGTCGCGACAGTTTCTCGGCCGACGGCTATCGCGGTCTGAACTTCAACGACATCTCGCCGGAGCTGATGGCCGGTGTCGATGCCTACAAGAATCAGACGGCCGAAATGATCGAAGGCGGCATCGCCGGCACTGTCAATCTGCGCACGCGCCTGCCGTTCGACTCCGAAGGACAGGTGATGTCACTCACGGGCCGCGCCAACTACGGTGACCGTGTCGAGGACACCACGTATGAAGGGTCTGGCATCTACAGCAACGTATGGCAGACCGACGTGGGCCGCTTCGGCGCGATGATCAACGCGGCTTACTCCCACGTGAAGACCCAGACCGAAGGCGTCATCATGCAGCGGATCGGCGCCTTCTGTAATGGCGGCAACACGGATGCCAGCGGCAACATCATCATCGATGAGAATGGCCATATCCCGTGTACATCAACGCCGTATGGCGGCACGGGCTGGCAGTACATTCCCAATCAGGTGAACTTCTCGCAGGTCGAGTACGACCGAGAGCGCAACGGCGCGTCAGCGGCGCTGCAGTTCGAAAGCAACGACCAGGACGTGCTGGTCACGCTGCAGTTCATGGACTCGCAGTACGACAATGCGTGGCTCGAGCGCAGCTCGAACGTTTCTTTCTTCGGTATGTGGGCAGCGCCTGCTTACTCGCCCCAGACCTCGGCGTTTCTGGCCCCCGCGACCGGCACGCCGGCGTTCCGCTTCGGCGCGGACGGCATGCTGGAGTCGGGTGTGATAACGCATCCGGCGGGCACCGACTGGAGTGGGGCGACCGACGCCGCCAACATGCTCATCGGCTCGGCCGTGCCGGGTCGTCCGTTCGTCGAAGCCTGCGGCGACGGCGGCTGCACGTCGGATCGACAGGGCATCAACGTCGGTAACGAGGCGCGCAATTTCGATCACTCCGAAGGCACGCGCGATCTGTCTCTGAACCTGCAATGGCAGATCAGCGACAAGTGGCGCTCGAACTTCGATGCGCAGTATGTGAAGGCCAAGACCAACAACTACGACATCCTCGTGTCGAGCCGCACCATGGCCAACGCCGCGTACTCCGTGAACAGCGACGGCACGCCACGCATCGAGCTGCAGCCCGGTTCGAACATCAACTACGCCGACGGCTTCCTGGCCAACCCGCACAACTACTGGGTGCCTTTCATCCAGGACCATTACGAGGACAACGACGCGGAGGAGATGGCGTTTCGCGTGGACTTCGAATACGACATCGCCGACAGCGGCTGGCTCGATTCGTTGAAAGTCGGCGTGCGGCATGCCGATCGCGAGCAGGAGGTTCGATATTCGACGTACAACTGGTCGCCGGTGGTGCAGCCATGGAGCTGCAACGGGCCGGGCTTCAATGCCGATAACACCGGTTCGGCCGCGTATCCGGACGCGTGTGGTGGACGGGTATTCCAGGGATACGGTTCGGGTATCTGGGAATCGACCAGCCTGGGAGATTTCTACGACGGCAGTGTTTTTCCCAACGGTCCCATGGTTTATCTGAATCGAGCCACGCTGCGCGATCGCGATCGGCACATCGAGGCCTTGAGCGGCGGGACCACCAATTCGCCCCTCGCCTGGACGCCGCTGTGTCAGCGGGCGACCAACGTCGACGGATGTTTCATTTCGCCAGAGATGCTGGATGTGAACGAGGTGAGCGAGGCCGCGTATTTCATGTTGCGGTTCGGTGGCTCGGACACGAGCCTGTTCGGCATGAACGTTCGCGGCAATGTGGGCGTTCGCTATGTCACGACCGATGTGACGAGCAACGGCGGTGTGTCTTTCCCCGTGGCGACCTGGTATCAGGCCGCGTCAGCCGTGCCCTGCGGCGCGCCGCTCGGGCCGAATCAAGTCACGCGGGCTTCGTGCTGGCTGACGCCCGACCTGCTGGCCTTCAGCAACGGCGGCGGCGCGGATAACGATCTGGAAAAGACCTATGACAACTGGTTGCCGAGCTTCAACGTCCGCTTTGGCATAGGCGACCATCAGTTCGTGCGATTCGGCGCATCGCGAGCCATGTCGCGTCCGGACTTCGGCCTGCTGCGTAATTTCGTAGGCATCCAGGCGCCTGTGATCGACGAGTCGATCGACTCGCCTTACCTGATAAGGAACGCCGCGGGCGAGGTGACCGGGTACAACTTCGTGTTCAACGCCGATTCGGGCTTCGGCGCGCTCGAGCCCATCACTTCGGACAACTTCGATCTGTCCTATGAGAACTACTGGGGCAAGAGCAGCTCGTTCACGCTGGGTGTGTTCTACAAGAAGTTGAACGGCAGCATCGCGTATGGCGAGTTCGAACGTGAGTTCGAGAACAACGGCGCCGTACAGACGGTGACGGTGCGCGGTCCTCGCAATGGCAAGGGTGGCGGCACGTTGAAGGGCGTCGAAGTGGCGTTCCAGACGTTCTTCGACTTTTTGCCAGGGCCGTGGGCCGGTTTGGGCGCGCAGCTCAATTACACGCACGTGAAGCAATCTGGCATCAACAACTCCAACCTGGCCGTGCAACCCGGTTATGCCGCGGGCGGCACCATTGGGTTCGGCGGCGGTCTGCAGGTCAACGGCGCAGTCATCGATTCGCATCGCTTGGCGGGCATCTCGGATGACTCCTACAACGTCGTCGCGTTGTATGAGTATGGCCCGATCGGTGCGCGTCTCGCATATAGCTGGCGCTCGGAGTTCCTGACCAACAATCTCGACTGTTGCATCGGCCTGCCGATGTGGCAGAAGGCGAGCGGTTACCTCGACGGCTCGTTGCGATATCAGGTCGGCAACAACTTCGAGGTGTCGCTGGACGCATCCAATCTGCTCAATACCACCACGGTCAATCAGCAGCAGCTGTTCGGCGATTCGGCGCTGACGCCAGGCGCGGCGGCGGTGAAGCGTGACTCGGCGTGGATCAGGAGCGATCGACGGTATCAGCTGGGCTTTCGGTTCAAATATTGAGACGATTGGCGGATGGCAGAGCTGCCCAAGACCCGGGAAGGTTGGCAAGGAATACTGCGCGCCGTGAGGCGCGCGGTTCGAGGGAACGAGAGTGCCGAAGACTTGTTGCACTCGGCGTTCGTGCGCCTGGCCGAATACAGCGGTCGCGACGCCGTCGACAATCCGGCTGCCTTTCTGGTGCGGACGGCGGCCAACATTGCGGTGGACGAGCAGCGCCGCACGCGCGTGCGGCGCGAAACTGCGCTCGATGTGGACGGCTTTCTGCAAGTTTCCGACGGCCAGCCGCTGCATCCTGAGGTTTTGGCGGCACGAGAACGTCTTCAGAAGGTGCTGGCTGCGCTGGAGTCGCTGGGGCCCAGGACGCGGGAGATTTTTCTGTTACATCGGCTCGACGGCTTGAAGTATCGCGAGATCGCCTCGCAGCTCGGAATCACGGTCAGCGCGGTCGAGAAGCACATCGCCAAGGCGAGCCTGTTCCTGGTGAACTGGGTGGAAGGCGAATGACGCATCCGCCCGGCAAGCAGGAAGTGATGACGGCGCGCGCCGAGGCAGCTGCATGGCTGGCTCGCCTGCGCTCGGAGGAGCGGACCGCGGAGGACGAGCAAGGTTTTCGTGCCTGGTTGGCCGAGAGTCCGCTGCATCGTGAAGCGTTCGAGCTGACCAATTCCGTGTTCGATATGGCGGGCGCCGCCGATCGGAGCATGCTCGAAGCGCGGCCGGCCACCAACGTCAGTCGTCGACATTTCCTCCGAACCGGCGTCGGTCTCGCAGCGGCCTCGGTCGCAGGTCTCGTGGTGTATCTGCGCTCGGGTTCGACGTACGCGACGGACGTGGGCGAGCAACGCAAAGTCGTGCTGGAGGATGGCACGCGCGTGCAGCTCGATACCGATACAGAAATTCGCGTGTCGATGAACGAAGACCGTCGACGTGTACGGCTCAAGCGCGGGCGCGCTCACTTCGATGTGGCGCATGATCCATCGCGACCTTTCGAAGTGATAGCCGGGGCTCAGTCGCTGACGGCGGCGCGCTCGCACTTCGATGTGAGCCTGGATGGTGTCGTGGTCGCGGTATTGCTCGAGGATGGCCCCGTGTCGATTACTCCCGAAGACGAAGGTGGCAACGACACACAGCCACGCCTCCTGGCGCCGGGCCAGCGATTGGTATTCGCGGCGGACAAGATCGTACGGGAAGAACGGCCGGAGATTTCGCGCGCCATTGCCTGGCGCGATGGACGACTGGCCTTCTTCGAGGACTCGCTGGCCGAAGCCGTCGCGGAAATGAATCGTTACTCGCGGCGGCCCATCGTGATCCTCGATCCGCAGATCGGTCAGCTGCGCATCTCGGGAAATTACAGCGTCGGCGACCCGGAGGCGTTCGCGGTGTCGCTGTCGGTATTGCTACCGGTGACGGTGGATGTTGAGAAAGATCGCGTGACCTTGCGCGCCGCGCAGGCTGCCGGTTCAGCTTCTCCACCGGACATGGGCTGAGGAAAAGTTGCTGCGTGTTCGTCATTGAGCTGAGGTCGCATTCATAAGCGGCCCGTTCCGCAGGGGGAGCATGTCGAAAAGGGGTCGCGCCATTCGCGCCGGTCTGCCATGCACGGTCGCCGTGGCCGCGCTGGTCGCTGCGGATGGCTCGCTGGCGCAGGCAGTGATCGCCACCGTGCACATCGAGGCACAATCGGTGGACGCAGCGCTGCGCGAATTGTCCCGCCAGACCAATACCAACATTCTGTTTTCTCCCGACGCCGTTCAGGGACTGCAGGCGCCAGCGCTGAGCGCCAACATGACGGCCGAGGAAGCGGCGAACGCGCTGATCGCCGGCACGCAGCTCGAGGTCGTGAAAGATGCAACGGGTGCGCTGGTGGTGCGCCGGCGAGTGGCGCCGCCGACCAGCGCGGTCAACCCGCTCGAAGAGGTGATCGTCACCGGCATGCGGGTCAGCCTCGCAGTTGCCCAGCAAAGCAAACGCGGCTCCGACACGTTCGTCGACTCGGTGGCCGCGAGCGACATCAATGCGCTGCCGGACCGCAGTGTCACTGAGGCGTTGCAGCGGGTGCCGGGCGTGGCCATCGATCGCTTCACGGCGCGCACCGATCCCGATCATTTTTCCATCGAAGGCTCGGGGCTGTCGGTGCGTGGCCTCACACAGGTCCGGGGCGAGTTCAACGGTCGCGATGTATTCACTGCCAATAGCCACCGCGGGCTGAGCTTTCAGGATGTGTCGCCGGAGCTGCTGGCCGGCGTGGATGTCTATAAGAACCAGTCGGCGGATCAGATCGAAGGCGGCATCGGCGGTTTGGTGAACCTGCGCACGCGGCTGCCGTTCGACACCACGCAGCGAATCTTCTCGATCTCGGCTGACGGCAGCTACGGAGATATCGCGGAGCATTGGACGCCGAGCTACTCGGGGCTGTACAGCGATCGCTTCGACACGCAGTGGGGCGAGTTCGGGGTGCTGTTCAACTATGCGTACTCACTCCTGCGTGCCCGCACGGACGGCATGCAAGTCGAGCCGTTCTTCGCGCGTGACGATCTCGTTGCCGGTCGGACGGTTTTGGTGCCGCGAGGTGGGGCGATTCGTCGCAATGAGCACGAGCGTGAGCGCGAGGGCGTCACGCTGGCCGCGCAATGGGCGAACAGCGATCGCAAGATGATAGCGACCGCGCAGTACATACGATCGGAGGCGACGCAGATCTGGAACGAGCATGCCGTGGAATTCGACGCCGACCACCTGTCGACGTCGATCTTTCCAGTATCCGGCACGGAGTTCGAATACAACGACGCCGGCGTGTTTACCCGCGGCACGCTCACTGCGCACACGGACTGGCGGGGCGGCGATCCCAGAACCTTGGCCATGCCCTACGAGTATGGCGCGCAACATCACATCGACAATCGGGTCAACTGGCTCAATAACACCATCGACGATGTGACCTTCAGCTTTCGCTTCGCGCCGAGCGAGCGCTTTTCGCTCACCTTCGACGCGCAGTACGCGACGTCGAAGGTGCGGAATCTCGATTGGGGAGTGTTCGGGGCTGCCTGGGCCAACACCAAAATCGATCTGCGTGGGGACGCCGTGCGCGTCGTCATGTTGCCGCCCAGCCCCGATCTGCCTGCCTCGTTCACCAGCGATCCGGCGAGCACGTTCTGGCGCTCGGCGCAGGATCACGTCGAAGACAGCGATGGCGACGAGCTGGCGACGCGCCTCGACCTCGATCTGGATCTGGGCTCCCGATTTCTGGACTCGCTGCGCATCGGCGCTCGCTATGCGACGCGCGAACAGAACACGCGCTACGCGCAGTACAACTGGGGCGTGCTGAGCGAAGTTTGGGCTGAAGATCCGCCGCCGGCCGTGTGGTTCGATCAGGCCTTGCAGAACCACACTGAAGTGTATGCGTTCGATAATTTCTTTCGAGGCGCCGTGCCGGGACAGGGCGTGTTCATTTATCCGGGCGGCGGTCTGGTCGCCGATTATCAAGGCGCGAAAGCGCCGCTGCGCGAGATCGCCGAGAGCTGGCGGAGTAATGCCAGAGGGATGGACTGGCGGCCCGTCGATCAACGTGACGGAGCGATCGGAAATTTCCGTCCTGACGAGCTGCACACGACGGATGAGCAGACCACCGCGCTGTACGCCATGCTGAAGTTCGGCGGCGACCGGCCCGTGCTCGGCCGCATGAAAATGGGCGGTAACGTGGGCGTGCGTTGGGTTCGCACGCGAGACGAGGCGCAGGGTTTCGAGAGTTTTCCGGATCTGCGACGGCCTGCCGACTGCAGCGATGGAGCCACGGGGACCCCGTTGGATCCCCACTGTGTGCTGTCGGACGAGGATCTGGCTTTTGGTGACGGGACCGTGGTCGCGCGCAATGCGGTCAGCGACTACGACGATTTGCTGCCCAGCCTGAACCTCAAGGTCGATCTCACGCCATCGATGTTGTTGCGCTTCGGCGCTTCGCGAGCCATCAGCCGGCCCGAGCTTGGACTGCTACGAAACTATGTACGGATTGTCTTCGGTCAGCTGGACGGATCGGGCAGTGGATTTTCGGCGCGGGCCGGCAATCCGTTCCTGAAGCCGATGGAGTCGGATCAGTTCGACCTGTCGCTGGAGTGGTACTTCGCCCCGACGGGCGCCGTGACTGCGACGGCGTTTTACAAAGATCTGAAGAACTTCTTCATCAATGGCGTGGTCGAGCGCGATTTCACCAATGCGGGAGTGACGCGTACCGTCGATATTTCTACTGTGGTCAACGGCGACCACGGCCGGATCCAGGGTTACGAGCTGAGCTATCAGCAGTTCTATGATTTTCTGCCGGGCCTGTTCAGCGGCTTCGGCCTGCTCGCGAATTACACGCACATCACCCAAGAGGGCGCGGTCGCCAAGAACTACGACACCACGTTGCCGACGCCCGGCGGCGGGGCCATCGCCTTCGACAATGTGCCGCTGGAAGGCTTGTCCGAACACAATGCGAATGTAGTGGCCATGTACGAGCGCGGCCCGTTTTCCGTGCGGCTCGCGTACAACTGGCGATCTCAATATTTGCTCACGACGCGCGACGTGATCACGTTGCTGCCCATCTATCAGGACGACACCGGGCAGCTGGATGCGACGGCGTACTTTTCCATCACGCCCTCGGTCAAGCTCGGCATCGAAGGCGTGAATCTGGCCAACGAAGTAACGGTGCTCAAGCAGCAGTTCGACAACGAACGCACGCTGCTGCCGCGAGCCAATTTCATCAATGACCGGCGCTACGCGCTGATCTTTCGCGCCACGTTCTGAAGGATTTCGAACAATGCGGACCTGGCTTGTTGTGACGGCTTGTCTGGCGCTGGCGGCTTGCGCGCAATCGAACGAGGCGCCGCAGGAGTGCGTCGACTCACCCGAGGAAGTGCTGCGTGTGTGTACGTTCACCGAGAACGGCCGGGCGTTTTACGAGGTGTTCCGTCACGGCAAAGTTCTATTGCAAAGTGGGGCGCTGGGGCTGCGCTTCGAGGGCGAGAAGGCGGCGCAGGTCTCAATGTCAGATTCCGCAAGTCGGCGAGCGGCCGATTCGACGTGGGAGCAGCCTTGGGGCGAGCAGCGAATCATTCGAGACCGGCACAACGAGCTGCGGGTGTCGTTCGTTGGCGATACACCCGACTCCAAGGGATTCGACCTGGTCATTCGCGCGTTCGACGATGGATTCGGTTTTCGTTACGACTTTCATGATATTCCCGTCAACCAGGCGGTGAGTATCGTGGACGAGCTGACCGAGTTTCGGCCGGTGGGTGACTACGACGCCTGGTGGTTCGAGGCTTATCGGAAGGAGCGGGACGAGTATCTATACAAGCGTACCAAGCTCGATGCTGTCACCAAGGCCGAAACGCCGCTGACGCTCGAATCCGTCGGCGTGTATCTATCCATCCATGAGGCAGCTTTGGTCGATTACTCGAGCATGGTGATCGAGCGTACCGGCGACGGAACGCTCAAAGCCGATCTCATGCCGTGGTCCGATGGAGTGAAGGTGCGCCGTACGGGCCCATTTCAGACGCCGTGGCGTACGGTTCTCGTGGCTGACACACCGGCCGGGCTTGCCGATTCCAGGCTACTGCTGAATCTCAACGAACCGAACCGGCTGGGCGATGTTTCCTATGCGCGGCCGGGCAAGTACGTGGGTGTCTGGTGGGAGATGCATTTGAACCGCGCCACGTGGGCCAGCGGACCCCAGCATGGCGCGACCACCGCGAATGCCAGGCGCTACATCGACTTCGCCGCCCAGCACGGCTTCGATGGCGTGCTCGTGGAAGGATGGAACACTGGCTGGGATGGCGACTGGGTCGCCAACGGCAGCGGTTTCAGTTTCACTCAGCCATATCCGGATTTCGATCTCGCCGGAGTCGCGCAGTACTCCGCGAGCAAAGGCGTGAAGCTCATCGGACACAACGAAACGGCAGGGGCGGTCGCGAACTACGAGTCACAAATGGAGGCGGGCTTCGCGCAATACCAGAAGCTCGGTGTCAGCGCGGTGAAGACCGGCTATGTGAAGCCCAACGGCGCCATCGAGCGCACGACGCCTGACAGCAAGAAACACAACGAGTGGTTCGCAGGTCAGTACATGGTTCGCCATCATCAGCGCGTAGTCGAGGCCGCAGCCAGACATCGCATCGCCATCGACGTGCATGAACCGGTGAAGGACACCGGCCTGCGACGGACCTATCCGAACCTCATGACCCGCGAAGGCGCGCGCGGGCAGGAGTTCAATGCTTGGGGCGATCCCACGAATCCGCCGGAGCACGTGACGATTCTGCCGTTCACGCGTCTGCTCGCGGGACCCATGGACTTCACGCCCGGCATCTTCGATATCACCGAAGGCGGCAAGACGGAGGTCACGAAGCGTGTGCAGTCGACGCTGGCCAATCAGCTGGCGCTGTACGTCGTCATCTACAGTCCCCTGCACATGGCCGCCGACTTACCGGAGAACTACGCTCGCCATCTCGATGCGTTCCAGTTCATTCGCGACGTGCCGACGGATTGGGAGCAGTCGCGCACCCCGGGCTCTCGCATCGGTGATTATGTGGTGGTCGCCCGTCAGCAGCGGAATCATGCGGATTGGTATCTGGGTGCGGTGACGGATGAGGAAGCGCGATCGCTGCCGGTCGCACTGGACTTTCTCGCGCCGGGAACGCGCTACGAAGCGCAGATCTATCGTGACGCCAAGGATGCGGACTATCGCGTCCGCCCCGTGGCTTATGAAATCACCACGCAAGCAGTGACTGCCCAGGACCGTCTGACGCTCTGGCTCGCGCCGGGCGGCGGTACGGCGATTCGCTTCAAGGCGCTGGATTGACCCTCGTGGGATTGGATACGATGGGCCGCACCTTATTCCGGGAGTCGCCATGAACACGAGTTTGAAGGGGTTGCTCTTGACGGGTCTGCTGGCGTTGGGCACGGCGTTGCCGGCCGCCGCGGCATTGAAGGAGGGAGCGACGGCCCCGGACTTCAGCGCGCAGGCATCGCTGGGCGGCAAGCCCTTTACGTTTTCGCTGAAGGAAGCGCTCAAGAAGGGACCGGTGGTGGTGTACTTCTACCCTTCGGCCTACACCGGGGGTTGCAACGTTCAAGCGCGCACGTTCGCCGTCAACAAAGACAAGTTTGCCGCGGCCGGCGCTTCCATCATCGGCGTTTCGCTGGACAGCATCGAACGGCTCAACGAGTTCTCCGCCGATCCGGAGTTTTGCGCCGGCAAGTTCCCAACGGCCTCGGATGCCGACGGCAAGATCGCGCGGTCTTTCGATTTGACGGTGAAAGAAGCGAGGGCGGGCCAGAAGGACTCGCGCGGCAAGGACATCGACCATGGCTTCGCCGAGCGCACCACTTTCATCGTGACGCCCGACGGGAAGATCGCCGCCACGGTCGGCGGCCTCAATCCCGTCGAGAACGTCAACAAGTCCCTGGAAATCGTGCAGAAGCTGAAAGCGGGCTAGCGGTACTTCAAGCCCGTGCCGGTGTTGAACACAACGACACGGTCTTGATCGCGAACCACCCCCGAGGCGCGCAACGTCTGCAACGCCGACCAGGCGGCGCCGCCCTCGGGGCAAACATCGATGCCGGTGCGGCTCGCGAGTTGGCGCGTGGCTGCATCGGCTTCCTCGTCCGTGACCATCACCGCCGTGCCGTTCGATTCGCGTAACACTCGCACGCAAATAAAACCGCCGATGGGGCTCGGGACTCGCAAGCCGTAGGCGTGAGTGTGCGGATTGGGCCACGCTTCGGTGCGCTCCTTGCCTTCGAAAAATGCCTTGGCGACCGGAGCGCAACCCGCGGACTGCACGGAGACGAATCGCGGTCGTCGGCCGCGAGGAATCCAGCCGAGGCGTTCCATTTCATCGAACGCCTTCCACATGCCGACCAGCCCGGTCCCGCCGCCCGTCGGATAGATCACGACATCCGGGATCTCGCCGTCGAATTGCTCGACCAGTTCGAACGCCATGGTCTTCTTGCCTTCGATGCGGTACGGCTCGCGCAGCGTGGAAACATCGAACGCATCTTTCGGGCCGTGCTCGCGTAGGAACTTGCCGGCATCGGCGATCGTGCCGGCGACGCGATGAATGGTCGCGCCGTAGAGCTCACATTCGTCGAAGAACGCTTTGGGCGTGTCGTCAGGCATCGCCACCGTCACGGGCAGGCCGGCTCGCGCGCCGTAAGCGGCGAGGGCTCCGGCCGCGTTGCCGGCAGACGGCGCAGCCAGCGCCTTCGCACCCAAATGCTTGGCCATGGAAACGGCGAGCGCCATGCCGCGCGCTTTGAACGAACCCGTCGGATTGCGTGCCTCGTCCTTTACCCAAACATTTGCTTCGACTTGCAGCAGTGGGGTGAAGCCTTCGACCAGAGACACTTCGTCTCCCGGAAGTAGCGGCAAGACTTCGCGATAACGCCACAGACTCGGCGCGCGGCCTCGCAGATCCTGCAACGACAGTTTCACCGAAGACAGGTCATAGTCGACCCGCAACGGCAGGCCGCACGCGCGACAGACAGTCAGCAACTGACGCGGATCGTGCTCAGTCTCACAGGCGAAACAGCGAATGCCAGCAAGGTGCGGCGAGAGTCGAACTGTCATGCAGTCTCCAGAAGAGGGGACAGATTTATTTCGAGATTACCACGGCGCCAATGCAGCGCCCGCGAGCCGAAAATAAATCTGTCCCCTATTCGTGGTTACTTTTCGGTCAGCGTTCGATCAGGCCGGCGCGAAGCGCGATCAGGGTCAGTTCCGCCTGATTGCCGGCGTGCAGCTTTTGTTTGATGTTGTACAGGTGCGTGCCGACCGTGGACGTCGACAAGTTCAGCTCCGAGGCGATCTTGGGCACGGCCGCGCCGTTGGCGAGGCGCAGGAACACTTCGAATTCCCGCTCGGACAACGCTTCGATCAGCGAGCTGGCGCCGCCGACTTCGGCCAGCGCGATTTCCTGGGCGAGCTTGGGATCGATATAACGCTGGCCCGCCGCCACCATGCGGACCGCTTCGAGCAGCGTTTCCGGGGCGGTTCGCTTGGATAGAAATCCGAGGGCTCCCTGTTTCAAGGCGCGCCGGGCGTGCATGGCGTCGTCGTGAGCGGAGAGCGCCAGCGTTTTCACATCCTTGTTGCGCGCCCGCAGTCGTTTGATGGTTTCGAGTCCGCCCATGCCGGGCATGGAAAGATCCAGCACCACCACGTCCGGCGCCAGTTCATCGAAACGCAGACACGCGGCTTCGCCGCTATCGGCCTCGGCGACCACGCGCACGTCACTCACCGTTTCCAGCAGCAGCCGAAAGCCGGTGCGGACCACGGTGTGATCGTCTACCAGCAGCACTTTGATCATAGCTGCGCCCCGAGCGGAATCTCCGCGGTCAGCTCCACACCGTGCGGAGCATGTTCGGTCAGAGTCAATTTGCCGCCCAGCATGACCATTCTTTCTTGCAGTCCTCGCAATCCGAAATGTCCCGGCTGCGACCATTCGTCCGGGAGACCGATGCCATTGTCGGTCACACGTACGCGCGCCGTCGAATCCGAGCATACGACTTCGACGTCCACTGTCGTCGGGCGCGCATGCCGGACGGCGTTGATGACCGCTTCCTGCACGACACGATAGATCGCGATGGTGATGCTGTCGCCCAGTTGCGCGGGCAGCTCATGGCGCAGGGAGAACTGGATGGACGGATTGCGAACTTGCCATTGCTTGATGAAGTCTTCCAGGGTTTCGGCCAGGCCCAGCGTATCGAGCGTGAGTGGAGCGAGGCGAGGGATCAGGCCGTGCATGGCGTCGTAGAGGCGCGCGGCTTCGGTTGAGATGAGTCGTGCGACCTCGGCGGTGCGCGAGTCAGCTTCGTGCTGATTGGCGATCACGACGGCGAAGCTGCGGATCGCTGTTACCGATTGCGCGAACTCATCGTGCAATTCGCGAGCGATCAGCCGCCGTTCTTCATCGAGTCGTTGCTCGATGATTTGATCGAGCTCGCGCCGTTGTTGCAGGCGTTGCTCCGCCTCGATGGCTTTCCGGTCGCTCAGCTGCTTGTCCTGCAACGAGGCCGCCATGCGATTGAAAGTCGCGCCGATCACGTTGGCCTCGTGCCCCCTGAGCGCGGGCAGGCGATGTTCCAAGTCGCCCTGTTCGATGCGAGTGAGTCCGTCGACGATCACGGACCAGGGCGCCACGGCCCGGCCCACCAGCCAGAACACTGCCGCGTTGAGCACCGTGAACGCTATGCCGCCGAATATCATGAGCTCGATCAGATTGTCCCAGCCGTCCAGAATGGCGCGCGAAGCATTGGCTTCGACACGCACCTCACCGCCCCCCGACAATGGGAACACATGCACGGGCGTCGTCGGCAATATCAGGGACGCAAACCATGCCGGCGCTTCGCGCCCCGCCTTGTACGGCGAGGGCGGGGAACGATAGACCTCCTCACGATTTGCATCGCGCATGGTGATCTCGTGGGCGCGCACTCGGCCGAGCTGCTGGAGGAAGGCGAGGATCACCGCATCGTCACCCCCCTGGTCGAGCCCCACGATCATCCGGGCCAGCAATTGGGTCGCGACGATGTTGGCGCCGGCGATTTCTTCCCCGACCGAGCGGCGCGTGCCATCGAACTGCAGCCAGGCCGCGAGCCCGACCAGCGCGGCGCTCAAACTGGCGACGATCAGATTGACGTGGGTACGAAGTTTCAAAGGCCATCCCGGGAGACTGGGGGGTCAAGTATGACCGGCGGCCGGCGAGAACCCCACTCGCGGCTCACTCATGGACCACTCATGGATATGTGCGCTCATGAAAATCATGAGTCGAGAATCATGATGCTTGCGTGGCGGCGCACCGTCCGCCGGGTGCATGTTGCGAGTGGAGTCCATCAGTCCAACAAGGAGTCATCCATGATCTGGGAAACACCCGTAGCCATCGATCTGCGTCTGGGCATGGAAATCACCATGTACGCCGAGCATCGCTGATCGCTGAAGAGGGCGGGGCCGCCGGTTCGCCGGCGGCCTTGCCTGCCCGATGCAGGTAAGAATTCTAGGCTCCGCCGCCGGCGGCGGTTTCCCTCAGTGGAACTGCAATTGCCGGAACTGTCTTGGGGTGCGTCGGCGGGAATTGAATGCCCGGCCGAGGACGCAGTCTTCCATCGCCATCCGCGGTGCGGACGAAACCGCCTGGACGCTGGTCAACGCTTCTCCCGACATCCTGGCCCAGTTGCAGGCCAACCCGCAGCTGCAACCGGCCCGTTCCGCTCGTGACACCGGCATACGCAATATCGTACTGACCGATTCGCAGATCGATCACACCACCGGGCTGTTGATGCTTCGCGAAAGTCCGCGGCCCTGGCCGCTGTGGTGTACCGACGGCGTGTTCGCCGATCTCACGACCGTCAATCCCATCCTGCAGGTCCTGCAGAACTATTGCGGCGTGAGCCGTCAGCGCATCGAGCCCGGCGAGTGGTTCGGCGTGGAGGGCAGCGAAGACCTGCGCTGGCAGGCGATCGCTCTGCCGGGCAAACCGCCGCCGTATTCGAAGCGCGCCTCGCAACCCGGCGATGTCATCGGGCTGTTGGTCGAGGATGTGCGGGCCAAGCGCCGGCTATGTTACGCGCCCGGCGTTGCAAACATCGATTCATGGCTGTTCGAGCTGATGGCCGGTTCTCACTGCGTGCTGGTGGATGGCACGTTCTGGACCGATGACGAGCTGATCGCTCTCGGTGTGTCGCGCAAGCGCGCCGCCGATATGGGCCATCTCACGCAAACCGGCGGCATGATCCGTTGGCTGGACCGGCTGCCGCAGACGACGCGCCGCGTGCTGATCCACATCAACAACACCAACCCGATTCTCGTCGAGGACTCGCCGGAGCGCGAAGTCCTGAACGCCCACAACATCGAAGTGGCGTACGACGGCATGGAGATCGATCTGTGAGTACCGCCGAGCTCGAGTCCGCCTGGAATGCTGAGGTGTTCGAGCAGAAGCTGCGAGAGCAGGGCCGCGCTTATCACATCTATCATCCGTTCAACGTGATGCTGAATTCCGGCGGGGCCACGCGCGAACAGATCCGGGGCTGGGTCGCCAATCGCTACTACTATCAGATCAACATTCCGCGCAAAGACGCAGCCATCCTGGCCAACTGCCCGGACCGCGAAGTGCGGCGGAAGTGGATCGAACGCATTCTCGATCATGACGGGCATGGTGACGATCCAGGGGGCATCGAGGCGTGGCTGCGCTTGGCCGAAGCCGTCGGACTGGAGCGCGCGGAAGTCGAAAGCTTGAGCCGATTGATTCCGGGCGTGCGCTTCGCCGTCGATGCCTATGTGAACTTCGCGCGTCAGCAGCCGTGGCAGGAAGCGGTGTGTTCTTCGCTCACCGAACTGTTCGCGCCGGACATTCATAAGCAGCGACTGTCCTCCTGGCCCGAACATTACCCGTGGATCGATCAGAAGGGACTGCATTACTTCCGCAGCCGCATGTCCCTGGCCCAGCGGGACGTGAACCACGGGCTGGCGGTCACTCTGGCTTACTTCAAGACGCGCGAACAACAGCATCGCGCGCTCGAAGTGCTGAAGTTCAAGCTCGACATCCTGTGGGCGATGAACGACGCCATGGCCCAGCATTACGGAGTGCAGACATGACGCCCGCCGAGCGACCCAGCATTCGCAGCGGCGTTCGGCTGCAGTGGGAGGCCGTGCAGAATGGATATGTGCTGCTGTATCCCGAGGGCATGGTGAAGTTGAACACCAGCGCGGCGGAGATTCTGCGCCGTTGCGACGGAATCCGCAGCGTCGACGACATCGTGGCGGACCTGGAAGCCACGTTCAAACGCGGTGGATTGCAGGACGACGTCCTGCGCTTCCTGGAGCTCGCCACTGCACAGGGCTGGATCGACGCGCCCCAGTCATAGACATGGCGTGAGCATGACATGAGCACGGCCCATCCCTATCTGCCGAATGCATCGACGAGCGTCGGGCCGCCGTTGTGGCTGCTGCTCGAGCTGACCTATCGCTGTCCCCTGCAGTGTGTGTTTTGTTACAACCCGGTCGATTTCGCGGCCGTTGAAAACGAGCTGACCACTCAGGAATGGCTGCGCGTGCTGCAAGAGTCGCGTGCGCTCGGATCAGTGCAACTTGGGCTATCCGGCGGCGAGCCGCTGGTTCGCGATGACGTGGAAGAGATCACCGCCGAGGCGCATCGCCTGGGCTACTACACCAATCTGATTACTTCCGGCGTCGGTCTGAGCCGCGAGCGCCTGGCCGAGCTGAAGCGGGCAGGGCTGGATCACATTCAACTCTCGTTTCAGGACTCCACGCGCGAGATGAACGATTTCCTGTCGCATACGCGGACTTTCGAGTTGAAGCGGCGCTGCGCGGAGTGGATCAAGTCGCACGGCTATCAGATGGTGCTCAACTGCGTGATCCACCGGCTCAACATCGATCACCTCGACACCATCATCGACATGGCCGCGCGCATGGGCGCCGATTATCTGGAGCTTGCGAACACGCAATATTACTCGTGGGCGCATTTGAATCGCGAGCACCTGCTGCCTTCGCGCGAGCAACTGCAGCGCGCCGAACAGACCATGCGCGAATGGCGTGAGCGATTGAAAGGGAAGATGCGCATCTTCTTCGTGGTGCCGGACTACTACGAGCAGCGCCCGAAACGCTGTGCGAACGGCTGGGGAACCACGCTCATGACAGTGGCGCCGGACGGAACCGCGCTGCCGTGTCATACCGCGAAGATGCTCCCGGGACTCAGCTTCCCGAACGTGCGCGAGCACAGCATGCGGGACATCTGGTTCGAGTCCGAAGGATTCAACCGCTTCCGTGGCAAGGGCTGGATGAAGGAACCCTGCGCCAGTTGCGAGGAGCGGGATAAAGATCTCGGCGGCTGTCGCTGCCAGGCGTATTTGTTAGCTCATGATGCCGGAGCCGCCGATCCGGTCTGCTCCAAGAGCCCACATCATCATGTCGTGGTCGCGGCGGTCGAGCGGGCACAACAACAGCGAGCGCCCGAAGCCCCGCTGATATTCCGCAGGAAGGACAGCTCGCTGTCGCTGATCGAAAGTCAGCGCTTACCTTGAGCTCACACGATAGAACCGCGCGAGTGCTGCAGCGGAATGTCGAGCCGCTTGCAGCGCCGATATAACGTATTGCGGCTCACGCCCAGCCGCTCGGCGGCGCGTGACATGTTGCCATCGCACTCGCGAATGCATTGAATGAGCGCATCGCGTTCGATGGAGCTCGGCGCTTCGCAGTTCTCTTCGGCGCGAGCCTGACACAGCCGCACTTCGCTGGGCAGATCGACGAGGCGAATCACATCGCTATCGCAGATCGCGAGGATGGTGCGGATCACGTTGCGCAGCTCGCGGATGTTGCCGGGCCAGCTGTAATCCAGCAGCCGCTGGAAGGCGTCCATCTCGATGGCGACCGGCCGTCCGTCGCCGCTTTCGGTCGCGAAGAATTCGCGGATCAGACGTTCCTTGTCGCTGCGTTGGGCGAGCGAGGGCAACTCGATGGTGATGCCGTTGAGCCGATAGAACAGATCCTCGCGGAACGCGCCGCGCGCGATCATGCCCCGCAGGTTCTGATGTGAAGCGCACATCACGCGCAGATCGACCTGAATCGGCGTGTCCGTTCCGAGCGGCATGACTTCCTGTTCTTCGAGCACGCGTAACAGGCGCGTCTGCAAGCTCAGCTGCATGTCGCCGATTTCGTCGAGGAACAGCGTGCCTCCGGAGGACTGCAGGATCTTGCCTTTCATGCCACCTTTGCGGGCCCCGGTGAACGCGCCGGCGGTGTAACCGAACAGCTCGCTTTCGATGAGCGTTTCGGGAATGGCCGCGCAGTTCAAGGCGACGAACGGGCGCGTCGCTCGATCGCTGGCAGCGTGCAAGGCGCGCGCAAACATCTCCTTGCCTGCGCCCGTCGGTCCTTGAATCATGACTGGCACGCGTGAAGTCGCGACCCGCCGCGCGCTGCGGATGTTGCGGGCCATCTGCGCATCTTCGCCGGCCAAGTCTTCCAGCGTGAGTACGGCCTTGCGCGTAGGCGCCGCCGGAAGTTGCAGGATTTCTCGGGCCGAGGAGGGAGCGGCCAGGCTGCGGGGCGAGGCGGCTTCCTGATCCAGGCTAATAAAGAAGTGACGGCCGAACATGATATCGCGCACCGGGCGCAAGGAGGTTTCGGCACGGCGCGAAGGTTCGGTGAGCTCCGCGGCGGGAACATCGAAAATCTCGTCGATGCCACGCCCCACGATCGCGGCTCGGTTCTTTGCGCGCAGTAACCAGAGCGCGGTCTCATCGACGGCGACCACCCGGCCGTCGCGGGCCACCGCGATGGCGCCGCTGTGCTGCAAGTTGACGAACTCGGGACGCGCGTGGAATCGAAACACCGTCTCGCCCTGGAACTGGTGCAGGAACAGACACTTTTCGATCAGCTGCGCCGACAGGCTCACCAGCGCCATGGTGTGCGCCAGGCTCGCACGGGTGTCGCGGGCGTTCAGCGTCGACGCGTCGAGAACCGCGACCAGCTTGCCCGAATGATCGCGAATCGGCGCACCCGAGCACGACAGGCCGATGTGGCAGGAACGGAAGTGCTCTTCGCGATACACGATCACCGGCCGGTTCTCGGCGATGCAGGTGCCGATGCCGTTGGTGCCTTCCTGACGCTCGCTCCAATCGGCGCCGATCATGAGCCCGGCAGAGCGGAACACGTCGACCAGCGTCGCATCGGTCTTCTCATATAGAACGATGCCGCTGGCGTCGGTGAGCACCAGCGCGTAGCCGGAGCCCGCGATGTGCTCGTACAGCCAATCGATTTCGGCGGAGGCGATCTGCAGCAGGTCGGCGTGCTGGACCAGGCGCTCGGCGAGCTGGGCTGCATCGATGACGGTGGGCGCATAAGTGCGTCGGCCCGGATCGATCGAGTAATCCAGCGCGCAGCGTCGCCAGGAACCCGCGATCGCGGGATGCAGAGTCAGAGGAGGACCGAGGCCAGGCGCTTTATGCTCGCGCACGAGCTCCAGCACATTCCCCGCATGCACTGCTGTTACGTCCATGGGTTCTCCTTCGGTTCATCCCCATGCGGCAGTGTGTCAACTGTGCCGTGACACTGTCACGGCCTGTATCGCCCCTGACACACTTGCCGCGGATTGATTATCCACTGCGTCCCTTGCAGTGATCGTTACCGCCGGCTGCACGAGTTTAACCGTCTTAGTTAATCTGTGGCATATCGCTTGCTCGATCCGGGGCTCACTTCGAGGGCAAATTATGAGCTATGTAGCGCGGCGACCACTCTGGCTGCTGATTTTTTTCGGTGTATGCGGATACATATTCGAAGTTGCCGCAGCCGACGCCCAGTCATCGAGCGGCCGCGTCTACGTTTCCAACGAAGATGGCCACAGCGTTTCGGTGCTGGACGTGGCGAGCGCCACGAACATCGCGACCATCGAAGTAGGCAAGCGCCCACGGGGAATGAAATTGTCGCGGGATGGCTCGCGCCTGTTCGTGGCCGTGAGCGGTTTGCCGAAATGTCCGCCTAACGTGCCGGATGAGGAATGCGCCAAGCGCGAGCGCGATCTGAAAGCCGACGGCATTGCCATCGTCGATACGAGTTTACGCAAAGTTATCAAGGTATTGGCGGCGGGCTCCGATCCCGAGCAGTTCGCCATGAGCGCCGACGGCAAACGTTTGTACGTCGCCAATGAAGACGTGGGCTTGCTGTCGGTGGTCGATGTCGAGGCCGCGAAAGTGATCGCGCGCATCAAGGTCGGGCTCGAGCCCGAAGGCGTGGCGCTGAGCCCCAACGGTCGCTGGGTGCTGGTGACCAATGAATCCGACAGTTCGGTGTCTGTAATAGATACAAAGACACTCAAGGTCGAGAAGCACGTGCCGGTGGGCAAGCGACCGCGCGACATGGCTTTTACGGCGGATGGGTCAGCGGCGTATGTGTCAGGCGAGCTCGATGCTTCTCTTTATCGGATCGCTGTGCCGGCGGGTGAGCCCGTGCAGCGGGTGTTACAGCTCCGAGAGGCCGCGAAGCCCATGGCGGTGCTGCTCGATTCCCCACGCAATCGCTTGTATTTGAGCACCGGGCGCGGTGGCACGGTGGCCGTGGTCGATATGAAAGAGGCGCCGAAGACGCTCAAGCTGATCAAGGAAATTCCGGTCGGCACGCGGCCGTGGGGCATCGCGCTTTCGGCGGATGGCCGCTTTCTCTATACCGCCAACGGACCCTCGAACGATGTCAGCGTCGTGGATACCACGACGCTGACCACGGTAAAGCGCATTCCGGTCGGCGGTTCGCCGTGGGGCATCGTGATCGGGCCGGCGCCGCGATAAAGATGGCGCCTCGATAAACATCAGTTCTTGATCAAGCCGCACTCGCGCTCCGCCTCGGATTCCAGGAGGCGGAAGCGTTTGGCGATGGCGCGCGCCTTGTCGGAGTCGCGAAACAATCCGCCGCCTTCTCCAGGCAAGCCGGAATAGCGCGCGTACGTAATGGCCTCGACGAAATCGTCGTAAGTCAGCTGGTCGGCGATGCGATCGATCGTGCAGGAGCACTGATATACGTTCGCCAGGCTGTCGTCGTGCTTGCCGATGCATTCATTCACGTATTCGACGCGCGCTTGCGTCGGATAGTCGTTCACCGGCGGTGCGCTGCTCACTGGAATGCTGAATGTCATCAAGCCGACAGCCGCGCAAATCGAGCTCAGGTGGCACAGGCGTTGCATCGTCATGTTCGCCTCGTTGAGGTGGAGTGTGTTGGCGCTAACCATCATTGTGCATGCAGCGCGCCAGCGGCCATCAACAAAAAATTTCTCGGTCAGTCTCGGGGGATTGAACATGAAACGTCAGCATTGCTGGGTCCTGCTGGTGGCTGCCACGTCCACCGTCACCGTGGCGTCGGCCACGGACTTGGAAATGGCCATGAGCAAGTCGTCGAATTGGGCCGCCCAAGCCGGTGACTATGCCAATCACCGCTATAGCGAGCTCAAACAGATCAACGCCGGCAACGTCGGCAAGATACAAGTAGCGTGGACCATGTCGACCGGCGTCCTGCGCGGCCACGAAGGGTCGCCACTGGTCATCGGCGACACGATGTATATCCACACGCCGTTCCCGAACAACGTGTACGCCATCAATCTGAAGGACCAATCCTACAAATGGAAGTATGAGCCGAAACAGGATGCGTCAGTTGTCCCGGTCATGTGCTGTGACACTGTGAACCGCGGCCTCGCCTATGGCGACGGCAAGATCCTGCTGCAACAGGCGGACACCACGCTGGTCGCCCTGGACATGAACAGCGGCAAGGTGTTGTGGAGCGCCAAGAACGGCAATCCGAAGATCGGCGAGACCAACACCAACGCGCCACACGTGTTCAAGGACGTGGTGGTCACCGGTATTTCCGGCGGCGAGTTCGGCGTGCGCGGTCGCCTGATCGCCTATGACATCAAGAGCGGCAAGAAACTGTGGCAGGCGTACAGCACCGGCCCCGACAAGGAAATGCTGGTGGATCCGGCCAAGACCATGACCTGGACCAACGGCAAGATGGCGCCGATCGGCGCCGACACGGGCATCAAGAGCTGGAAGGGCGACCAATGGAAACTGGGTGGCGGCACCACCTGGGGCTGGTATGCCTACGATCCGAAGTTGAACCTGGTGTATTACGGCACCGGCAACCCGGGCACGTGGAATCCGGCGCAGCGGCCCGGTGACAACAAATGGTCCATGACCCTGTTCGCCCGCGATTTGAACACGGGCATGGCGAAGTGGGCCTACCAGATGACGCCGCACGACGAGTGGGACTACGACGGCGTCAACGAGAACCTGCTGGTGGATCTGACCATCAAGGGCAAGAAGGTGCCGGCGGTGGTGCACTTCGATCGCAACGGCTTCGGCTATACGTTGAATCGCGAGACCGGCGAGCTGCTGGTGGCCGAGAAATACGATCCGACCGTCAACTGGGCCACCAAGGTCGACATGAAGACCGGCCGGCCCGTGGTCGATAAGAAATATTCGCCAGGGACTACCGGTCCGGACGTGAATGTGAAAGACATCTGTCCGGCCGCGCTCGGTAGCAAGGACCAGCAGCCCGCCAGCTACGATCGCAAGAGCGGTCTGATCATGGTGCCGACCAACCACGTCTGCATGACGTATGAGCCGTTCCAAGTCGAGTACACCGCGGGTCAGCCGTATGTCGGCGCGACCTTGACCATGTATCCGACGCCGGGCAGCCATGGCGGCATGGGCAACTTCATCGCGTGGGATGCGGCGACAGGCAAGATCGCCTGGTCGAAACCGGAGCGCTTCTCGGTCTGGTCGGGCGCGCTCACCACGGCGGGCGACATCGTGTTCTACGGCACGCTGGAAGGTTATATCAAAGCGGTCTCGACCAAGGACGGCAAGGAGCTGTGGAAGTTCAAGACCCCGTCCGGAATCATCGGCAACGTGTTCACCTACGAGTACGGCGGCAAACAGTACGTCGGCACGTATTCGGGCATCGGCGGCTGGGCCGGCATCGGCATGGCGGCCGGGTTGACCGAAGCCACCGAAGGCCTCGGCGCGGTGGGCGGCTACAAGGATCTGGCCAAGTACACGACGCTGGGCGGTTCGCTGTTCGTCTTCGGACTGCCGGATACGACCTCCACCGCGACGACAGCGCTGCAGTGAGCCCGACTTCATGAAGCACAGCACTCAGCGGGTCATGAAGTGGTCAACGGTCGTTTTAAGTCTCAGCATCGCCGCGGTGTGCGTCAGCGCTAGCGACGCCCCCGCGGCCGGTGCGAACGACAGTCGTGCGGGCGAAGCCCTCTACCAAGTGCAGGAAGGCAACAAGGTCGATGAAAAAACCTTGAAAGGTTGGAAGACGTGGCGAGCGCTCGCGTGCGAGCGCTGCCACGGCGCCGAGCAGGAAGGCATGGTCGGACCGTCCCTGGTGGAGTCGTTGAAGAAACTGAGCAAAGAGGACTTCCACAACATCATGATGAACGGCCGGCCGGAAAAGGGCATGCCGCCGTTCAACACCAGCGCCATGGTGAATGAGAACTGGGAAGGCCTGTACGCTTATTTGAAAGGTCGCTCCGATGGCAAGATCCAGCCTGGCCGCCTGCAGCCGATCCCATAGCTCAGCTATGGGATCGCGCCTGGGCACCGCGCTGGTCTGCATCTTGTTGTCGACTGGCGCGGCGCGTGCGGACGATGTGGAATCGGTCCTGCGCGTCTGCGCCGATCCGGACAACCTGCCATTGTCGAACCGGAGCGGGGAGGGGTACGAAAACAAGATTGCCGAGGCGCTGGCGCGCGATCTCGGCCGTCGTGTCGAGTACACCTTTTTTCCTCAACGCATGGGTTTCGTGCGCAACACGCTGCGACAGCGTGACGAAACGACCAAGCAATTCAAATGTGACGTGATCATAGGGGTGCCCAAGGGATATGAGCTGACGGCGACCACGCGGCCGTACATGCACTCCACTTACGGATTGGTGTTCGCGCAGCGCGCGGAATTTCGTGAGCTGCAGACGGCAGAGGATTTGCTGAAGCTGCCTCGCGAGAAATTATCGGCATTGCGCATCGGCGTGTTCGCGCGCTCGCCGGGCGCCGACTGGCTATTACGGAACGGGTTGATGGAGCGCGCGGTGTTGTACGCGCAGCAGAGCGGCGACCCCGCCGAGAATCCGGCGCACACCATCGAGCAGGACCTGGCGTCGAAAAAAATCGACCTCGCCATCGTCTGGGGGCCGATCGCAGGGTTCCTGGTGCAACGACACTCCGCGCGGTCCGAGTCAGAACAGGCACAGTGGCAGGCCGTGCCGTTCCTGCCCGATCCACAGATCAAGTTCACCTACGAGATCGCCATGGGCGTGCGCTTCGGCGAAAAGGAATGGCAGGGCGTGCTGGACACCTGGATCGGCGAACACCAGGCCAGGATCGACGAGATCCTGACGAGTTATCGAATTCCGCTGCTCGATGCGAGCGGCAAGATCAAGCAAACCCGCCGGGAGAATGGTCCATGAAAGTCAAAGCTGCCGTTGGCTACGCGGCCGGTAAGCCCCTCGAAGTCACCACCGTCGATCTCGACGGACCACGCGCCGGCGAAGTCCTGGTGGAGATCAAAGCCACGGGCATTTGTCACACCGACGAGTTCACCCGCTCCGGCGCCGATCCGGAAGGTTTGTTCCCAGCGATCTTCGGACACGAAGGCGCGGGAGTGGTGGTCGATGTCGGTCCGGGCGTGACGACGCTGCGCAAGGGCGATCACGTGATTCCGCTGTACACGCCGGAGTGTCGCCAGTGCAAATCGTGCCTGTCGCGCAAGACCAATCTGTGCACGGCGATTCGCGCCACGCAGGGTAAAGGCGTGATGCCCGACGGCACCAGCCGTTTTTCCATCGGCAAAGAGATGGTGCATCACTATATGGGGTGCTCGACCTTCGCCAACTTCACGGTCATGCCGGAAATCGCGCTCGCGAAGATCCGCGAGGACGCGCCGTTCGACAAGGTCTGTTACATCGGCTGCGGCGTCACCACCGGCATCGGCGCGGTGATCAATACCGCCAAAGTCGAACCGGGCGCCAACGTGGTCGTGTTCGGTCTCGGCGGCATCGGCCTCAACGTCATCCAGGGCGCGCGGCTGGCGGGCGCGAACAAGATCGTCGGCGTCGACATCAATCCCGGACGCGTCAAGCTCGCCGAAGCCTTCGGCATGACGCATTTCGTGAATCCCAAGGAAGTCGGCGGCGATCTGGTGGCGCACCTGGTGAATGTCACCGATGGCGGCGCTGATTACAGCTTCGAATGCGTGGGCAACGTGGATCTGATGCGCCAGGCGCTGGAGTGCTGTCATCGCGGCTGGGGTGTTTCGGTGATCATCGGCGTGGCGGGCGCGGGCCAGGAAATCAGGACCCGGCCGTTCCAGCTGGTGACGGGACGCGTCTGGAAAGGCACGGCGTTCGGCGGCGCGCGGGGCCGCACCGACGTGCCGAAGATCGTCGACTGGTACATGGAGGGCAAGATCAAAATCGACGAGCTGATCACGCACCAGATGCCCATCGAGCGCATCAACGACGCGTTCGACCTGATGCACAAGGGCGAGTCGATCAGGAGCGTCGCGATCTTCTGAGCAGTCGAGCAACAACGAATTGGAGAACGATCATGGCAGCTTTAAAAATTCATCCATCGGTGGACAACGGCGTCCAGCCCGGCAAGAGCGGCTTCGCGGGTGGCACGCTGACCTGTAGATGCAAGGACAATCAGGTGACCGTCAAGCTCGAGGGCGACGTCGCCTTCAATCACGTGTGCGGCTGTACCAAGTGCTGGAAGCCCGAGGGCGCGTTGTTCTCGATGGTCGCGGTGATTCCGCGCGACAAGCTCAAAGTCACGGCCAACGCGCAGAAGCTGAAGATCGTCGATGAGTCGGCGGCCATTCAGCGCTATGCCTGCACCGGCTGCGGCGTGCACATGTATGGGCGCATCGAAAACAAGAACCATCCGTTCTATGGATTCGACTTCGTCCATACCGAACTGTCCTCCGACAAGGGTTGGGCGGCGCCCGAGTTCGCGGCGTTCGTATCGTCCATCATCGAATCGGGCGCCAAGCCCGAGAACATGGGCGCGGTCCGTTCGCGGTTGCAGGAGCTCGGCTTGCCGACCTACGACTGTCTGTCGCCGGCGTTGATGGATCTGATCGCGACTCACACGGCGAAGGCGAAAGGCGTGCTGGCAGCGTGACCCAGCAGCAGCGCTACCAGCGATGGTGAACGTGGCGGGCGATCTGCCGCTCGTAAATCGAGCGCAGCGCCCGCATTGACTCCTGGGGCAATGGCGCAAGCTGACTTGCGACCACGTTCGCCTGCGCCTGCTCGCGCGACTTGGCGCCGGGAATGACGACCGACACCGCGTCTGACATCAGGATCCAGCGCAGCGCGAAGGCCGCCATCGAGACGCCCGCGGGCACGAGCGGGCGAATCGCTTCGACTGCATCGAGCGCCACGTCGTACGGCACGCCCGAGAATGTCTCGCCGACATCGAAGGCTTCGCCGTGGCGATTGAACGCTCGATGGTCGTCTTCGGCGAACTTCGAGTTGCGATTCAATTTGCCCGTCAGCAAGCCACTGGCCAACGGCACGCGAGCGATTACTGCGACGTTGCGTGCCTTGGCTTCTCTGAAGAACAACTCCGCGGGCCGCTGGCGAAAGATGTTGTAGATGATCTGCACCGAGACCACGCCGGGATATTCGATCGCCTTCAGCGCCTCTTCGACTTTTTCAACAGATACGCCGTAGTGGCGAATCTTGCCCGCGGCGACCAGCGCATCCAGCGCTGCGAACACTTCGGGTCGGTAGTAAACCTCCGTCGGCGGACAATGCAGTTGCACGAGGTCCAACGTCTCGCCGCCCAGATTCTTCAGGCTGCGATCGACGAAGGCTTCGAGATTCGCTCGCGTGTAGCCGTCGGCAACATGGGGTGACAGTCTCCGCCCGGCTTTGGTCGCGACGATGGGGCGGGGGCCGCGCCAATCTTTGAGCACGTCGCGGATGATGCGTTCGGAGCGGCCATCGCCGTACACGTCGGCGGTATCGATGAAAGTCGTTCCTGCTTCCAGCGCCGCACGCAAGGCGTCGCGCGCCTGATTCTCTTCGACGTCGCCCCACGAGCCGCCGATGGCCCAGGCGCCGAAGCCGATATCCGATACGTCCCAGCCAGTGCGGCCGAAGGGGCGGGTCTGCATGGTCATGATCTCCTTCATCGGAACTTGGTCGAGTATCGGCAAATTAGGGACAGGTACAGTCTACCGAGATCGCCCGCCGTGCGAACGGGAATCGCCCATCGCCATAAAGCTCTGTTCATGACCATCGGCGCAGTCGCCCTGGTTCTCATCGGCGCTGGCGCGGGCGCAGTGATTTTGCTGTCCGGCGCGTACAGCACCGCAGCGACCAAGCAGCACTTCGGCATCACCTATCGCATCCTCGAGCAGGGCTTGCGTTTTTCGGTCGCCCGATACGCGGACAAGATCGTCGTGCCCGATCTGGATCGCGTCGCGAATGTAAAAGTTGGATATGCCTGTTATCGCCAATATTGCCAGCAGTGTCACGGAGCGCCGGGCGTGGCGCGCGATCCGCTGGGGCGAGGGCAGCTGCCGTCACCGAGCAGCCTCTCCGAGTCAGCACGCGATTGGCCCGAAGCGCATCTGTTTTACGTGACTGCTAAAGGTGTGCGCATGTCTGGCATGCCCGCATGGGAGTTCCGCATCTCCACAGACGGACTGTGGTCCACGGTTGCGTATTTGAAAGCCATGCCGTTCCTGACCAAAGAGGAGCATCGCAAGCTGGACACATCGGCAACAGCAGAATCCTGCCCAGCGCCGACGACGGCGCCAAGTTACAGCCGCGAAACCACGCAAGTCATGTTCCGGCAGTACGCCTGCGACAACTGCCACATCATCGGCGGCATGGTCGGCCCGAAGACTCACATCGGACCGTCGCTGGAGAAATGGCGTGAGCGCAGATACATCGCCGGCGTACTTCCCAACACGCACGACAACCTGGTGCGCTGGATCGTCGCTCCACAGGAGATCAGCGCTCACACCATGATGCCCGATCTCGACGTGATCGAGCCGCACGCCCAACACATGGCGCGTTACCTGATGACCATGGATGAGTAGCGTCATGGCCGGGCGGATGTTTCGATTCATTGGATTGCTGCTCACATCGTCGTGGCTCGTTGCCTGCATACCCGGCCGCGACTATGAGCCCCGTATCATTGGCGGAGATCCAGACCAAGGACGTGAGGCGCTGGCGCGCTATGAGTGCGGCGTGTGTCACGTGATCCCTGGAGTGCCCGACGCAATTGGCAAGACAGGGCCCGCACTGGACAACTATTCCCGCCGCTCCTACGTGGCCGGCAAATTCCCAAACGAACCCGAGGTGCTGGTGCGTTGGATCGCTGACGCGCCCGCCATGGCTCCGCAGACCGCCATGCCGGCGATTGCCATGTCCGATAAGGAAGCACGAGACATGGCCGCCTATCTATATGAGTCCGACTGAGCATGGAGTCGTCTCATTCTGCATCGGTCCTGCATCCCGCCTCGGACAGCGGCGCGGCATTGATCGACCAACTAGGAACGGCGCTGTATGTCGGTGGCGCAATCATCTTCGTGGTCGTCATGGCGCTCGCCATCTACGGCGTGTTCGCCAAGGCGAGAGCGATCAACGCACGGGGTTGGATACTGGGCGGCGGCCTGGCGTTTCCCATCGTCACGTTGACGGTGCTGCTGATGTATTCGCTCGCCGTTGGCAACGGCTTGAACGCCATCGGTTCGAGCAACGCACTCCAACTTTTTCTCGAATGCTTCGGGATAGGCGACGCTCGCGAACGCACGCCTGCGGATGGCCTGCTGAGAGTTCATGTCGTCGGCAAGCAGTGGTGGTGGGAAGTGCGCTACGAACAACCTGGACGACAAGAGGTTATTCTGGCAAACGAAATCCGGATGCCCACCGATCGGGCCGTGGAGCTCGTGCTCTCGACCACGGATGTGATTCACAGCTTCTGGGCGCCGTCGCTGGCCGGCAAAGTCGACATGATTCCGGGGCGCACGACGCGTTTGCGGCTGCAGACCAGTGAAGAAGGAACCTTTCGTGCGCTCTGTGCCGAATACTGTGGAGGACAGCACGCGTTGATGGCGTTGTATGTAGTTACTCAGGAGACGACCGATTTCGATGCCTGGCTCGCGAGTCAAGCGCGCCCTGCGAACGAGCCGACCGATCCCTTTCTAAAAACCGGCTACGACGCGTTCTTTCGCGGCGAATGCCACGAATGCCACACCATTCGTGGCACACCCGCCGAGGGCACATCCGGGCCGGACCTCACTCACGTCGGGAGCCGCAAGTCGCTCGCCGCCGGCACCTTGAATAATCACATCGGCACCATGGCGGGGTGGATCGCCGGCGCGCAGGACGTGAAGCCCGGCAACAAGATGCCATCGAGTCTCGCGTATTCCGGCGTGGAGCTGCGAGCGTTGTCCGCGTGGTTAGGGAGTCTCGAGTGAGCAGCCGCCCACCGGACGAACTGCCGAACACATTGCCTCGCCCCGCAGGTGAGTTCGAGCGTCTGCAAGCAGTTTGGAAGCGACCGCGTGGCTGGCGTGTGCTCACCCAGGTGAACAACACGGCGATCGGGCTTTGGTACATCGGCGCGGCGCTGTTGTTCCTCGTGCTCGGGGGCATCCTCGCCTTGATCATGAGGACGCAGCTGGTCGTGCCGGGCAACGATCTGGTCGATTACGACCTGTACAACCAGCTGTTCACCATGCACGGCTCGGTGATGATGTTTTTATTCGCCGTGCCGGTGATCGAAGCCATTGGCATTCTGCTACTGCCGGCGATGCAGGGCGCACGCGATCTGCCATTCCCGCGACTGTCGGCGTATGCGTTCTGGGCCTACTTCGTCGGCGGGCTGGTGTTCTTCACCACCATTTTCTTCGACCTTGCGCCCGACGGCGGCTGGTTCATGTATCCGCCGCTCACCAGCTACGAATTCTCGCCGGGACTGCGCACGGACTTCTGGCTGCTCGGCATCGGCTTCATCGAGATCTCGGCGATTGCCGGGGCCATCGAGATCGTGGTCGGCATCCTGCGAACGCGGCCGCCAGGCATGACGCTCGACAAGATGCCCATCTATTTGTGGGCGATGCTGATCGTGGGCGCGATGATCATCTTCGGCTTTCCTCCGGTCATCCTGGCCACGGCGTTGCTGGAACTGGAGCGGGCGTTCCACTGGCCGTTCTTTCTGGCGGAGAAGGGCGGCGATCCGCTGTTGTGGCAGCACCTGTTCTGGCTGTTCGGTCATCCCGACGTCTACATCATCTTCCTGCCGGCGGCAGGGCTGGTCTCGATGATGGTGGCCACCATGGCGCAGACGCCGCTGATCGGCTATCGATGGATCGTGGTCGCGATGCTCGCCACCGGCACCATTTCCTTCGCGCTGTGGGTACATCACATGTTCGCGACCGGCATGCCGCACCTGTCGCTGAGCTTCTTTTCGGCGGCCAGCATGGCCGTGGCGATACCCGCTGGGTTGCAGGTGTTTTCATGGATCGCGACGCTCTGGCGCGGCAATGTGCAACGGACAACGCCGACGTATTTTCTGCTGGGCTTCTTCGGGGTGTTCGTGCTCGGTGGCCTCACGGGCGTGATGCTCGCCGTCGTGCCTTACGACTGGCAGGCGCACGACACGTATTTCGTCGTCGCTCATCTGCACTACGTCCTGATTGGGGGGATGTTGTTTCCTGTGTTCGCGGGCATTTACTACTGGGCGCCCTTGATCAGCGGGCGACAACTGTCGGAGCGAATGGGGACGTGGGCGTGCACCATCATGTTCATCGGCGTGAATCTCACTTTCTTTCCTATGCACATTGCCGGACTGCTCGGCATGCCTCGCCGCGTCTGGACGTATGCGGATGGCTATGGCCTGGAGATCTACAACCTGTTGTCGACCGTGGGCGCGTTCGTGTTCGCGGCCGGCATTGGCATCGTGCTGCTGGATCTGCTGTTGCACTTCCGGCCGGCGGGCAAAGTGAATACCAATCCCTGGAGAGCGGGGTCGCTCGAATGGCTGCCGCAGGATGAATATGCCATTCGCAGCATTCCCTTCGTGACGAACCGCGATCCACTATGGGCCAATCCATCGTTACCGGAAGAGGTCGACGCCGGTCAGCACTATCTTCCGGGAACGGCGACCGGTGTGCGCGAGACCATTGTCACCAGTCCGATCGATGCGCGGCCCCAGTATGTGCTGCGCCTGCCGGGATCGAGCTGGTTGCCCGTGCTCGCGGGTGTGGGTACGGCCGTGTTCTTTCTGGCGCTGACGGTGAAATGGATGGTGATCGCAGTCCTCGGGGCGATTGTCGCTTTGGTCAGCATTCTGATGTGGCTGTGGCAAAGCGACCCGGCGCCTTCGGGCAAGCTGTTCGACATCGGCGGCGGGCTGAGCCTGCCCGACTACATGACGGGGAGCAACTCACACTCGTGGTGGTCCATGGTGGTGCTGATGCTCGTGGACGGCAGCATCTTCGCGTGTTTGATATTCACGTTCTTCTATCTGTGGACGGTCACGCTTTCAGGATTTCCGCCCGAGAGTCTCGAACTGCCGCTGATCGGCAGCTCGGTCGCGGCGGCGCTGGCCTGGGCGGTTTCCGTCGCAGCCATGTATGTTTCCAATCGAATGTTGCCTCAGAAACGAATGGGAGCGGTGGGTCTCACGCTGACGGCGGCGCTGGCGGGTGTCTGGATCGCGTTTGGGCTGAGCCTCCATGCGCTGCTCGAGACCAATTTGCAGCCGCAGTTACATGGCTACGCTTCGACGGCGTATACGACGGTCGCGTGGCAGGGCTTGCATGCCGTGCTGCTGACTCTGATGGCCGGCTTCACGCTGGTCCGGTTGTGGCTCGGCATGATCGATCCGGTGCGTCGGGTCGTTTTCGATAACACGCGCATCATGTGGTACTACTGCGCGGCGCAGGGCGTGCTCGCGCTGCTCGTGATGAGCTCACCCCGACTGGCGATGTGAGATCCGTCATGCAACACCGGTTCACGGCAACGACATTTCTAGTGGCTGGCGGCTTGCTGGTGTGGATGGCGGATTTCGTGTTCGTCTATGTGTTCGCCGCGCTGGCGTGCGCTCGTGGCTTTGACGATGCGAGCTTGCTCGGTTTACCTGTCGTGCCGTTGACGACCGTGCTGGCGTCGTCGCTCGCGGGAGCGATCACAGTGGCGATCGTGCGGCGAGGTTATCTGATGCAACGTCGCGAGAGCGATGAGCACACGCGCTTCATTGGTTTTGTCGCATGGGCGGGCGGCGCGCTGGCGCTGGTGGCGCTCGTGCTGTTGATCATGCCGGCTTTGGTCGTCAGGCTCAACGTTTGCTAGCGCGCTTCCACTGCCACCCACGCGGTCCGACCGTATCCGCCGAGTATGCGCCTCGCCTGCCCATCGGCATTCCGGGGCCGACGGTCGTGTCGTTCACGGTCTGGCGCTCGAGCTCCGAGTTGATCTCCGCGCCGAGAATGACGACATACGAGGACACGTAAAACCACATCAACATCACGACCACGCCGCCGATCGCGCCGTACGCCTCGCCGAAGGAATTGAAGTTGCGAACGTAGAGAGCGAACAGCGCGCTGCCGATCAACCACAGCGTAGCCGCGATGATCGAGCCGGCATTGACCCACTCCCAGCGCGGATGCGTTCGATGCGGAGCGAAGCGGTATAGAACCGAGAAGGCGAACACGGCCATTACCCACAGCAAGGCCCACCGCACCGTGAGCAGCACCCACTCGGTCGCGTTGCCGAACGGGAAGAATGCCAGCACGATCGGCACCGCGACGCCGATGGCGACCAACAGCAGGAAGCCAAGCACGCCGCCTAAGGTAAAGCCGAAAGAGATCAGCATGCGCATCAGGAACGAGCGATGATCGTGCTCGTTATAGGCCACGTTCATGGCCGTGATGAGCGCCACCATGCCTTTGCGCGCGCTCCAGATCGCCACCAGAATACCTGCGATGACGCCGATGCTGAGTGTTTCGTTGCGTTGACTGACCAGCTGATACAGCTGGTTCTGCAGGATTTCCACCGTGCCGGCGGGCAGCAGGGCGGCGAAAGTCTGGATCTGCGCCGCGATCGCCTCGGGCGAGGCGATGATGCCGTAGATCGCCACGGCGGCCGCCAGACTGGGAAAGAGCGCCATCAGGCCGAATAACGCGAGACCGCCGGCGACGATGGACACATTGTCGGCATCCAACTGATCCTTCACGCGCCAGAACACATCCCACCAGCCACGCCAGGCAATGTCGCGGGGACGATGTGCAAGACGGCCTCGATCCGCTTCGGTGTCCGCGACATCCGCGGGATTGACTGACACAGGCATGGCAACACCGAGTCGCTGCTCACGTTGTGGACTCAGCAATGACGCGGCAAATCGCGGGATGTTCCCGCGATGCTCAGCGGCTCGTGGTGGCGGCGCATCGCTGCGCGTCGACGCCAGGCAGCTGGCCTTTGTGCAGCAGAATCAGATTGATTCGGGAGACGTAGTCGTCCGGACTCAATGTGCTGGCGCGTTGGAATTCCTTTGCCGCCTCATTGAATCGACAATCGACCGCGTACGCCATACCGAGATTGTTCGCGGCGCGGGAGTTGTCGGGATCGCGTTCGGCGGCGTCCTGCCAGAAGGCGATCTCTGTTTGGTACACGCGGTTGCGTTGATAGGTTGCCCAGCTCAGCGCCGCGAGCAATATTCCTACGGCGACTAATAGCAACGCGGGCCGATGCCGCTGCCAGGAAGTCAGTCGCGCTGCCAGCCACCAGGCCGGTCCCATCAGCGCGAGATACAACTGCCGGTCGTTGGCCACGTCGAGGCGCGGCAGCAGGGAGTTGGTCGGCGCCAGCCACAGCAGAAACCACAGCACGGCGAAGGCGCTCACCGGGGCCCGACGCACGTTCGACGACGCGATGCCGAGGATGCTCAGCCACGCCAGACAAAGTGCCACGCTCGGCCAGTTCAAGGATGTGACCACCGGCAGCTGCGGATCCACGTTGCTGTTGGCGATCCGTATCAGCTGGCCGGCCAGATACAACACCGCCTGCGATTGCGTCAGAACATTCTCGCCGATGGTTCGGGTGTCCAGACTGACCGCGAGCAAACGCCGGTACGTTGGCAAACTGAGCGCAACACAAAACATCAACACCATGAGCAACAGCAGCGGCGTCAGTCGTTTCACTGTGAGCGCCCAAGGACGGTCGGCGGAGTAGAGCAGCAGCGCGAGCGGCAATATCAGCGCTGTTTCTTTGGTCGCGGCAGCAAGGCCGAAACAGATACAGCATGCGGCGAGCCACGCAGCGCGCTCCGTTTGTTCGCTCCGGACCCAGCAGTAAAGACTGAGCAGGCAGAAACATCCGGCAAGCGCGCTGGAGCGACCGGAGATGTACGTGACGGCCTCGGTCTGCGCCGGATGCAGGGCGAACACCAGCGCTGCTATCAACGCGGCGCCCGACGCGTCGACCTCGGCCAGCCCGGCACGGATCCCACGGGTGCGGAGCAATGACCACACGAGCGTCGCGCTCAGTGCGTGAATGAGAATGTTGACGACGCGGAATCCCGTCGGCCCCGCGTCTATCGTCATATTGAGCGCGTAACTCAGCTTCAGCAGCGGCCGGATGCCGGGCATGGACTGCCACCATGCGGCGAGCGAATGTACTCGCGGCTCGTTGACGATGACGTTCCAGTCATCGAACTGGAAGCTCGCTGAGAGTGACGGCCACCACAACAGCAGGATGGCCACGGCTGGCAACACCGGCGCCAGCGTCGTCAACAACGCTGCATTCGAAGTGCGCTGCTCAGTGGGCGCGAGCTGCATCGAATGCATCGTCGATCATTCCATGCGCCAGCCACCAGCGCTGGGTTCCACCCAGCATCACCAGCCAGACTTCGTGATTCTGCCGGCGGGCATAAGCGATCAAACATTGGCCCGCCTGCGAGGTGTTGCCGGTTTTCAATCCTTGCGCGCCTTCCAGACGTCCGAGCAGGGCATTGGTGCTGTTGAACTTGATGGTGCGCCCGGCGCGCGTGATCAACTGTGCTTCTGACAAAGCGGTCAAGTGCGCGATCAGCGGGACGGATCGGGCCGCTTGCGCGAGCTTCAACAAATCCGTGACCGTGCTGTGCTGGCCGTCCGCGTCGAAGCCGCAGGGATCGACGAAGTTCGAGTCCGTCATTCCCAACTGCACCGCACGCGCCTTCATGCGCGTCGTGAACGGTGTGAGATTGGCGCTGAATCCTTCGACCAGAACGCGACACGCATCGTTGGCGGAGCGGATCAGCATTGCAGCCAACGCCGCGCCGGCGGTGATTTGTTCGCCGGCCTGCAAGCCGAGTCGCGATGGCGGCACGCTCGCCGCGTACTTGCTCACGGTGAGCCAGCGATCGGCCTTCCAGTCAGATTCGAGAACCACGAGCGCCGTGAGCAACTTGGCGAGCGAGGCGGGTTGCAATTGCAGATCGGGCGCGCGCTGCCAAAGGACTTGCTGATCGCGCATGAGGAGATAGCTGCGCGCGGCGTGCGGATACGGATCCAGCACGTCCGCGTGAAGCGGAACAGAGACGGACAAAAACAACGCGCCGACCACGGAGGCGAGTCGTTGCCTCCATGCTCGGCGCGAGCTGTCATTAATTGGTGAACAGGCCACCCAGCGCCTTCTTGCCTTTGTTGAACAAACCTTTGGTCTTGTCCATCGGCGTTTCCGCCTGCTGCTGTTCGGCCTGCGACTGATTGCTGGCGTACTCCGAGCAGAAACCGCGATACCGATCGGCAATCGCCGTGTAACGACGACCGGCGCACTGCGCGGCCGCGATGCCGGCCGCCAGAGTCGGGCATTGGCTCGCGATGAAATCCAGCTTGCCGTTCTGCTCGGCGGTGGTGCACAGGCCGTCGCGTTCTTTGTCGATCGCGAAGCCGCAGATGCGCGCCGAGTTGGTCAGCGGGCGTGCGTTGAGATTGTTGGGATCGTGCTGCGCCCACTTGGCGTTCTGTTGTTCCTGTTCGTCGAGCCGCTTGAACTTATCGTGCGTGCGGATCGCCTCGCAGTAGGTGCGTTGATCGGCCGGGTCTTTGCACATGCTGAGAAAGCCGGGGCTCTCGGCCTTCGCGGCTTCTTTGTGACAGGCTTCGATCTGCTGCTGCTCGGCCAGTTTCTGCTGGCGCTCGCCGTCGGCGATCATTTTCTTGGCCTGCAGGTTCATTTCGCCGCCGTCGCAGCGGCCGAGCTTCTGACCTTCGTAGTTCATGACCATGGTCTCGCCCTGCGCGGTCATTTCCATCTTGCCCTGGTAGCGATCGCTGCCCAGGTAAGTGAACTGCGCCGAGCCTTCCATCGCGTCCTTGCCCGTACAGCGCATCTTGAAGCTCTGCACGTTGCCTTCGCGCTTCATGTCATAAATCTGGCAGTTGTCGTCGGTCTTGATGGGCGCGGTGTCCTCGCCCGGCTGTTTGCAGATTTCCGAGGACATGCCCGGCATGGACATGCCGGCCATTTGCATGGAACTGGTGATGCGCCACTTCTCGCCTTCGACCGGCGCTTGGGCGTGCGCCAGAGAGGCGCCGACGCAGCCGAGCCACAGCAACTTGCATACGTGTTTCATGGGTTCCCGCCAGGTTTAGAGTTCTCCGAGCAGGCTCGCACGCGCCGCTTTTGTGCGTCTATGTCACGTCAAGGCAGTTGACTTTTCAGTACCCATGAATTTCTGCGCCCGATGTCGGATCCGGACCGGCCCGGCCGTCCTTGGGACGAGTGTCACTGACAGGAGAGCCCACATGCCGTACGTCGATGGTTTCGTGATTCCCGTGGCCAAGGACAAGCTGGCGCTTTATAAGGAGAAGGCGCGCATCGCGGGCGAGGTGTGGAAGAGTTATGGCGCGTTGAGTTACGTCGAATGCGTTGCCGACGACGTGCCCTATGGCGAGCTCACGTCCTTTCCGCGCGCCGTGCAGGTGACGCCGGAGGAGACCGTGATCTTTTCCTGGATCACTTATGAATCGCGCCAGCAGCGCGACGCAATTAATGAGAAAGTCATGGCCGATTCGCGGATCAAGGCGATGTTCGACGACATGCCGATCGACGGCAAGCGCATGATCTTCGGCGGGTTCGAGTCGTTTTTGCAGCTGTAATCGGACCGCAGGGCGGAGCGCTCATGTGTCGCAACATCAAGACGTTGTTCAATTTCGAGCCACCGGCGACGGACGACGAGATCCATGACGCGTCACTGCAGTTCGTGCGCAAGCTGAGCGGCTTCACGATTCCGTCCAAAGCCAACGAGGCGGCCTTCGAGCGCGCGGTGGAGGAGGTGGCCGCCGCCGCGCGCACCTTGATTCACTCCATGACCACGAGCGCGGAACCCAGGAATCGCGAGGTCGAAGCCCAGCGGTTGCGTGCTCGCAACGCTGTCAGGTTCGGTGCAAAAGCCTGACAGGCCCGCGAAAAAACGTGACCGGCGTCTAACTGGACGATGTTTCATGCGACGTTCTGTCGCGCAGGTTTGACAACCCCTCGACGGTCATAGAACAATAGTTAAGTCGTACAAGATCGTGTGTTGAGTGTCCAAGGGGGTTCATGGTGAGTGTCCAGCGCGCGCGGCGCGTTTTTTTACAGCCGCGTCTGTTAGCGCTATCAGGCCGCTTGTCATGGAAGCTCCAGGCCCGCGTCATGACCTCTGTTATGACCGTGCTCGCCGCGTTGCTCCTGTCAACGACCGCATCCGCCGCGCCGCCTCGACTGGAGCGGCAGGGCACGACGATGCGCCTGATCGTGAAGGATCAACCCATGCTACTGCTGGGAGGCGAGCTCGGTAATTCCAGCGCCACCAGCGCCGCGTACATGGCGCCGTACTGGCCCAAGCTCAAACAAATGAATCTCAACACCGTGCTCGCGCCGGTGTCGTGGGAACTGATCGAGCCGGTCGAAGGCACGTTCGTTTGGGATTCGCTGGATCAGCTGATCAAGGATGCGCGCAAGCACGACATGAAGCTCGTGCTGCTGTGGTTCGGCGCATGGAAGAACAGCATGTCCACCTATGTGCCTGCATGGGTGAAGCGCGACCAGGCCAGGTTTCCACGCGTGCAACTGCCGAACGGGCAGAGCACGGAAATACTCTCGGCATTCTCGACGGCGACACGCGATGCCGATGCCCGCGCGTTCGCTGCTCTCATGGGCCGCATTAAAGCCGTCGATGCTCAGCAGAACACCATCCTCATGGTGCAAGTCGAGAACGAAATCGGCATGTTGCCGGTGGCGCGTGAATACGGCGCCGAGGCCAATCGTTTGTTTGCCGAACGCGTGCCGGCTGAGCTGATTAAGCATCTCGGCGCCACGCGCGACCATCGGACCGGCCTGCACAAGTTGTGGGCCGAGCAGGGCGGCAAGAGCGAAGGGAGCTGGACGGAAATCTTCGGCGAAGGCGATGCCGCCGCGGAGGCATTCACCGCCTGGCATTACTCCCGTTTCGTCGAGGCGCTCACTACCGCCGGCAAAGCGGTTTATCCGCTGCCGATGTATGTAAACGCCGCGCTCAATCGTCCAGGCAAGGCGCCTGGCGAATATCCGAGCGGCGGCCCGCTGCCGCACCTGCTGGATGTCTGGAAGGCGGGCGCGCCGTCGCTCGATTTCCTCGCGCCCGATATTTATTTTCCGAACTTCGTCGAGCTCGCCGCGCGCTTTTACCGCGCCGACAACGCGCTGTTCATTCCAGAAGCGAACAATTCCGACAAGCCCGAAGCGCCCGCCAACGCGTTCTATGCGTTCGGCAAGCTGGACGCGATCGGCTTCAGTCCGTTTTCCATCGAATCCATCAGCGAACCGTTACCCAACCCCCTGGCAGATGCCTATGCCGTGCTGAGGCAACTCAGCCCGGCAATTCTTTCCGCGCAGGGGCTCGGCCGGATGTCCGGCTTCAAACCGCGCGTGCTAGAAGACGAAACCGTCATCGATCTGCCGGTCACCGAAGACATCGGCAACTATCGTTTCATCGTGTCGTTCATCGACCCATGGCTGCCCGAAGCGGAGCAGCGCACGGCGACGCACGGCGGACTCATCATTCAGACCGGCCCCGAGGAATATTTGATCGCGGGGCAGGGAATTACGGTGACCGTGAAACCGGTGGGCGCGGGCCCGCCGCTTGCGGGCATCGAGCAAGCCTGGGAAGGCGCATTCGACGCGCAGGGACGCTGGGTTCCGGCCCGCCTGCTGAATGGCGACCAGACCCATCAGGGGCGTCACGTGCGACTGGCGCCCGGCAAATTCCAGATTCAGCGGGTTCGTTTCTATCGCTATCGGTGAGCAGGCCGCCGCGAGCGGCAGTTTATTGGACGCGAATTGATAGCGGTACCACCGTCGATGACGACTTTGATTCAGCACCGAGTGCTGTGAGGAGAGGGGATATGAGTTTGATCAGGCGACACATTCTGCGCGCGGTGTTGATTCCGTCCGCGACTGTCTTAGGACTGGCGTCGGCGAGCGTATTCGCGCAGGAGCAGCCGCAGGAGGCGCAGAGCACCGCGTCCACCGGCGCTGAACTCGAAGAAATCGTGGTGACCGGTATCCGTGGCAGCTTGCAGAGCGCCACTGAGAGCAAGCGAGACGCCGTGGCATTCGGCGACTCGATCTTCGCCGAAGACATCGGCAAGCTGCCGGCGACCAACCTCGCCGAAACTTTGAATCGCATGCCCGGCGTGCGGCTGAGCCGCGACATCAACGGCGAAGGCGTGCAGGTTTCGATTCGCGGCCTTGGGCCGAGCTTCTCGAAGGTTCTGTTGAACGGCTCGCAGATCTCCGTGGCTTCCGACGGCGGCACCAACGGCGGCAGCGCCAACCGCGAAGTCGACCTCGACTTCTTCCCGTCGGAATTGTTCACCCGGCTGGATCTCGCGAAGTCGCCCGTCGCTTCCACGCTGGAAGGCGGCATCGCCGGCACGGTGAACCTGCGCAATGCGCGGCCGTTCGACCGCGAGGGCGCGCACCTCACGGTGATCGGCCAGAGCCAGTACACCGATAGCAATGAAGAAGTGAGCCCGCGCGGCGCCATCGTCGCCAGCAACACTTGGGGCGACACCTTCGGCGTCCTGGTCGGCGTGTCCGCGGTGAAGACCAAGACGCGCATCGACGGCTTCGAGTCAATCGGCTACACCGACGGCAATCTCAGCAGGCAGACCAATGACCCGGGCTCGAGCAGCGGCAACGGTTTCTTCTATGCCGACACCATGCCGAACAACGTGCGCGGTTACGTTCCCGGCACTCCGGTCGATCTCGCCGCCACCTCCGGCGTTCCGCTCGACGTGCTCAAGAATGCGCTGATCCCGCGTCTCGGTCGCAACATCTACACCATCGGCGATCGTGAGCGCGTATCGGGCCTGGTGTCGATGGAATATCGGCCCACCGATTCGCTGAAGTTCGCGCTCGACACCATGTACGCCGAGTCGAATCGCGACTATCAGAGTTTGAAAATGAACTGGTACGTGCGTAACTCCGGCCCCGGCACTTCACCGGTGTCGACGGGCGGCATGGTCCCCATCGACCTGACCGTGGATTCGAACAACGTGGTGACCGAAGGCACGTTCGCGAACTCGAGCTTCTTCCTCGAGAACGACGTGTTCGACCAGACCACCGACTTCTATAACATCAACCCGAGCATGGAGTGGCAGGTCGCCGACAACGTGCGCGTGAACGCACAGGTGAACTACAGCCACAGCGAGTTCTTCCGCGAGCAGCCGCAGTTCGACTTCCAGACGCCGCGCGAGTCGGGCGTGGAAGTGTATCTGCGTAACGGCGGCAGCGATCAGCCGATCATCACCACCAATGTGGATCTGAACGATCCCAACCTGGGTTGGCAGTGGTATCGCGTGAACGTGCAGAACGTGAAGCGCGAGACCGAAACGCAAGGCGCGCACCTCGACACGATCATCGGCGACGACGACAACAATTTCAAAGTCGGCGTGGCCTACGACAAAGCCGAGCGCACCATTCGAGCCTATGACAACAGCGCGGCGTTCCAGCAGGCAGTGTGCGGCACGCAGTGTAACGGCCTCACGGGTCTGATTCCGAACTCGCAAGTGGCGCAGTACCTGCGTCCGATGGATACGAACGACTTCGGACACCTCGCCAGCGGCAGCGTGGGCTACAGCCGTTTCATCATGACTCAGCTGGCGGCGCTCGAGCGCGCCACGAACTACGCCTACTACCGTGACACGGCGCCTGAGGCGATCGGCGCGGTGACCGGCGGCGCTACCGGCGATATCGCCGAAGAGACCGCGGGTGTGTATCTCGAGGCGAATCGCCTGTTCGTCGTGGCGGATCGCGATCTGCGCGTGAATGCCGGCGTGCGCTATTTCAACACCGATCAGGAAGTGACCAGCCCGGTGCAAGTCGCCTCGGGCATCATCGATCAGACGTTGGATAGCTCATACGACGACTTCCTGCCGTCGTTGAACGCGGCTTACGATCTGACCGACCAGCTGAAGCTGCGTGGCTCGGTGTCTCGTAGCATGACGCGCGCGGATGCGGGCCAGATTCTGCCAGGCACGACCTTCAGCGATCCGTCCGGACAGGTGGCCACGGTCGGCAACCCGGACCTGGAGCCGTACTACTCCACCAACTTCGACCTGGGTGGCGAGTTCTACACTGGCGGTCTGGGCTACATCGGCGTCGCGTTGTTCCGCAAGGAAATCGAAGGCTTCACAGCGATGCGGCAGACCACCGTGCCGTTCTCGGAGCTGGGACTCGCGTATAGCGACCTCACCGATACGCAGCGCGCGGCGATGGATCCTCGCGGCGGCCCGAACGCGCTGGTCAACGTCAACCGGCCGGTCAACCTCAACGAGCTGTCGCTGGACGGCGTCGAGCTCACCTGGGTGCAGCCGCTGGACATCGTGCTCGAAGGCCTCGGCTTCTCGGCCAACGCGACGCGGATCGATGTTTCCTCGGACGACGAGCCGCCCGCCGGCATTCCGCGCAGCACGTACAACCTGCAGGCGTTCTACGAAAATTACGGCTGGTCGGTCAGCGTGAATTACGTGTGGAACGACGAGTTCATCGCGGCCAATAAGCCGCAGAACAACATCCAGGTGCCGCTGCGTGCCGACGACCGCGGTCAGCTCGATTTGTCAGCGAGCTATCTGCTGCCGTTCCTGAACGAGGGCATGCGGGTGACGTTGGATGCGCTGAATCTGACCAACGAGCCGATCCGCACTCTGTTCGGCTTCGACAACTCGCCGTACTCGGTGTATTACCCGGGTCGTCAGGTGTTGCTCGGACTGCGCGCTTCGTTCTGATGATGTAATAGGGGCGCCTGGAGTATTCCAGGCGCCCTGTTTTATGTGCTCGGGATTCGGCATCCTGCCACGACCCGAGCGCGAGTCGGCAAAAGGCGCGACTTTTGCCTCTCGCCGCCGCCTGCGGCGGCGGGGTACATCCTTGTACCCGGGCAGCCGGGCGTAGGTTCGGGGGCGCTGATGCGTAAGCTGATTTGGAAACAGTTTCTGATCGCGGCGCTGATGTTGGCGCCGTGGATCGTTCACAGCGAGCCGACGGTTTCGTTCGATTGGTTCGAATACACCGGCAAGGACGCGGTGTTCGACGCTCCGCTGCCGCCCGGCAGCTATCGCAATCCCATTCTCGCCGGGTTCTATCCCGACCCCAGCGTCACACGGGCGGGCGATAAGTTTTATCTGGTGAACTCCACGTTCGCCTATTTCCCCGGCATTCCCGTGTTCGAGAGCAGTGACTTGGTGCACTGGCGTCTGCTCGGACACGTGCTCGATCGCCCCGAGCAGTTACGTTTTCAGGGATTGACTATTTCTCGCGGCGTGTTCGCGCCGGCCATCCATTATCACGACGGTGTGTTCTATGTATTGAACACGCTGGTGGACAGCGGCGGCAATTTCATTTCGACCGCCAAGAACCCGGCCGGTCCGTGGTCGGATCCGATCTGGCTGCCGGAGATCGACGGCATCGATCCCTCGCTGTTCGTGGACGCGGACGGCAGGGCGTATGTACTCAACAACGGACCGCCCGACGAGCAGCCGCGCTACGAAGGCCATCGCGCGATCTGGATGCAAGAGCTCGATCTGAAGCGCATGAAGCTCGTGGGGCCTCGGCGCGTCGTGTTGAACGGCGGCGTGGATATTTCCAAGCAGCCCATCTGGATCGAAGGGCCGCATGTTTTCAAACGCGGCGAGTGGTACTACCTCTCGTGCGCCGAGGGTGGCACCAGCGTCAATCACTCTCAAGTGATTCTGCGCTCGAAGTCGGTGTGGGGGCCGTACACGCCGTATGAGAACAATCCGATTCTGACGCAGCGTGACCTGGCCAAGGATCGCGCCAATCCCATCACGAACGCGGGTCATGCCGACCTGGTGGAAGCACCCGATGGGACCTGGTGGGCGACGTTTCTTGCTTCGCGTCCCTACGACGCGGTGAACTACAACACTGGCCGCGAGACATTTCTGTTGCCGGTGACGTGGAAGGACGGTTGGCCCGTGATCCTCGAGCACGGCAAGCCCATTCCTTATGTCGCTGCCGCGCCCAAGCTGCCGAACATACATCGGGACGCCGTGCCGCTGAGTGGCAACTTCACCTGGCGCGACGACTTCAACGAGCTCACCTTGAACGGCGGTTGGCTGCAGGTGCGTTCACCGAAGCAACAATGGTTCGATTTCTCAGCCGAGCGCGGTCGATTACGGATCACCCCCACCAACGAACGTTTGGATGGCAGCGGCAATCCCGCCTATCTGGGGCGTCGTCAGCAACATCTCGCTTTCGAAGCCAGCACGGCGGTACGCCTGCCCAAAGAGACGGGCGTGGCAGCAGGAATCGCGGCGTTTCAAAACAGCGGTTACTGGTACTTCCTGGGAGCGCGCCGCGCCGGCGAGTCGTTACAAATCTTTCTGGAAAAGAAGACGGACAAGACTCTGAAACAAGTCGCGGCCAAGACGCTGAAGCCGCCGGCGAATGCCGACCTGAAGCTCAAGATCACGGGGCAGGGACGAAATTACTCGTTCTATTACGACGCGGCGGGATGGCAGCCACTCCTGGAAAACGATGACGGCACGATTCTGAGCACCGAAGTCGCCGGCGGCTTCGTCGGCGCGACAGTCGGCCCGCACGCACGCCTCGAATAGCGATACTCCGCAGGCACGGAACCTTGCATGGCTCCATCGATTAATCGATGAGCCATGCCCGAAGGACCTTCGCTGATCATCCTGCGCGAGCAGGCGCAGATCTTCCAAGGCAAGCGAGTGCTTGCCGCGGAAGGCAACTCGAAGATCGACAAGTCGCGCATCGTCGGCCAGCGCGTCGTCTCGCTGCGCACCTGGGGCAAACATTTCCTGATCGAGCTCGGCGAATTCACCGTTCGCATTCATCTGCTGATGTTCGGCCGTTACTGCATCAACGAGCGCAAGCCGGACAAACCCATTCGCCTCGGACTGCGGTTCGCTCGCGGTCAGGAGCTGAACTTCTACGCTTGCTCCGTGCGCTATCTCGAGGGCGACCTCGACGGGACGTACGATTGGACGGCAGACGTGATGTCGAATACCTGGAACGCCGGCGCCGCTCGCAAGAAGCTGCGCGCGATGCCGGAGACGCTGGTCTGCGACGCCTTGCTGGATCAGACGGTATTCGCCGGCGTGGGCAACATCATCAAGAACGAAGTGCTGTATCGCATCCGCGTGCATCCCTGCTCCAAGCTCGGCGCGCTGCCGCCTGCGAAACTGCGGCAGATGGTGGAGGAGGCCAGGCGCTACAGCTTCCAGTTCCTGGAATGGAAGCGGGCCTTCGTGCTGAGGAAGCACTGGCTGGTCCACAACAAGGGCGTGTGCCCGCGCTGTGAGATCAAGCTCCACCGCGCGTACCTGGGCATGACCGACCGGCGCACTTTCTATTGCGAGCGGTGTCAGATCCGCTATTCGCCGCCCGCCAAGCGGGCCGCTCGCGCCAGACGCCAGCCCGCTCGGGGGCGGCGCTCAGGCGCCTACAAATAGAGCCCGGCCGCCGCACGTGCCAGCGGGGCCCCGGGTTTGTTACTATCGCGCGCCCTCGGCCGCATGGCGCGCCAGGCAAGTCGTTGGGAATCAATTATTTAGGGACTAATCCCGCTACACATGCTGCAAACCATCCGCGACAAGATCACCGGCTGGGTCGCCGGATTTTTTCTGGGCGCCATCGCCATCGTGTTCGTGTTCTGGGGCATCGACTTCCAGTCCGCGTCGGCGAACTTCGCCGCCAAGGTGGATGGCGAGCGTATTCCGGCCGAGACGGTGCGCCGGGCCTGGCAGCAGCGCCAGTCTCAATTGCAGCAGATGCTGCGTAACGAGCTGCCGCCGGAAATGGCCAAGGCCCAGCAGACCGCGCTGCTCGATCAGTTCATTCAGCAGACGCTGCTCACCCAGCGCGCCAACGACCTGGGCTACAAGGTCAGCGACGAGGCGCTCGCCAAGCGCGTGATGGAAATCCCGCAGTTCCAGGTCGACGGCAAGTTCTCGCAGGACCGCTATAACGGCCTGCTGCGCTCCAGTGGCACGACCGAGGCCCGCTTCGAGGCCGACCTGCAAGCCGAGCTGCTGCTCGAGCAGTTGCAGACGGGCGTGATCGAGTCGTCGTTCACCGTTCCCTACGAGCTGGATCGGCGCTACGCGCTGGAAAAGCAGCAGCGCGAAATCGACTACGCGCTCATTCCGGCCAACGAGTTCCTGGCGTCGGTGCAGGTCACCGACGAGCAGATCCAGAAGTACTACGAGCAGAACAGCAAGGATTTCCTGCTGCCCGAGACGGTCGATCTGCAGTACATCGAAATGACGCGAGCGGAGGCCGAATCGAAGGTCGACGTGAGCGAGCAGGCGCTGAAGGAGTACTACGACGGCGTCAAGGAGCGCTTCGAGTCGCCCGAGCGTCGCCAGGGTCGTCACATCCTGATCACGGCCACTGACGGGCTGGACGACGCGGCCGCGCAGAAGAAGGCGCAAGAGCTCACCGACAAGGCCAAGGGCGGCGCGGATTTCGCGCAGCTCGCCAAGGAAAACTCCAAGGACCCGGGCTCGGCTCAGCAGGGCGGCGATCTGGGCCTCGCGCAGAAAGGCATGTTCGTCGGCCCATTCGAGGACGCCTTGTTCAGCATGCAGCCTGGCGAAGTGCGCGGCCCGGTGAAGACGCAGTTCGGCTATCACGTGCTCAAGCTGGAGAAGATCGAAAAGGGTCATCTGCAGAGCTTCGAAGAAGCGCGCGCCGAGGTCGAAGCGGAATATCGCAAGGACCGCGCGCAGACCGCGTTCTATGACGACTCGCAGAAGATGGCCGACGCCGCCTTCGCGGCGCTGACCGAGCTCGACTCGGTGGCGAAGTCGATGAACCTGCAGGTGAAGGAGATCAAGGGCTTCACCCGTGAAGGCGGTGGCGAGTTCGGCGCCGACCAGGGCGTGGTCGATGCCGCGTTCAGTGAAGATGTGCTGGAGCGGCGGCAGAACAGCCCGCTGATTCCGGTCGGCGACGACAAGGCCGTGGTGTTGCGCGTCGTCGCTCACAAGCCGGCGGAGCCGCGCCCGCTGGCCGAAGTTCGTGCGGCCATCGAATCGCAGCTTCGCGCTCAGCAGGCGCGTGAAGCGGCGGCAGCGAAGGGCGCAGATGCGGTTGCCCGGTTGCAGAAGGGCGAGAGCTGGGATTCGTTGAGCGCGGCGGGAGTGAAGCCGGTCGGCAAGCGATTCGTCACGCGTGATGATTCGATCGCTCCGCCGGCGGTGCTGCGTTCGGCGTTCCAAGCGCCGAAGTCCGAGATCTCCGAAGCGAAGCCGTTCGTGGCCGGTGTGACCACTGACGATGGCAACTATGCCGTACTCGCGGTCACGCAGATTCGCAGCGGCGAGGCGAAGTCAGAGCCGGAAACCGAGCGCGCCACACGTCGCCGTCAAACCGAGCGTCGCGTGGGTGGGGAAGAGCTGACTGCCTACGTCGAAGAGGCCCAGCGCAACGCCGACATCGTTCGCAACGAGAAGGTCTTCGAATAACCGTCAGATTGAAGACGACTCATCAGCGGCGTCGCGTGCGTCACACCACTTCGCACGAAACGCCGCGGTCTTATTGCGCTGCTGTTTCAGGAGCGACGCCTCGAAATCTTGTGGCACCTTCTGTGCGATAGAGTCGAGCGCGCTGGCGGCGAGCGGCGAACAGCTCGATCCCAACGCTGTGACGCCATGAAAGAAGAACACAGGCGACGGGTTGGTCTCTAGCAGCTTCTGAACTCGCGCGATGTCGTTGTCCTCGCCGGCGAGCGCGAGCAGATAGATCGGCTGCTCCATCTCAACAGGATTGGAGGCATCGTTGAGGCGGCCGCGCGCGAAGTCGGCGATGCTCTCGACCGGGATGCCACCGGCGCCTTTCACGTGGGCTCGCGTCAGCTCGTAAGCTAACGCGAAGCGCACGTCCTCGCGATACATCTCGTCCCAGTTGAGATTCGGCTCCCGGTTCCGATTTCCTTCCCACGCTGCAATCAGCACGGGCAACGCGGAATGATCCGGCCGCTTCGTGCTCAACTCGTTGAGCGCATCGAGCATGGGTCCGGCGTCGCGGCTCAGAATCCGCCGCACTTCGTGGTCCTCGACAACCGGGTCGTCCGGGATTCCCTGGAGCTGTTCAGCCACGAGCACGTCGTATTCGACGGGACTGCGCGTGCTCCGCGAAGAGTGGTAGTTGCAGGCCGCCAACCCTCCGCAGAGCAGGACAACCATCCATGGTAAGTGCTTCTGCATGGGGGTTGGATCAATCGCCCTCGGGGAAGGACATGCCGACGGTGCTGAAGCCGGCGTCGACGTAAATGATTTCGCCGGTGATGCCCGCGGACAGGTCGGAGGCGAGGAACGCGGCGGTGTTGCCGACGTCTTCGATGGTGACGTTACGGCGCAGCGGCGCGATCGAAGCGACGTGGCTCAGCATCTTGCGGAAGCCGCCGATGCCGGCGGCGGCGAGCGTCTTGATCGGACCGGCAGAGATGCCGTTGACGCGGATGCCCTTCGGGCCGAGATCGGCTGCGAGGAAACGCACGCCTGCCTCGAGGCTGGCCTTGGCGAGACCCATCACGTTGTAGCTCGGCAGCGAGCGGACCGCGCCCAGATAGGTGAGCGTGAGGATGGAGCCCGCGCGGCCTTCGAGCATCGGCTCGGCCGCCTTCACCACGGCCGTGAGGCTGTAGCTGGAGATGTCATGGGCGATGCGGAAATTCTCGCGCGTCGTGGATTCGACGAAGCCGCCGCGAATCGCATCCGAAGGCGCGAAGGCCACGGCATGCACGATGATGTCGAGCTTGTCCCAGCTCTTCTTCAGGGCTTCGAAGCCAGCGTTGATGCTGTCGTCGCTAGCCACATCCATCTCGAACACGGCGGCAGCGCCGAATTCCTTGCCCATGGCCTCGACGCGGTCCTTGAAACGCTCCTGGTAGCTGAACGCCAGTTCCGCGCCTTCACGCTTCATGGCCTGAGCAATGCCGTACGCGATGGACCGCTCGGTCGCCAGTCCGATGATGAGGGCGCGCTTGCCTGCGAGAAATGCCATGAACCGCTCCAGTGAAAAAAACTGGTGCGTAGTCTAACGGATCGTTCGGAACTTGGCGGGACGGGCGGTCCGCAGGCGCGGGCCGCCGGAAGACCCACCCCCTGGCCCCCTCCGTTTACGGGAGGGGGAAGAAGATTTTTATTTTTTTCTATGCCGGAGCCGGAACGCTCGGACAGCGTCAAATGCCGGCGCGACGCCGGTCTTCGAGGTACATCACCAGGCGCTGGCCGGGCTTGATCACGCTGCGCTTGGTCAGGTTGTTCCAGCCGAGCAGGTCGGTCAGGCGCACGCGGAATTTGGTGGCGATGGTCGACAGCGAATCGCCGCGGCGAACCACGTAAGTGGTGGAGCGCGACACCGAACTGCTGTCGGTGGAAGCGAGCTGGGCGGTGCCTGGAATCGACAGCACCTGGCCGATGGACAGCGTGCCATTGCGGGCGACGCCGTTGCTGTGAGCGAGGCTCTCCATGCTCACACCGTGCCGGCGCGCGATGCTCCAGAGCGTCTCGCCACGGCGAACCACGTGCTTGTCCGACGACCCCCGGCGACGCACCGGCTTTTCTTCTTCCACGAGCGAGGCGATCTCGGCTTCGCTCGGCAGCTTCATGCCTTTGGGAGCGGCCGCGATCAGCAGGTCTTGACCGGGATGAATCATGCTGCCGCGGATCTTGTTCGCTGTCTTGAGCGCGGCGACAGAAATGCCGTACTTGTCGGCGATGGCGCCGAGCGTGTCGCCCCGGCGCACGCGGTGGTAAACGATGCGCACGCGCTCTTCGGGCGGCAGGGCGGCGATGCCGGCCTGGAAGCGCTCATGACGATCGATCGGCACCAGGATCTGATGCGGACCGTCGGGATCGGTGACCCAGTGGTTGAAGGCCGGGTTCAGCGCCAGCAGCTCTTCCTTCGACAGGTCGGCGAGCTCGGCGGCGACGTGCAGATCGAGCTGACCGCCGACATCCACTTTCACGAAATAGGGCGCGTTGGGAATCGGCGAGAAGGCCAGACCCTGGGCGGTCGGATCGCCGACGATGCGACGCATGGCCAGCAGCTTCGGCACATAGGCGCGCGTTTCACGCGGCAGACTCAGGCTGAAATAATCGGTGGGCTTGCCAGCTCGGCGATTCTTTTCCAGCTCGCGGGCAACGCGGGCTTCGCCGCAGTTATACGCGGCGACGGCGAGCAGCCAGTCGCCGTCGAACTCTTCGGCGAGGAATTGCAGATAGTCGAGCGCCGCGTTGGTGGAGGCGACGACGTCACGACGTCCGTCGTAGTACCAATTCTGTTTCAGGCCGTAACGACGGCCGGTTTCGGAAATGAACTGCCACAGGCCGGACGCGCGGGCCCGCGAATAGGCGACGGGATTGAAGGCGCTCTCGACCACCGGCAACAGCGCCAGCTCGAGCGGCATGTTGCGGGCTTCGAGCTCGCCGACGATGTGATGCAGATAGCGCTCGCCACGCTTGAAGGTGCGATCCAGGTAATCGGGATGTTTGACGAACCAGCGCAGCTCCATGTCGACCGAGGGGTGATCGACGTCGGAGAGCGTGTAGCCCTTGCGGATGCGTTCGAACAGGTCGCCCCCCTCGGGGACGGGCGCGCCGTCCTGGCCAAGCTCGCGAACCAGGCGATGACCGGTCTGAGCATCCAGGGCTTCGATGGCTTCTTCGATCTGTTCGGGACCGGACACGCCGATGGCGGCTTCGTCGAGCTTGGTGATGGAAGGATCCAGCTCGACCATTTCGACCGGATCTTCTTCGGCTTCGGTGTCTTCCGAGGCGGGAGTGTGGTTACAGCCGGCCGTGAGGACCGCCAAGGTCGTTGCAAAAATTGCAGGCAGCGCGGTCGCTGGTCGCCACTGAAACATCACATCCCTCCACCTGCCTCGCCCCGGTCGGGCAGGCGTTGAATTAACCAAAGGTCAGCCCTTGATACTCGGATTCACCGAGCCGGCGGGCGACTCCCGTACACTCCGGCGCTCCAAGGCTTCAACCGGGGCGCCTGTTAGTCGAACGTTAAAACGTCACTTACCGAAAGCTGTCTTTCCAACGGCGGATGACAGCGAAGACTTCAGGTTCACTCTGTAACCCGCGGCCCGCATGGGCTTCAGCGGCCTGTTTCACACTCTCGTCGTCACAGCGCAGGAAAGGGTTCACATTCCTCTCCCGCCTGATGTCGGATGGAATCGTTGCCTCATCCCGGGCCCGCAATTCCTGGCAACGCGCCAGGTAGCTCGCCGCCGCCTGGTTGTCCGGCGTCACCGCCAGGCCGAATTTCAAATTGCTGAGGGTGTACTCGTGAGCGCAGTACACCAAAGTTTCGGCAGGCAGGGCCGCAAGCTTGGACAGCGACGCATGCATTTGTTCCGCCGTTCCCTCGAACAGGCGGCCGCAGCCGCCGCTGAAAAGCGTGTCGCCACAGAACACGGCGCCGTGGCCCACGTATGCAATGTGGCCGGCCGTGTGGCCAGGAACGTCGAGGACTTCGAATTCGAGGCCGAGCTCCGGGAAGCGGGCGTCGTCGCCTTCCCGCAATCGCTGTGGATTGCCGGGTACGGTTTCGTTGGCGGGTCCGAAGACCGGAATGTCTCTGTTTCGCAGCAACTCGCTCACGCCACCGACATGATCGGCGTGATGGTGCGTAATCAGCAGTCCGGCCAGCGTGAGATTGCGGTCGGCGAGCGTGCGCTCGACGGGTTTGGCATCGCCCGGATCGACAGCGACGACGCGCGCAGGATCGCGAGGCGAGTGGATCAGCCAGATGTAATTGTCAGTAAATGCCCGAACCGGGGTCACTTGAAGCATATTGTTGACCGACCCCAGGACACTTACCTGCGGGTATTAAACATGCCATGTGGCTGAGCGGCAAGCGTTTAATTCATGATTCAAACGACGCTCGGAGCAGCTGGTTCCATTGGCACCGACATCCGGCCACACTGATCGCGCGGATTGCGACGCAAGTCCGCTTCACGCGCGCGCTTCGTAGCGAACCGTTGGCCGTTCCGATCCGTTATCCTTCCGTTATGCCCGAACCTTCTGCCCTGGACCTGCACGACTGGCTGCGCTCGCCGCTCGGCCAGCGGGTGTATGCGCTCGAGCGCAAGCTCGCGAGCGAGGCCCTGGCGCAGGTGTTCGGCTGGCAGCTTCTGCAGATCGGGCAGTGGGGCGATGACGATGGCCTGCTGTCCGAAGCGCGCACTCAGCGCAAATCGGTGCTCGCGTGGCACGGTGGTCGTCGCGCCGGCGTTGCATCGGCGATTCGTTCGCGCACCGATGCGCTCGCCATTCAGTCGGACTCGGTCGATGCCGTTTTATTACCGCACACGCTGGAGTACGAGCCCGAGCCGCATGAGATCCTGCGCGAGGTGGGTCGTATCCTGTCGGGCGAGGGGCATCTGATCGTGTTCGGCTTCCGGCCGTTTTCGAGCTGGGGTGTGCGGCACTGGTTCGCCAAGAGCGGTTTCCCGCCCGGCACCGAGCGCTTGATCAGCGAAGGCCGCCTGCGTGACTGGCTCAAGTTGCTCGGCTTCGAGGTCGTCGACGCGCGCCGCTATCTGTTCGGTCTGCCGTTCAACGCCAGTTCGCCGTCCTCGCAACGCTTTTTCGAACGCACCGGCAATTACCTCTGGCCGATGTTTGCCGGTGGCTACCTGCTCAAGGCTCGCAAGCGCGTGTACACGCTGACTCCGATTCGCCCGCGCTGGCGGCTGCGCCCCAAAGTCGTGGGCGGCCTCATCGAACCAACAACACCGCGTAACGCGACGCGTCGCACCTGACGTTCTACTAAATGGCTGCAGTCGAGATCTACACCGATGGCGCCTGCCGCGGTAATCCGGGGCCGGGCGGGTGGGGCGCGATCCTGCGCTCCGGCGACCATGAAAAAGAGCTCAAGGGCGCCGAAGCCCTGACCACCAACAATCGCATGGAGCTGACCGCGGCGATTCAGGCACTCGCTGCTTTGAAGCGCAGCTGCGACGTGGTGCTGTACACCGACTCTCAGTACGTGCGCAAAGGCATTCTCGAATGGCTGCCGCAATGGAAATTGCGCGACTGGCGCACGGCCGACAAGAAGCCCGTGAAAAACGTCGATCTGTGGCAAGCGCTGGAGCGCGAAATCGCGCGGCACAAGATCGAATGGCACTGGGTCAAGGGACACGCTGGCGTTCCGGGGAACGAGCGCGCCGATCAGTTGGCGAATGCCGCGATCGACGAAATGATGGTGCGCCAGCCGGTCGCCTGAGTCGCGCGCGCTCGATCGGCATTGCCCGATCAGCAAGCGCCGTCGCATGAGCTATCATGCGCGCCAGCTTGCGATCATCATCGGGTCACTCCATGGATTTCATCGATCTCAAAACCCAGTACCGCCGCGTGCAGGACTCGGTCAATGCGCGCATCCGGGCGGTGCTCGAGCACGGGCAGTACATTCTGGGCGCGGAGACTGTCGAGCTGGAGAACAAGCTGGCCGCGTATGTCGGCGCCAAACATTGCATCGGCGCTTCCAGCGGCACGGATACATTGCTGATCGCGCTCATGGCCTACGGCATCGGCCCTGGCGATGAAGTCATCACCTCGCCGTTCACGTTCATCGCCACGGGCGAAATGATCGCGCTGGCCGGCGCCAAGCCGGTGTTCGTCGACATCGATGCCCGCACTTACAACATGGATCCGAAGCTGATCGAAAAAGCGATCACGCCTCGGACCAAAGCCATCATGCCGGTGGCGCTGTACGGTCAATGCGCCGACATGGATGCGATCAACGCGATCGCGCGCAAGCATCGCATTCCGGTGATCGAGGACGCCGCGCAAAGCTTCGGTGCGATGTACAAGGGCAAGCGCTCGTGCGCGGTCTCGGAAGTGGGCTCCACTTCGTTCTTTCCGTCCAAACCGCTCGGTGCGTACGGCGACGGCGGCGCGCTGTTCACGGACGACGACAATCTGGCGAAGCTCATGCGCGAGATTCGCGTGCACGGTCAGGATCGTCGCTACCATCATCCGCGTCTCGGCATCAACGGACGTCTCGATACGCTGCAAGCCGCGGTGCTGCTGGCGAAGATGGAAATCTTCCCCGAGGAAGTGGAGTCGCGCATCAGGATCGGCGCCCGCTACTCGGCCATGATCGACGAAGCCTTCGCCAGGGAAAGCGATCCGGCCCGCAAAGTCGTCACGCCTTACGTGGCCCCCGATTGCACCAGCGTTTATGCCCAATACACGGTCGAAGTGGCGGATCGCGCCAAGGTCGAGCAGGGCATGAAGGCGCGCGGTGTTCCCACCGCCGTGCATTACCCGGTGCCGCTGCACTTGCAGCCGGTGTTCGCGAATCTCGGCCAGGGCGTCGGCAGCTTCCCGATTTCTGAAGCCGCGGGTAATCGCGTCATCAGCCTGCCCATGCATCCGTACCTCACCGAAGCGCAGCAGGCGCAAGTCGTGCAGGCCCTCAAGGACTCGGTGCTGGGCGGCTGATGCGTCAGATCATCCTCGATACCGAAACCACCGGCCTCGAGCCCGAGCAGGGCCATCGCATCATCGAAATCGGCTGCGTCGAAATGGTCAACCGGCGCAAGTCCGGTCGCACCTTTCATCGCTATCTGCGGCCGGATCGCGAGGTCGATCGCGGCGCCATCCAGGTGCACGGCCTCACCAACGAGTTTCTCGCGCAGCAGCCGCGCTTCGCGGACATCGCCGATGAGCTCATCGAGTTCATCAGCGGCGCCGAGCTGATCATTCACAACGCGGCGTTCGACCTGGCTTTCCTCGATGCAGAGTTGAAGCGGCTGCCGGGCCCGCTGCGCCAGACCCGTAAGATCTGCAACGTCATCGACACGTTGCCGCTCGCGCGCCAGATGCATCCCGGTCAGCGCAACAGCCTCGACGCGCTGTGCAAACGCTACGGCATCGACAACTCACATCGCGAGTTGCACGGCGCCTTGCTCGACGCGCAGATCCTGCTCGAAGTCTATCTGGCGATGACCGGCGGCCAGACGGCGCTGATTCTCGGCGAGACGACCGAAGCCAGCACCGATGTCGCGTTCGAGCCCGTGGCGGCGGTCGTTCGTCCGCGTGGCCTGCTGCGAGTCGTGCGAGCGAGCGAAGAAGAGCTCGCGGCGCACGAGCGCATGCTGACCACCATCGACAAGAGCAGCGGCGGCAAGACGCTTTGGAAACAACTGGCGCTGCCGGAAATGCCTCCAGCCCCGGCGCCAATAGCGGCGGGCGCGGTTCCAGCGATGGCTTAGTAAACATCGCCCATGCTGCAAGCGTATCAGCATCTCTTTCTCGGTCACGCGCCACGCTGGTACAAGCTCACTATCCTCGGCTTTCTCGTGCTCAATCCCCTGGTCATGCTGCTGGGCGGAGCGCACGGGGCGACCGTGGCCGCATGGCTCATCCTGCTCGAGTTCATTTTCACGCTGGCCATGGCGCTGAAGTGTTATCCGTTGCAGCCAGGCGGCTTGCTCGCAGTGCAGGCCGTATTGCTGGGACTCACACATCCGGATTCGGTCTATCAACATACGCTCACGGCGTTCCCCATCATCCTGCTGCTGATTTTCATGGTGGCCGGCATTTTCTTTTTGAAGGAAATGCTGGTGTTCTGTTTCACCAAGCTGCTGCTGAAGGTGCGTTCGAATCTGCTGCTGGCATTTCTGTTCTGCCTGGTGCCGGCGGTGCTCGCGGCGTTTCTCGATGCGCTCACCGTGCTCGCGGTCGTGATCACCGTGGCTATGGGTTTCTACGAGGTTTATCACAAGGTCGCCTCGGGCAAGACACAACTCGATCCGCATGACAGCTCGGCGGATGAACATGTCGGCGAGTTGCATCGCTCCGACCTCGATGCGTTTCGCGCTGTGTTACGCGGCTTGCTGATGCACGCCGGTGCAGGGACCGTGCTCGGCGGCGTCACGACGCCTGTGGGTCAGCCGCAAAACGTGTTGATCGCGGAGCAGGCCGACTGGAACTTCATGGAGTTCTTTTTGCAGGTGGCGCCGGTGGCGCTGCCGGTCTTCGTCGTCGGCATCGTCACCTGCCTGGTGATCGAGCAAATGAAGTGGTTCGGTTATGGCACGCGGCTGCCTGACGCGGTTCATCACGTGCTCGAGTCATACGATCGCGAGCAGCAAGCGCGTCGCACGCCCCGCGATGTCGCCATCCTGGTGGTGCAAGCGATCACGGCCGTGATCCTGATCCTCGCGCTGGCGTTCCATCTGGCCGAAGTGGGGCTGGTCGGCCTGCTGGTGATCGTGTTGGCAACGGCGTTCACCGGCGTGACCGAGGAGCAGCGCATCGGCAAGGCGTTCGAGGCCGCGCTGCCTTTCACGGCCCTGATCGTGGTGTTCTTCGTGATCGTGGCGCAGATCCACGACCAGCACCTGTTCGAGCCGGTGGTGAGCTGGGCGTTGCATCAGTCGGGAGATGTGCGGGCGGCGCTGTTTTATCTGGCGAGCGGCGTGTTGTCCGCGGTCAGCGATAACGTGTTCGTGGCCACGATCTACATCACGGAAGTGAAGGCCGCGGTGCTGGAAGGAGCGATCACTGCGCAGGAATTCGGCCGGCTCGCGGTGGCCATCAATACCGGCACCAACATTCCCAGCATAGCCACGCCTAACGGCCAGGCGGCGCTATTGTTCCTGCTGACTTCGGCGGTGGCGCCGCTGATCCGGCTGTCGTACGGCAGGATGGTATGGATGGCGTTGCCATACACCGTCACATTGACGCTAAGCGGTCTCTGGGCGGTCCTTTACGTGCTCTGACAAGGATTCCGACAGCTCTGCGAATCGCGCTGCCCTTTAGACCCATGTCTCTATCTCGACGCCGGTTCTATGGCATTCTTGCGCCCTTTGCGATCAACCCCCCATAAGTTCGAACACGCACACTTATGTCTCAATTCAGTCTGCGCGAATGCAAGCTCGGCGTGATCGGTCTGGGCTACGTCGGGCTGCCGCTGGCGGTGGAGTTCGGCAAGTCGTTCCACACCGTCGGGTTCGACATCAAGGCGGCGCGCGTCGCCGAGCTGAAGAAAGGCAAGGACAGCACCCTGGAAGTGGAGTCCGCCGAGCTCAAGGCCGCCAAGCGGCTGACCTACACCACCAATTTGAAGGATCTGCGCGGCTGCCAGGTCTTCATCGTCACCGTGCCAACGCCCATCGACGGCTACAAGCGTCCGGACCTCACGCCCATCGAGCGCGCCAGCGAACTGATCGGTCAGGTATTGAAAAAGGGCGACATCGTGGTGTTCGAGTCCACCGTGTATCCAGGCTGCACCGAAGAGGTGGCCGTGCCAATTCTGGAGCGCGTGTCCGGCTTGACGTTCAACAAGGACTTCTTCGCCGGCTACAGCCCCGAGCGCATCAACCCGGGCGACAAGCAGCACCGGCTCACGACCATCAAGAAAATCACCTCCGGCTCGACGCCCGAAGTGGCCGACTTCGTCGACGCGCTCTACGGCAGCATCGTCAAGGCGGGCACGCACAAAGCATCGAGCATCCGCGTGGCCGAAGCGGCCAAGGTGATCGAGAACACGCAGCGTGACGTGAACATCGCGCTGATCAACGAGCTGGCGCTGATTTTCAACCGCCTCGGCATCGACACCGAGGAAGTGCTGGAAGCGGCGGGAACCAAGTGGAACTTCCTGCCGTTCCGTCCCGGCCTGGTCGGCGGCCATTGCATCGGCGTCGATCCGTATTACCTGACGCACAAGGCGCAGGAGATCGGCTATCACCCCGAAATGATCCTGGCGGGCCGTCGCATCAATGACAACATGGCGATCTACGTCGCGGAGCGGATTGCGCAGCTCATGATCAAGAAGCGCATCCACGTGAACGGCTCGCGCATCCTGGTGATGGGCCTGACGTTCAAGGAAAACTGCCCCGATCTGCGCAACTCCAAGGTCGCCGACGTCGTGGCCGAGCTCAAGAAGTACGGCGCGAAGGTCGATGTGTTCGATCCCTGGATCGATGCGGAGGAGTGCGAGCACGAGTACGGCATCAAGCCGATCCGTAAGCCGACGCCGGGCAAGTACGACGCGGTCGTGCTGGCCGTGGCGCACAAGCAGTTTCGCGAAATGGGCATCGACCAGATCCGCTCGTTCGCCAAGAAGCCGCATGTGCTGTATGACATCAAGTACGTGTTCGAGGCGGACGAGGTCGACGGCCGGCTCTGATCTGTCTCGTCTCTGGGCAGTCGCCGGCTTGCGGCGTAGACTTTGCGACATCAATTTTTCGGTCAAAGCATCCTATGAAACTGCTTCTTACCGGAGCCGCCGGCTTCATCGGTTTTCACACCGCTCAGATTCTGCTGGCGCGCGGCGATGAGGTCGTGGGTCTCGACAATCTCAACGATTACTACGACGTATCGTTGAAGCAGGCGCGGCTCGCGATCCTGCAGAAGTCGCCGAACTTCCGGTTCGTGAAAATGGACGTGGCGGACCGCGAAGGGATGGCCGCGCTGTTCAAACAAGAGAAATTTCAGCGAGCCATTCATCTCGCCGCGCAGGCAGGCGTGCGTTACTCGATTCAGAATCCGTTGGCCTACATCGACAGCAACGTGGTGGGCTTTGCGAACATTCTCGAAGGCTGCCGGCACAACGCCGTCGAGCATCTGGTGTATGCCTCGACCAGCTCGGTGTATGGCGCGAATACGAAGATGCCGTTCTCGGTACATCAGAACGTGGATCATCCCTTGTCGTTCTACGCCGCGACCAAGAAAGCGAACGAGCTGATGGCGCACACCTACGCGCATCTGTATCAGCTGCCCGTGACCGGGCTGCGTTTCTTCACGGTGTACGGCCCGTGGGGCCGGCCGGACATGGCGCTGTTCCTGTTCACGAAGAGCATCATGGCAGGCAAGCCCATCGATGTTTTCAACTACGGCAATCATCGGCGCGACTTCACTTATGTCGACGACATCGCGCAGGGCGTGGTGCGCGCCATGGATCGCGTGGCGCAGCCGAATCCCGACTGGAGCGGCGATGCACCGGATCCGGGCACCAGCAAGGCGCCGTACCGGCTGTACAACATCGGCAACAATGCGCCGGTGGAGCTGATGAAGTACATCGAGTGCATCGAGACCAACCTCGGCAAGAAGGCGCAGAAGAACCTGCTGCCGCTGCAGGCGGGCGACGTCCCCGACACGTACGCCGACGTGTCGGATCTGGTGCAGGACGTGGGCTACAAACCGGCGACGCCGGTGGAAGAGGGCGTGCGCCGCTTCATCGAGTGGTACGTCGGCTACTACGGCAAGTAACCAAAAGCTTCACCCTGAGTCCTCGGTGAGGTAGCCTCCGGCACCATTCCCAGTGCCGAAGAACGACCGCAGGAGGACTTTCCCATGACGCCAGCGAACACGACGCCTGAGTGGCAGGCGCTCGAATCTCACGCTGCGAGCATGCGAGATCGACACCTGCGCGATCTGTTCGCGAGCGATCCACAGCGCGCGGTCAATTTCTCGCGCACCTCCGAGCTCAATCTGCTGCTAGATTTTTCCCGGCAGCGCGTCGACGCCGAAACGCTGCGTCTGCTGATCGCGCTCGCCAATGGCCGTGGGTTGCGCAATCGCATCGATGCGATGTTCGGCGGTGAAAAAATCAACACCACCGAGAACCGGGCGGTGCTGCACACGGCTTTGCGTAATCGCACCGATCGGCCGATCCTCGTCGACGGTCAGGACGTGATGCCGGAAGTGCGCGCGAGCCTGCAGAAGATGCGCAGCTTCGTCGAAGGCATTCACGGCGGCCGCATTCACGGCCACACTGGCAAGACCTTCACGGACATCGTCAACATCGGTATCGGCGGCTCGGACCTCGGCATCGTGATGGCGACCGAGGCGCTCGCGAAGTACCGCAACCGCAATCTGCGCTTGCACTGCGTGTCCAACATCGACGGCGTGCAGCTCGGCGACGTGCTGGAAAAAGTCGACGCGGCGCGCACCTTGTTCATCGTTTGTTCCAAAACATTCTCGACCTTGGAAACGCTCACCAACGCCAAGCTCGCCCGGCAATGGATCGTCGACCGGCTGGGCGAGGGCGCACCGGCGCGACATTTCGCGGCTGTATCCACCAACAGCAAAGCGATGGATGCGTTCCTGATTCCGCCGCAGAACCGCTTCACCATGTGGGACTGGGTGGGCGGACGTTATTCGGTGTGGTCGGCGGTCGGTCTGTCGGTGGCGCTGGCGCTCGGCATGGATCAATTCGAGCTCATGCTCGAAGGCGGTCACGAGATGGACGAGCACTTCCGCACCACGCCGTTCGAAAACAATCTGCCCGTGCTGATGGGCCTGCTCGGCGTGTGGAATCGCAACTTCCTCGGCCTGGATTCGCTGGCGGTGCTGCCTTATGACCAACGGCTGCATCGCTTCCCGGCGTACTTGCAGCAGCTGGAAATGGAATCCAACGGCAAGAGCGTCACGCTGGCAGGCGAGGCTTTGTCTCATGACAGCGGCGCGGTGCTGTGGGGCGAGCCGGGCTCGAACGCGCAGCACTCGTTCTTCCAGTTGTTACATCAGGGCACGGCGCGCGTGGCGCTCGATTTCATCGCGCCAGTGAACGCGTCCAGCCCGTTCCAGCAACAACAGAACCTCGCGCTGGCGAATTGTTTCGCGCAAGCGCAGGCGTTTGCCTTCGGCCAGACCGAGGCGCAGGTGCGCCAGGATCTCGCGGGCAAGGGTACGAGTGAGAGCGAGATCGCACGGCTCATCCCGCACAAGCTGCATCCCGGCAATCGGCCGAGCACGGTTATTTTGTTCCCTCGGCTGGGGCCCAAGACCCTAGGCCGCCTGATCTCGCTCTACGAGCACAAGGTGTTCACGCAGAGCGTGATCTGGGGCATCAACGCCTTCGATCAGTGGGGCGTGGAACTGGGTAAGAAACTCGCGGATTCCCTCACTCCGGCGCTGGAGAAGCCGAGCGAGGCCGCGGGCTCGGCTGAACCCTCTTTGAAGAATCTGCTGGAACACGTGGCGAAGTGGCGGGGCTGATGCAAACGGTGGCGGGATGCGAACTCGCCGCGGAAAGTCATAAACCGGCAGCGCGATGCCACGCATCGCGATGAGCTTGTGTGGACCTGGCGACAGGGCTCGCCACAGCCACTCTCAGATGTATCCAGGCTGAACGCGCAGGCGGCAATTGCCGCTGAAAATGGATGTTTTTCCGTCGCATCTGCGGGACGGTCTGTGTAAACTGCCGGCCCTCGTCGCCAGGGATTACATTCAGAAAGCGGCCCCGATGGTTAGATTCAGTTGCTCCGTTGTTTATTGGCTGACGGCGGTTCTCGCGCACTTGGTGGTCGGGCTGGTGGTGTTCCCAGCCAACGCTCAAGTTCCCAGCGCCGAACAGATCGAGATGTTCCAGACGCTGCCTCCGGATCAGCAGCAAGCCATCCTCGAGTCGTTGGGTCGCGGCGGCGGCATGGACGCCCTGGGCGGCGCCACCACCAACGGCGGAGTCCGTCCCGACCGCCAGATGAAGTTCCCGCAAACCGTGCGACCTCGCGGCGACCGCGATGAGGAGGAGGATATCGATCCTCTCACCGGGATGCCGCGCGAGCCTCGCTTCAAAGGCGAAGACACGCTGCTGCTGACTCTGGAAATCCGGCAGTTTCAGCGGCCCGCACCGGAAATCGAAGAACGCGAGCGGCGCGAGCGGCTGTCGGCGCCGCAGCCGACCATACCAGGCCGCGCGGCGGCGCTGCCGCAAGCCGCGGGCCAGACGGCTGGCCTGCAAGCGGAACCGCCGCAGAAGCTGGAGCGCACGCCGGAGGAGTTGGTGCGCCTGGAGGATTTTCGCACGCGGGTGCTGCGCCGGAATCCTTATAAGCTCGACAAAGCCGGCAACCTCACGCTGCCCGAGCTCGGGCCGATTCCTCTGGCCGGCCTGACGGCGGAGGAGGCCACCCAGCGCTTGAGCGCCGAGCTGCGTCTGAGCGAGTACGTCGTGCTGGTGACCCGCTTGCCGCTGAAGCCCATGGGCGTACGTGCCCTCAAGCCCTTCGGTTATGACTTGTTTGCAGGCGCGCCGTCGACCTTTGCTCCGGCGACCGACGTGCCGGTGCCGGCTGAATACGTGGTCGGCCCTGGCGACATCATCCAGGTGCAGTTGATCGGCAATAACAAAGGACGCCATTCGCTGGTGGTGGGCCGCGACGGTCGCATCAACTTCCCCGATCTGGGTCCGATCACCGTCACTGGCCGACGCTTCGATGAGGTGCGTGCGGATCTGGAAGAGCGCGTGGTCGAGCAGATGATCGGGACTCGGGCCAGCGTCAGCATCGGCGAGTTGCGCTCGATTCGCGTGTTCGTGCTGGGCGAGGCCGAAACGCCCGGGTCGTACACGGTCAGCGGTCTGTCGACCATCACCAACGCATTGTTCGTCAGCGGCGGTGTCAAGGAGATCGGTTCGTTGCGCAATATCCAATTGAAGCGCAGCGGCCGGACCGTGACCACGCTCGACCTGTACGACCTTCTGTTGAAGGGCGATACCAGCGCGGATGTTCGGCTGCAGCCCGGCGATGTGATTTTCATTCCCCCCATCGGCGCCACGGTGGGATTGTCGGGCGAGGTGCGTCGTCCCGCCATTTACGAGCTGAAGGACGAAACGACTGCGGCCGAGCTGCTGCAGCTCGGCGGTGGACTGCTGCCAGAAGCGGATCCGACCATCGCGACCATCGAACGCATGAACGAGCGTCGTCAGCGCGTGACGGTCGACGTGAACCTGGCCGACGCCAAGGGCAGGGGCACGTCACTGCAAAGCGGAGATACCGTGCGCGTCCCGGCGATTCGCCCCATTCTCGATGATTCGGTGGAGCTCGCCGGGCACGTGCATCGCGCCGGCGAATATCAGTTCACGCCCGGCATGCGTCTGTCGGATCTCGTCCCGAGCCTGGATGAGCTGCAGCCGAACGCCGATCAGCGCTATCTGCTGGTGCGCCGGGAGTTGCCGTCGGATCGCCGCGTCGGCGTGTTCTCCGCGGATCTGGAGCGGGCCTTGGCCAATCCCAGCAGCGCCGCGAATTTCGAGCTCGCGCCGCGTGATCGAATATTCGTATTCGATCGCGAATCGGGCCGTGATCGGATCATCGAGCCGCTGATGCGCGAGCTGCGCCTGCAGTCGCGGATCGACGAACCCAGCATGGAAGTGAGTGTGGCCGGCAAGATCAAGATTCCGGGCACCTATCCGCTCGAGCCAGGCATGCGACTGAGCGATCTGTTGCGCGCCGGTGGCAGCCTCGATGAGGCCGCTTACGGCGCACAGGCGGAGCTGACCCGATATACGGTGGTCGATGGCGAATCGCGGCAAGCCGAATTGATCGAGATTGACCTGCGCAAGGCGCTGGATGGCGATCCCAGCGCCAATCTGGCGCTGCGGCCGTTCGATTATCTGGTGATCAAGGAAGTGCCGTTGTGGACGGCGCAGGAGCAAGTCCTCATTCAGGGCGAAGTGAAATTCCCCGGCCGCTATCCGATTCACCGCGGCGAGACGCTCAGATCGCTGCTAGCGCGCGCCGGAGGCACCACCAATCTGGCCTTCGTCGAAGGCACGATCTTTACGCGCGAGGAACTGAAAGAGCGCGAACGCCGGCAACTCGATACGCTCGCGACGCGCATGGAGTCGGATCTGGCGTCGCTATCATTGTCGGCGGCCCAGGAGGGCAGAAGTCCCAGTGAAGCGTTCACGGTGGGGCAGTCGCTGCTGAACAATCTGCGCAAGTCGCAGCCCGTCGGCCGCCTCGTCATCGATCTGCAACGCGCCCAGAGCGCCCGGCCCGGATCGGAAGACGACATCGTGTTGAAGGATGGCGACAGCCTGCTGATACCGCGCATCACGCAGGAAGTCACCGTGCTCGGTGAAGTCCAGAGCGCAACCTCGCACTTGTATCGAAGCGGCCTGTCTCGCGATGACTACGTGGCCATGAGCGGCGGCTTGACCCAACGCGCGGACGATGACCGCATCTATGTCGTCAGAGCGGATGGGAGCGTCGTGACGAGCGCCGGCGGCTCCTGGTTCAGCCGTGGTGGCGTCGACATCAAGACCGGCGATACCATCGTCGCGCCGCTCGACACCGAGCGCATGCGCGCGCTGCCGTTCTGGCAGGCGGTGACTTCGATCGTCTACAACCTGGCGATCTCGGCCGCCGCCGTCGATTCCTTCGGTGACTGAGCCGTATGAGTGCGCGAGGCTTTTTTGAGCAGACTGCTGGGTCCGTCGCAGCCAGCGACCGCCCCTCGGGAATGAGCATTGCGCGCCTGGCGCAGCTCGCCTGGCAGCGACGCTGGCTGTTCCTGGCGGTCACGGTCTTGTCGGCCGCGGCGATCATTGCCTACGCATTTCTTGCGACGCCGAGTTACCGCGTTGCCGTGAAGCTCATGCCACGGCAGGGCGAAAGCCCCGCCGGAGGATTGCAATCGCTGCTCGGGCAATTTGGCGGCATGGCGGCCCTGATGGGCCTGGGGGCGCCGGTCGACGAACAGGAAGCCCTGGCCTGGCTCAAGAGCCGCTCCCTGGCGGAGAGTTTCATCGTCCAAGAAAATTTGATGCCGGTGTTGTTCGCCAAGCAGTGGGATCCGGCCACCAAACAATGGCGCAAGGATCTCGAGCGCGAACCCACCATGGACGATGCCTGGCAGTTCTTCGACCGGCGGCTGCGGCGGGTGAACCAGGACACCAAGACCAAGATGATCACCCTGGACATCAACTGGAAAGATCGTTATCAGGCGGTGGCCTGGGCCAATGGCCTGGTGAAGCTAGCCAACGAGCAGTTGCGGCAGCGGGCGCTGTACGAATCTGACGCCACTCTGAAGTCGCTGCAGGAACAGTTGGAGGAAACCGAGACGCTGGAGCTGCGACAGTCGATCTATCGGCTGACTGAAGTTCAGGTCAATCGCAAGGTGCTCGCGAAGTCGCGGCCGGATTACGCCTTCGCGGTGCTCGATCCCGCCGCGGTTCCCGATAAGCACCGGTTCACCTCGCCACGACGCATGCTGCTGGTGCTGGTCAGTATCCCGTTCGGATTGTTCGCTGCTTGTTGTGTCGTGCTGGCTCTGAACTTCATGAGCACGATGCGGGGTTTCTGGTCCTCGGGGCTGCGCTAGCCTTCGTAGCTGACGATGGAAGCGCTCCAGCCACTGCACCCGCGTTTACCACACGGCGGCGTCGGATCGGACGTACCCGCTTCCCGCCTGCTGTTCTATCTGTATGCGCTGCTGGTCGTCGTGTTATCGACGCTGCTCGATCGCAGCTTCCTGCTGGATCAGCAGAATTACATCGACAACTTCATCGAGTCCGCCAGCCTGGAGTGGGTGCGGGCCATGTTCGAGGAGGAGTCGCTGCTCAGGGGCGCGATCACGCAGCTGTTCAGCGAGGAACTGCTCTGGCGTCTGTGGACCACCGGCTTCGGACTGGTGCTGGATCCGACCACGGCGGTATTCATCACGGTGTGCGTGTTGAACGGCCTGATGATCCTCGCTGCCGCACGCACCGACGGACCGAGCCTCGCCCTGGCTCTGTGGCTCGTGCTGCCAGTGGGTTTCGCGGTTACGGGGCTGGAGCAAATACGGCAAGGATTCGGGCTCGGCGTGGTGCTCTATATAGCGCTGCGAATGAACCGGCCGGTGCTCGGCTCGCTGATCGCCGCGATGATTCATACCACCTTTGCGTTGGCGTTCGTCTTCGGCGTGATCCATTGGCTATTCAAGAAACGGCCGTTGCTCGCGCTGGCTTGTTCGGTCTCGCTCGCGTTCGCAGGCGCGTACCTCGGCGGCATGCTGTTCGAAATGTTCGGCGGCCGGCGGCTCATGGTGTATTCCTCCACGGAGGGGGACGCGACCTCGATCAACTACGTTTTCGCCGGCATCCTGTGCATTCTGCCTTCGTTGTATTGGCTTGTGACCACGACCAGGCAGGAGAACGAGGATCCGCAGGCGTGGACGCTGTCGAACCTCGCGCTGGTCCATGTGGCGGCGACCTGCTTCACGATCTTCAGCTTTTTCATGTTCCCGATCGGCGCCGGACGCATCGGCTATCTGACGCAGCTGCTGCTGATTCCGATACTGCCCGCGTTGCTCAAGCGTCGACACAGCAATGTGACGTTTGCGATCTCGGCACTGCTGTTCCTTTATCTCATTTATCTCACGGGCAAGTCCTACAGTGACGGCGTCTACGCGATCTTGCTGGGACGCTGACCAAGAACCATGAAGTTGCTCCTGATGATCCCCAGCCTGGGCCCGGGTGGAGCGGAGCGTGTGATGTCCTTGCTGGCCGGCGCTCTGGCGGCCAGAGGCCACGACGTTTGCCTGCTCACCCTTTGCGACGCACGCGCCGATTTCTTTGCCGTCGACAGTCGCGTGCGACGAGTGGCGCTGAATGTCGCGGGCGACTCCCGATCTGTCTATGAAGCGCTGCGCTCCAACGCCGGCCGAGTCCGGGCCATCCGCCGCGCGGTCATCGAAGCTGCTCCGGACGCGGTGTTGTCGTTCATGACCACCATGAATGTGCTGGCGATCCTGGCCTGTGTCGGATTGCGGACACGAGTCGTCGTTTCGGAACGCATCGATCCGCAAAGTCATGCCGGCGAAAAGTTATGGACCCTGCTGAGGTCGATCGTGTATCCACGCGCCGATGCATTAGTGGTGCAGACCAAGCAGGCGGCGGCCTGGTTCCGCGAACGGCTGCGCCGCACGCCAGTGGCGGTCATTCCCAATCCCGTGACGGCGGCGGTCGAAACTGCCGACCCGAGCTTGCGCATGCAGGGGCGCTTCATCCTCGCCGCGGGGCGCCTGGTGCCGCAAAAGGGATTCGATATATTGATCCGCTCCTTCGCTGCCATCGCGCCGGAGCAGGCGGACGTGCGTCTGGTGATCGCGGGACAGGGCCCGGAAGCGGAGCCTCTGCGGCAATTGGCGGCGCAACTGGGTGTGCAGACCCGAGTGCATTTTGCGGGCGCCGTCCGCACGCTCTCAGCGCTCATGCAAAGCGCCACCGTCTTCGTCCTCTCCTCGCGGTACGAAGGTTTTCCGAACGTACTGCTGGAAGCGCTGGCGAACTCGGTCGCGGTGATTTCAACGGACTGCCCCGGTGGCCCGCGGGAAGTGCTTGCCGACGGCAAGTATGGCGTCCTGGTCGCCTGTGACGACGAGGCGGGTCTGGCCGCAGCGTTGAATCGATTATTGAACGACGGCGCGCTCAGATCGCGCCTGGCGGAAGCTGGATCCGAGGCGATACGAAATTATCGGCTGGAGTCGGTGACGGCCGAGTGGGAGCGGCTCCTGCTGCGTCCGTAGCCGGGAAAACCAAATGTTGAACGCCGCTCGAACGGTCGTGGTATTTGGCATCCTGATGCAACTCGCCGGCTTCGCGAAGATGCTGATCGTCGCGGCGCATTTCGGCGCGGGTCCGGACCTCGACGCCTATTATCTCGGCCTCATCATCCCTGCGTTCCTGATCGGCTTGAGCTCGGGAATCCTGCAGACAACGTTCATTCCAGCTTACGTGAGCGCCAAGGCGCGGCATGACGCGATGGCCGCGGCGCGCTGGCGCAACGTTGCTTTGACCTGGACGGCGCTGGTGATGGCGGCCATCGCCGCGATTTTTACCCTGGGACAGCAGCCCGCCCAGCAATTGCTCGGCAGCGGTATCGACGCCTCGGTGCGAGTCGCCATGCAGACGACTTTCGTCGTGCTGATGTGGACCGCGCCGCTGAATTGCGTGGCCGACGGGATGGCGCTGCTATTGAATGCCGAGGGCAAGTTCCTGGTGGCGGCGAGCGCGCCGCTTGCGAACATCGTTGTGAGTGCGGCGGCGCTGCTGATCTGGCCGCATAGTGTGCATGCGCTCTCATGGGGGCTGCTCGTGGGACTGTGCACACAGACTGCAATGGTCGTCTGGGCTCTGCATCGGCTGGGAATCCACGTGCGACCCATGCTCGCGCCGCGCAGCGTTCTGCCGGGTTCGTTGCCTCTGCTCACGCCCGTGCTCATCAGCACCGTGTGCGGTAACTTCGGGCTCGCCTTCATACAGTGGTATTCGGGCCGCGCCGGCGCCGGTGCAATCTCGGCGCTAGGATACGCCACCCGCTTGCACAACACGGTCGTGCAGGCGGTGGTGATGTCGGTATCGGTGGTCCTCTTGCCGCACTTTGCGCGCCTGATTGCGGAGAACCGGCATGCCGAATTGCGCTCGACGCTCGAAAGGGTCTTCGCGGCGACGGTGGTGTTCTTTCTCGCAGCAATGGCGTTCGTTGCCGCGAGCGGTCATTCGATGGTGGCCTTTCTGCTGGAGCGAGGCGCATTCCGCAGCGAGGATACGGATCTGGTCGCGCTCACTTGGCTGGGATTGACGAGCGGACTGTTGGGAGCGACCTGGGGAATATTTCTGCAGCGTTATTTCCAGGCGTTGCAGGAGCCGTGGGTCATCGCGAGGCTCCTGGTGGTGTCGATGGTGGGGAATGTCGGCTTCACGGTGTTGTTACTTCCCTCGTTGGGTGTGGTCGGAGTCGCTTTCGGCAGCTCCATCGCGTACCTCGTCGTCACGGCGGGCTTTCACTGGAAAGCGGGCCGCCGGCTCGGATCTTTGTTCTCGCCGAGCATGCGCGGGTTCACGTTGCGCGCCGTGGTGCTGAATGTGGTTGCGTATCTGCTGGCTGTGCTGTGGGCGCGCGTGTTGGGCGATAGCGCGGCAATCATCGTCATCGCGGGCCAGGGCGTGATCATCGGCGCAGCCAATCTGCTCGCCATGCATGCCGAGCCATTGAAAATCTCGGTCCAGATGTTGCTCAGGAGATGATGTGTTCGTGAGAAGCAGGAGCGTATGCGGAGGATAGTGCTGCTGGTGAGCTCTCTGGGTGGGGGAGGCGCCGAAAGAGTGGCGGCTACGCTCGGCAACGCCTGGGCCAGAAGTGGCGCCGAAGTGGTGATCGTGCCGACGTTTCTCGGCGACCATCGCAGCGCTTATCCGCTCGAGCCCGGCGTGCGGATCGTGTGGCTCAGCGATCGCATGAACTCCGGCGGGTTCATCGGCAAATTGCGTGCGCTGCGCGGCCTGGTTCGCGAGCTCGAGCCCGAGATCGTCATTTCCTTTCTGACCAACGTGAACGTCGTGGCCTTGTTGGCATTGGCGGGCGTGCGCGTCCCGCTGGTCATTTCCGAGCGAGTGGATCCGGCGGCAAGCGTGGAAATGTCTTGGGTGCTGCGGCTCGCGCGCCGCGCGTTGTATCAGTTCGCGGATGCGCTGGTGGTGCAAACGAACGAGGCCGCGATGAGATATCGCGCATTGTTGGTCCGACCGCCGCCGACGATCGTGATTCCGAATCCGCTGCCGGCCAGTCTGGATGCATCGAGCACCAGAGCCGCGCCAGCCGCGTCGGGAGGCGGCCAGCTGACGGCCATGGGCCGGCTGACCAGCCAGAAGCAGTTCGATCTGCTGATCCACGCATTCTCCAAGGCTTTCGCCACGGAGCAAACATGGACCTTGTCCATTTGGGGAGAGGGTCCATTGCGTCACCGCCTGCAGCAGTTGATTGATGAACTCGGGCTGAATGGCCGGGTGCAACTTTGTGGTTCCACGACGCAGCCATGGGCTGTGTTGGCCTCGGCACAGATGTTTGTACTCTCGTCGGCCTACGAGGGCTTTCCGAACGCGATGCTCGAGGCCATGGCGCTTGGACTACCGTGTGTCGCCTTCGACTGTCCCTCGGGGCCTCGCGATCTGGCCGCGGGCGACGTTGCGCTGCTGGTGCCCCCGCAGGATGTCGATGCTCTGGCGCGGACCATGAAAGCGCTGGCGCAGGATTCCGAGCGCCGCCTGGAACTAGGCCGCGCGGCCGCCGAGTCCGTGCGTAGTCGTTTCTCCGAAGCGGCCGTGCTGGCCCAGTGGCAAAAGATTTTCGAGCGCTGCGGTTCGGGCCGTGCGAGCTCCTCCCCTGTCTGAGTATCAAACGGAACTCGCACGTGGCTTCGCGGCAGCGGTTACAATGGCTGGATTCCTGGAGCACCCACCACCGGCTGCAGGGGAATACGTTCAAATCTGGTATGGGATGGACTGCTCAACTATGACTGAGACCGATCTTTTGAGTCAGGAGTCGCACTTCGCCTTCGGCAAGAATTGGGCGAGTTATGCGACTCTGGTCACAGAGACGCAGATTGACGAGGCGGTTGCGGGTTTGCGCCGGCTGGTCGGTGGGGATCTCACAGGCAAACGTTTTCTCGACATCGGCTGCGGCTCGGGCCTGCATTCGCTCGCCGCGCTGCGCCTGGGCGCATCCGAAGTGCTCTCGCTGGACATCGATCCTGATTCCGTCGCGACCACCCAGCGCATGTTGGAAGTTCATGCACCCGGCAAATCATGGCGGGTCGCGCAGCGTTCGGTGTTCGATATGGATCCGGCGTCGATGGGACAATTCGACGTGGTCTACTCATGGGGCGTCTTGCACCACACGGGCGATATGTACCGAGCGGTGCGCACTGCTGCTTCGCTGGTCGCGCCGGGCGGAATATTCGTGTTCGCTTTGTACCGCTACACGCGCCTGTGCTGGTTCTGGAAGATGGAGAAGCGCTGGTACACCAAGGCGGGTCAGGGAGCGCAGAAGTTCGCGCAAAAGATTTATGTGGCGCTGTTCCGGCTGGGTAAGCTGGTGCAGGGGGCGAGCTTCAAGGATTACGTCGCCAACTACCGCTCCAATCGCGGCATGGACTTCTATCACGACGTGCACGACTGGATGGGCGGATGGCCGTACGAGTCGATTTCTCCGGCGCAGGTCGCTCGATTCATGCAGCAATTACAGTTGCGCGAAGTACGCTCCTTTGCCTACCCACGCACGCCTTCGGGTGTGTTTGGATCGGGCTGCGATGAGTACGTCTACACTCGGGCTTGATGGTCCACATCCATGTGCGGAATAGCAGGATTCATCGATCGCGACGCGCGTGATCTTGAGGCGCTGTGCCGACGCATGACCGGTGCGCTGGCGCATCGCGGACCGGATGACTCCGGGCACTGGACCGACCGCGATAGTGGCGTGGGGTTGGGGCACCGCCGCCTGTCGATCCTCGACCTGTCGCCGGCCGGGCATCAGCCGATGCGATCGGTCGGCGGTCGATACGAGATCGTGTTCAACGGCGAGATCTATAACCATCTGGATCTGCGCGCCAGTCTCGGCGCCGGCGCTCCGCCCTGGCGAGGTCACTCGGATACCGAAACACTGCTCGCCGCCATCGAAGCGTGGGGCATCGAGGCGGCGCTGAAGCGTTGCGTCGGCATGTTTGCGTTCGCGATCTGGGACCGGCAGCGGCGTCGCTTGACGCTGGCGCGCGATCGGACCGGAGAAAAACCGCTGTATTACGGGCGACAGGGCAAGGCGTTCCTATTCGGTTCCGAGATCAAGGCGCTGCAGGCTCATCCGGCATTCCAGGCCGGAATCGACCGGGAGTCGCTCACTCTCTATTTGCGTTTCTGCTACGTACCCGATCCCCGCTCGATCTTCACTGGAATACACAAGCTCACGCCGGGCACGCTGCTCGAAGTCGACGAGCACGGGCAGCACGGCGAGCCTGTGCATTACTGGAGCGCTGAAGAGCTGATATCCACGTCGCGCTCGACGATGTTCAGCGGCACGGATGCCGAAGCGATAGACGCGCTCGAACGAGTGCTCGGTGACGCGGTCGCGGCGCAGATGGTCGCGGACGTTCCGCTGGGCGCGTTTCTGTCAGGCGGCGTCGATTCGTCGCTGATCGTCGCGCTCATGCAAAAGCGATCGTCGCGGCCAATCCGCACCTTCACGATCGGCTTCGCCGAGGGCGCGTACGACGAGTCGCCGCACGCGAAAGCGGTCGCCAAACATCTGGGCACCGACCATACCGAGTTGATCGTCACCCCCGAGCAGACCATGCAAGCCATTCCTCGCATGCCGCTCATCTATGACGAGCCCTTTGGCGATTCCTCGCAGATCCCGACGTTTCTGGTTTCCGAGCTGGCCAGACAGCATGTGACCGTGAGCTTGTCGGGCGATGCGGGCGATGAATTGTTCGGCGGCTATAACCGTTACGCTTTCGCGCGTTATCTCTGGGATTCGTTGAGCCGCGTGCCGGGGCCGCTGCGGAGTTTGATCGCACGCGGTATTCGCGGCCGATCGCCGGCTGCCTGGACCAGGACGCTCGATCGGGTCAAACCGCTGATCCCGAAACGCTGGCGTGCGGCGCAGATGGGCGACAAGTTGCACAAGCTCGCCGATTTCATCGGCGGCACGGCGGAGGAGGTCTACCACGGGCTGGTGTCGCACTGGCCGCGGCCCGGCGAGATCGTGGTCGGCGCCGAGGAGCCGCTGTCCCGGTTGCAACATCTGATGGCGCAACCTTCGGACCTCGTCTTCGAAGAGAAGATGATGTATTGGGACCTGCTGACTTATCTGCCGAGCGACATTCTGGTCAAAGTGGATCGCGCGGCGATGGCGGTCTCCTTGGAAACCCGTGTGCCCATGCTCGACCATCGGGTCATGGAATTCGCCTGGACCCTGCCATTTCACATGCGCGTCCGCAATGGCGAAGGCAAGTGGCTCATGAAACAGCTCTTGAGCCGTCACGTGCCTCGCAGTTTGACCGATCGGCCCAAGACCGGCTTCGGTATTCCGATCGATGTCTGGTTGCGCGGACCGTTGCGGGACTGGGCCGAATCGCTGCTGGACGAAACACGTTTGCGGCGTGAAGGTTTTCTACACGCGGCGCCGATTCGCGAGAAGTGGCGCGAGCACTTGAACGGCAGTCGCAACTGGGCGTACTACCTGTGGGACGTTCTCATGTTCCAGGCGTGGTGGGAGGCCCAATCGACACGCCAGGTGGCGCCGGCCGAGGAAGCCGGGATGCGACATGTCGTCTGAGGCTTCGTCGTTTCCAACCAGCCAGCATCGGTCGATACTTCACGTTATCACTGGACTCGAAGTCGGCGGCGCTGAAACCGTGCTCGCTCACGTGGCGCGCGCCTCGATGGAGTCGGGGCAACGGATTCTGGTCGCGGCGATTCGCGGCGGCGGCGGGATCGATGACCGCTTGCGAGCGGCTGGTGTGCCGCTCGTGTACGTGCAGCGAGGCAGCGCGCCGGCGGACTCTCGTGTGGGCTTTCTCCAGTTGCTGCGGGAGTGCGCACGTTTCTCTCCTGACGTCATCGTCGGTTGGATGTATCACGGCGTCGTCTTGGCAGAAGTGGTCGGCCGTTCGCTGGGACGCTCTGTGCCGGTGGTCTGGAATTTCCGCTGTACGATCGACGATAGCCCCAACTGGCCGTTGCCTACGCGTGCGATCATTCGGATGCTCGGGTACTGGAGCGGGCGGGCTCGCAAGCTCATTTACAACTCCGAGGCCGGGCGGCAGCAGCATGAGCAGTACGGATACGCATGCCCGCGCTCGATCGTGATTGGCAACGGCGTCGATACCAACCGCTTTGCTCCTGACCCGCAGACCCGTGCCCTGCTGCGAGCTGAGCTTGGGATCGGGCGGGACACTGTCGTGTTCGGGCATGTGGCGCGCTTCCACAGAATGAAGGCGCACCCGCTGTTGTTGGAAGCGGCCGAGTTGGCCAATTTCTCCCGCGAGGTCTGCATCGTCATGGCCGGCAAGGACGTCGATGCCTCGAACGCGGCACTGGCCGAGCATGTCGAGCGGCTCAAACGTAAATGCCGGGTCGTGCTGCTGGGCCCGCGCTCGGACGTGCACCGGCTGATGAATGCATTCGACGTGCTGTGTCTCACCTCGAGCGGTGGAGAAGGCTTTCCGAATGTTCTTGCGGAAGCCATGTCGAGCGGCGTGCCCTGTATCTCCACGGACGTGGGCGACGCTGCGAGGATCATCGGCACGACGGGCAGCGTGGTCCCTCCGGATGATCCACGTGCGTTCGCCGTCGCACTCGAACGAGCTGCTTCGTGGTCGAGCGAAGAGCGCCACGCCAGGGCGAGCGCCGCCCGTACCCTCGTCGTCGAGAAGTTTTCATTGCAGCAGATGATTTCTGCTTACGACGAGCTATTCACCTGTGTAACGCGTGAATGAAGGATCAGGACGAAGATCGTAGCGGCCCACGCGCTGCCTCAGCCTCGCAGCAGGCGCGCGCAGGGATCGAACCGCCGACGTTGTTGTTCGTGGTGAATGTCGGCTGGTTTTTTATCTCGCACCGTCTGCCGCTGGCCAGGGCGGCGAGGGCTGCCGGCTACGACGTTCATGTCTTGACAGAAGTACACACGCCGCAGGAGGCGGCCGTCATCGAAGACGCCGGACTGGTGCTGCATCACTTGCCGGGCAATCGCGGCGGCCTCAACCCGCTCGCCGATCTTGGCTACTTCCTGCGACTGCTCATGCGCATGCGCAAAGTCGCACCGGCGCTGGTTCACAATGTGACCGTCAAACCTGTTCTGTACGGCACGCTGGCGGCCCGCCTGCTGGGTATCCGCGCCATCGTAAATTCCATTTCCGGCCTGGGTTACGTGTTCACCGGCAAGTCGCGTCGCCTGCTGGCAGCACTGGTGATCTCTGCCTATCGCTGGATACTGCGCAGACCCCACATCCGAGTGATCGTACAGAACGAAGACGATGCGTGGTTGCTCGAAAGCAAGGGTGCGATTCATCGGCAACAGGTCATGCTCATTCGCGGCGCCGGAGTGGACTTGCAGATTTACTCCGCACCACCCGAGCCGAGCACGGCTGTTCCGCTGGTGGTGTTCCCGGCCCGGATTCTCAAGGACAAGGGAGTTCTCGAGTTCATTGCGGCGGCGAAGCTACTGCTCGAGCGCGGCTGCAAGGCGCGCTTCGTGCTCGCCGGACCGGTCGATCCATACAATCCTGCGGCCTTGAGCGCCGAGGCGCTGGAGCGGCTGCTGTCGGGCACCTCCATCGAGTGGCTGGGGCAGGTCGATGACATGCCGCAGTTGTATGGTCGCGCCAATATCGTTTGCCTGCCTTCTTACCGCGAAGGGATGCCAAAAGCTTTGCTGGAGGCGTGCGCCGCGGCCCGTGCAATCGTTACCACGGACGTACCGGGGTGCAGAGACGTGGTGACGCACGAAGAAAATGGTCTTCTGGTGCCCGTTAGAGACGAAAGGGCGCTGGCGGATGCGCTTCAGCGGCTGATCGAGGATTCGGAACTGCGTCGCCGCCTGGGCAGCGCCGGACGGCGCAGAGCGGAGCAGGAATTCGATCTGAAGATCATCCTCCGGCAGACGCTGCAGCTATACCGGCAGGCCCTCGAGCCGACGCGTTAGAACGCGCCGGGCCGCGGGAACTGTTCCTGCACGTCGAGCGCTGCTGTTGGGCGAAGCGCCATTCTGTGCAGCCGTTCATCGGCGATCCAGCTTGGTTGTTCTACCCTCCCAGCGGATGGGATTGCCTCGCTCCATGGCGAGCGACGCACCGGAAACTGTCCAGCGAACATCGACATCGTTGCGCCCATCAATCAAACTCTGCCGATTCCGGGACCCGGTTCCGGCTGGTAACGAGGCTATGTCGAAACAGCTGCTATTCCTCGAATTCAATGAGATCAATTTCGAAGGCATCGAGTACTACTGCAAGCAGGGCCTGCTGCCGAACCTGACCGCGCTGCTCGAGCACAACGGCTGGGCGAAAACACGCTCCGAAAGTCAATATGAACAGCTGGAGCCTTGGATTCAGTGGGTCACCGCGCATACCGGTCGCACGCTAGCCGAGCACGGGGTGTTCCGTCTCGGCGACATCGTGAATCACGACTATCCGCAGATCTGGGAGCTGCTGGAACAGGCGGGACTTCGCGTCGGCGCGATCAGCCCGATGAATGCCAAACATCGGCTGCGTGCGCCTGCCTTTTTCGTTCCCGATCCCTGGACCCCCACGCAAGTGACGGCGAGACCGCGGCTGAAGGGCCTGTACGAGGCGATCGTGCAAGCTGTCAACGACAACGCGCAATCGCGAGTGACCTTTCGTTCGTTACTGCAGCTGGTGCTCGGGCTGGTCTCCTACGCCCATCCGGCGCGTTATCCGTGGTATTTCCGATTGGCCTCGACCGCGTCGGCGCGGCCGTGGCGCAAAGCTATTTTTCTCGACCTGTTGCTGGCGGACGTGTTTCTCAAGGAAGTCGCTCGCACCCGCCCGCACTTCGCCACGCTGTTTTTGAACGCCGGGGCGCATATACAACATCATTACCTGTTCTCGGCGGATTGCTACCGCGGTCCGCATCGAAATCCGAAGTGGTATTTGCGACCGGGCGAAGATCCGGTGCGCGAAGTGTATGAGGCGTACGACCGGGTGCTGGGCGCGGTGTCGAAGGCGTTTCCGGACGCCCGGCTGATGATCGCGACCGGACTGCACCAGGAGCCGCACGGCCAAGTGACGTATTATTGGCGCTTGCGGCGGCACGCTGAATTCCTGCAGCGCGTAGGCGTGCCCTTCGCCGAGGTACAGCCGCGCATGTCGCGCGATTTTCTGATCGTTTGCGACTCGCCGGAGCAGGCCGCCATCGCTCAATGCAAGCTCGAGGCGGCAAAAACAGCGGACGGGACGCCCCTGTTCGATGTCGACAATCGCGGACGCGATCTCTTTGTTATGCTGACGTATCCGCGAGAGATTCAGACGACGTTGCCATTCACCATCGGCGACGAGCGCCACGCGCTGTCGAGCGAGGATGTCGCGTTCGTCGCCTTGAAAAACGGCGAGCACAACGGGACCGGCTATTTCGTCGATTCGGCGCGAACCTTCGCTCGGGACTCGGACGTTACCTTTGCTCTTGCCGAAATTCCGGAGTTCGTGTTGCAGGCGTTCGGACTGCGTCCCAACTCGGATACTTCAGACCGTGGAGACGCACGTGCTTGAGCGCGGTTCCCTGTTGAAAATTCACATTCATATGTTTCCAAATGGCGACATGCGTGTCATGCGGCATATTTCAATTTGCATTGACTAGGCTACAATGCCGGCCAGATTGCTGGCTCGCTGGTTACGTCTAAACCCCGCAGAACCTTTCCCGTGCGAACTACAACAATGGGAAGCGCAGCGAGCCGCTGAAGGATCACGAACCATGCCTGGGAAAATTGTGGGATTGCTGCTGCCGCTGCTCGTCACGATTCTGTGCATGCTGGCGCTGCGCCCGCTGGCGCGAAGTGTGGGTTTGATCGACCGGCCTGGTGGCCGGAAACAGCATATTGGCGAGATTCCAGTCATCGGCGGCCTGGCCATGTTCTCCGGCTTGCTGGTCAGCGGTTTGTACAGTTATCAGGCGTTTCCCGGCTTCTCGTATCTGGTGGCCGGGTTGACCGTGCTGGTGTTCGTCGGCGTGCTCGACGATCGCTTCGACCTGCCGGCGCCGGTGCGCTTCATCGGTCAGACCTGCTCGGCGTTGTTCATGGTGGCCGGAGCGAACGTGGTCGTGAGCGATCTGGGCAACGTGTTCTTCGGCGACATCGTCAAGCTCGGCTGGTTCGCGGATCTGTTCACCATCACCATCGTGCTGACCGCGATCAACGCCTTCAACATGTTCGACGGCAGCGACGGCGTCGCCGGCGTCCAGGCGCTGATGGGATCGGTCTTCATGGGGTTCGCCTGCGTCCTGAGCGGATATATGGCGCCGATCCCGCTGATCGTGAGCGTGATCGGTTGTCTGGTCGGGTTCCTGGTTTTCAATTGGCCTTCGAATCGGACCAAGACCGTGCGGGCGTTCATGGGAGACGCCGGCAGCACCATGCTGGGTTTTTTGCTCGCCTGGCTGGCGATCGATCTGTCTCAGCAACCGGTGCGGGTGTTCAGCCCGGTGGTGGCGCTGTGGATATTCGCGCTGCCGATCTTCGACCTGTTCAGCAGCATGGTGCGGCGTATGTCCAACGGTCTGTCGCCGTTCCACGGCGATTCGGATCACCTGCATCACGTGCTGCGTCGAAAGGGATTGAGCTCGCGCAAGGTGGCGCAGACCGTGCTGGTCGGTTCGGCAGTGACTGCGGCGATCGGCGTGGGTGGCTATCAATGGCACATACCCGACGGCGTTTTGCTGGTCGGCTGGTTGGCCTCGGGCGTGATCTATCACGCGATCTTCGGCATCAGCCTGTTCGCCGGCCGGCGCCGCGCTGCTACCCTGGAAGCGGGCCAGGAACAACCATTGATCGGTTCGGCTGACTGGTCATTGGAAAAACAGCGTCGGCGCTGACACATCGAGTCCGACGTTTCTTTTATTCTCTGCCCCATGCTGGCCGGGAAACGGCTAGCGGAACCCGATTCGAAATCCACGGCGTCAACCATCGACCTGGTCCGATGCGTGTGACACGACGGAGGGGGGCGCTTGGGATCGCTGTCTCGACGCAAGAAGCGTTTGATCATGCTCGCCGCGGATGGGCTGGGAATCCCGCTCGCGCTGTGGATTGCGCTGAGCCTAGTATCGGGCGCTTTGCAGCCGCCCTTCAGCGGCGTCGAGTGGCTTTATCTCGCATCGCTGCTGACCAGCGTGCCAATCTTCTTTCGAATGGGCCTGTACCGAGCGGCGCTGCGCTATCTCGGACACAAAGCCGTGCTTGCGGTGCTGACCGGCGTGACCGTTTCGGTCGCCTTACTGGCAATGCTCACTCTCGTCTCGCCGCGGTTGAGCGTGCCGCTCACTGCGTTGCCGATCTATTGGGCGTTCGCCTTGTTGTACGTGGGGGGCACTCGATACGTGGCGCGCAGCTTGCTTAATCGTCGCGCGCATTCCGGCGCGCCACGGGTTGTCATCTACGGAGCCGGTGAAGCAGGGCAACTGCTTGCGGCCGCTTTGTCTCAAAGCGGGCGCTATCAGCCGATCGGATTCATCGACGACAACGCAGCGTTGCACGGGAGCATCGTGCACGGTCTGGAAGTGTTCGCACGCGCCGTATTACCCAAACTGGTCAACAATGAAGGGGTGAACGCAGTGCTGCTCGCGTTACCTTCGTTGACGCGGCAACGTCGCCAGGAAATCATCAAGGCCATCGAGCCGCTGTGTCTGATGGTGCAGACGGTGCCGGACCATAGCGACATCGTCTCGGGCACCGCGATGATCGACGACGTGCGCGACGTGCATCCGGGCGATCTGCTCGGACGTGACCCGGTGCCACCCAATCACCAACTGCTGGACGCCTGTATTCGCGGCAAAGTGGTGATGGTCACGGGGGCGGGCGGCTCCATCGGCGCCGAGTTGTGTCGGCAGATCCTGCGTCTGGAGCCTGCGCAACTGCTGTTGTTCGAAATCTCCGAGCTGGCGCTGTACAACATCGAGCGCGAGCTGAAGGCCCAGCTTGCGGTGGAAAATCTGAGCGCTTCCTTCGTCGGCCTGCTGGGCAACGTGCATCAGCGCGAGCGCTTCAAAGACGTGCTGGAGCTCTATTCGGTTCACACGATTTATCACGCGGCCGCCTACAAACACGTGCCCATCGTTCAGCAGAATGTGCTCGAAGGCATTCATAACAACATTTTCGGCACCTGGAATGCAGCTGCCGCGGCGCTGGACACGGGAGTGGAAACGTTCGTGCTGATCTCCACCGACAAGGCGGTGAATCCCACCAGCGTGATGGGCGCGACCAAACGATTCGCCGAGTTGGTGTTGCAAGGATTGCAGACGCGCGCTCCACATACCCGCTTTTGCGTGGTTCGCTTTGGCAACGTGCTGGGCTCTTCGGGATCGGTCGTGCCGCTGTTTCGCGAGCAGATCGCGCGCGGCGGGCCGGTAACAGTCACACATCCCGACGTCATGCGCTACTTCATGACCATTCCGGAAGCGGCGCAGCTGGTGTTACAGGCGGGCTCGATGGGGAAGGGCGGCGATGTCTTCGTGCTCGACATGGGCAAGCCGGTTCGAATCGCCGATCTCGCCAGGCGCTTGATCAAGCTGATGGGCTTCACCGTGCGCGACGAGGAGAATCCGCACGGCGAGATCGCCATCGAGTACATCGGCCTGCGCCCAGCCGAAAAGCTGTTCGAAGAGTTGTTGATCGGCAGTAACGTCACCGGCACCGAGCATTCGATGATCATGCGAGCCATGGAGCACAGCGTGCCCTGGCAGCAACTGGAGCAGGTGCTCGACGATCTGTCCTCGGCATTGGGCCGTTTCGATTGCGAGCAGGCGCATGCACTGCTGGTGCAGACCGTCGCAGAGTATCGGCCGACCGGCGAGATTCATGATCGCATCTGGGGTCGTCGAGCAGCGTTGGGTCGCGGCGCAGTGGCGAACATCACATCGTTGGAAAATCGCCGGCCCCGCGTAACCAAGCTGCCGCATTCGCCAACCGGCCAGTGAAACATGCGCCGCGCGCGCAGAATCAGCCGATTTCTGGCTGAAACTCACAGTTAACCGCGATTCGCGGCCTCGCAGCGGCGGCATGATGTCTGCCAGGGCAAGGGATTGCCCGCAGTCCGGTCCTCCCCACCTCCCCACCGGACGATCCTCAGGGAACGACTCCGCCCTGAGCTCACCCACGGGGCACAGGATGTGCCCCGTGGCTTTCTTTACTCGGAAACTACCGACGCCGCCGCGGAGATTTCAGGCGCCGGCTACCGCTACCATGCACGGCGATGCGAACCACGCTGGACATCGACGATGCGGTGCTGGCCGCCGCGAAGGAGATTGCCCGCGCGCGTGGGCAGACCACGGGGCTGGTGATTTCGGAGCTGGCGCGCAAGGGCATGGAAGGCCACCGGCACCTGCGTCACCCCTCCAGCCCTTTCCCGGTATTCGATGTGCCCGCCCATGCCGAGGCGCTGACCATCGAGCGTGTCGAGGCCATCGTCCACGATGAAGGGCTATTTGCTCGACGTTAACGTGCTGATCGCCCTGGCCTGGCCGAATCACACCGAGCACGAGCGCGTGCAGGAATGGTTCGCGAAGGAGCGGGCGAAGGGCTGGGCGACGTGCCTAGTCACGCAGTTGACTTTTATCCGCGTGTCCTCGAACGCCACGTTTCCCTATCACGTGTCGCCGTCGGTGGCGCAACGCTATCTGAGCGAGATCACGTCGCTGCCGGATCATTCCTTCTGGGCGGAGCCGACCTACGGCTACGCCCATCAGGCGTTCGGGCGCACGATGCCGAACACCTCGACGCATCTTTCGGTGACGGACGGATATCTGGCCACCCTCGCGCTGATCCATGGCGGGCGGCTGGCGACGTTGGACACGCAACTACCGCGCGTATACGACAGCGCAGTGCTGGTCTGAGAATGGAAGTCGCCGCGGGTCGTTATTCACGCCCCGCGGCGGACTGAGTGGGGTGATGCGTTTTGCACGCCGGCCTGACCTCCCTGGCACAAGGGCGCCGTGCGCACGCGGACCTCATCCTGTTCTTGGTGCTCACTTCCTTATGAGAGTCGTCTCGTGCCGTGGGAGCAGCGCGAGGGCGACATCAGGAAGAGTAGCGAGCCTGCTCGTTCCGTAGCAAAGGCGAGCCGATCCCCGACTTCCTGTCGGTTCCCGGCCGTCCCGTGCGCTCCATGCACGGCTCGCGCTTCCTTTGGACAGCCTCGTCGTCCGTGGCGAAGCTGCTGTTCCTACTAGATAAAGCGACAACCATCACATTTCTCCCTCGCAAGCGAGGCAGATTTGCTGAAATATTTTCAAGTTATGCAATATCGCGGGCGGGCTGTAGTTGGTTGCCGACTGCTTTACCCTACCCACCGGGTCCGCTAAGCTCGCGGGCCATTTTCCCTTTAAGTCCAGCGAGTTATCGCCATGCGTTTGACCATTTTCGGCTCCGGTTATGTGGGCCTCGTCACCGGGGCCTGTCTGGCCGAGGTCGGCAACAACGTGCTCTGTGTGGATGTGGATGAACGCAAGGTCGAGATGCTCAAACGCGGCGAGTCGCCCATCTACGAGCCGGGCCTCGACGAGCTGTTACGCAAGAATCTGGCCGCCGGCCGCCTGAATTTCACCACCGACGCGGTCGAAGGCGTCAAACACGGTCTGTTCCAGTTCATCGCGGTGGGCACGCCGCCCGACGAGGACGGCTCGGCCGACCTGAAGTACGTGCTGGCGGTGGCCGAGACCATCGGCAAAAACATAGGCGAGTATCGCGTGGTAGTCACCAAGTCCACGGTGCCGGTAGGCACCGCCGACAAGGTCAAGGCCAAGATCGCCGCGACCCTGCAGGCGCGCGGCGCGCAGGCCGAGTTCGACGTGGTGTCCAATCCCGAATTCCTCAAGGAAGGCGCGGCGATCAACGACTTCATGAAGCCCGATCGCATCGTGGTGGGCACCGACAATCCGCGCACCGCCGAGTTGCTCAAGGCGCTATACGATCCCTTCACCCGCAACCGCGAGCGCATGATCGTGATGGACGTGCGCTCCTCGGAGCTGACCAAGTACGCTGCCAACGCCATGCTTGCGACCAAGATCAGCTTCATGAACGAGCTCGCGAACCTCGCCGAGCGCATGGGCGCCGATATCGAGAAGGTGCGTCAGGGCATCGGCTCGGATCCGCGCATCGGTTATCACTTCATCTATCCCGGCATGGGGTATGGTGGCTCGTGTTTCCCCAAGGACGTGCAGGCGCTGTCGCGCAGCGCTTCGGATCATAAGTTCAATGCCGAGCTGTTGAACGCCGTCGAAGCGGTCAACAAGCGACAGAAGGCGGTGCTGTTCCAGAAGCTGCGCACGTTCTTCAACGACGACCTGTCCGGAAAGACGATTGCGTTGTGGGGTCTGGCGTTCAAACCTAATACGGACGATATGCGTGAGGCTCCGAGTCGCACGCTGTTGGAAGCCTTGTGGGCCGCCGGCGCGAAAGTGCGCGCCTACGATCCGGTCGCGCAGGAGGAGGTGCATCGCATTTACGGCGAGCGCCCCGACCTGCAGCTGGTGAAGTCGGCCAACGAGGCGCTGCAAGGCGCCGATGCTCTGGCCATCGCCACCGAGTGGCAGGAATTCCGCAGCCCCGATTTCGATCTGATCGCCTCACAGCTGAACAAGAAAGTCATTTTCGACGGCCGTAATCTGTACGATCCGGCCTTCGTCAAGCGGTATGGATTGAAGTACTACGCCATCGGGCGAGGTGACAGCGTATGTTGATTCCCGTGATTCTTTCCGGCGGCTCGGGCACTCGCCTGTGGCCGCTGTCGCGCGAGCTGTATCCGAAGCAGCTGCTACCCCTGGTCGCCAAGGGCACCATGCTGCAAGAGACGCTGGCGCGGGTCTCCGGAGTGGAAGGCCTCAGCGCACCCGTCGTGGTGTGCAACGAGAGTCACCGCTTCCTGGTCGCCGAGCAGGTGCTCGAAGCCGGCATCAAGCCACAGGCCATCGTGCTCGAGCCGGTGGGCCGCAATACCGCGCCGGCCGTGGCGGTGGCGGCGATGGTCGCGGTGTCGGATGCGCCGAGCGGGGCCAAGACGCCCGAGAGCGATCCTCTGCTGTTGATCCTGCCGGCCGATCATGTGATTCGCGACGTGAAGGCATTTCGCGCTGCCCTGGAAATCGGCCGCAAGGCGGCGGCCGAAGGCAAGCTCGTCACATTCGGCGTGGTGCCCAACAAACCCGAGACCGGCTACGGCTACATCAAGCGCGTCGCGGGCGCAGGGCCCGCATACGCCATCGATCGCTTCGTCGAGAAGCCGGATCTCGCGACCGCCAAGACCTACGTGGAGTCGAAGGAATATTTCTGGAACAGCGGCATGTTCCTGTTCCGCGCCTCGACCGTGCTCAACGAGCTGCGCGAGCTGGCGCCCAAAATCTATGAAGCGTGCGCGCAGGCCGTGACCGCCGCGAAGCGCGATCTGGATTTCACGCGTCTTCCGACCAAGGAATTCGGCGCGTGCCCGAGCGATTCGTTCGACTACGCCGTCATGGAAAAAACCAAGCACGGCGTGGTGGTGCCGCTGGATGCGGGCTGGAGCGACGTGGGCTCGTGGTCGGCGCTGCACGAGGCGATCCCGGCCGATGGCGAAGGCAACGTCGCTCTGGGCGACGTGCTCACCGCCGATTCGCACGGCAACTATCTGCACTCCACCAGCCGGCTGGTGGCGGCGGTCGGCCTGGAAGATCACGTGGTGGTCGAGACCAAGGACGCGGTGCTGGTGGCGCCCAAGAGCCGCGTGCAGGACGTGAAGGAATTGGTCAATCAGTTGAAGAAGCAGGGCCGTTACGAAACTTCCTTGCACCGGGAAGTGTTTCGGCCCTGGGGCAGCTACGACAGCATCGATCACGGTCAGCGCTTCCAGGTGAAGCGCCTGTCGGTGAAACCGGGCGCGTCCATGTCGCTGCAGCTGCATCATCATCGGGCCGAGCATTGGATCGTGGTGTCGGGCACGGCGCGGATCACGCGGGGCGAGGAGGTTTTTCTGCTCGAGGAAAATCAGTCGACCTACATTCCGCTGGGCACCAAGCACCGCATCGAGAACCCGGGCAAGATTCCGCTGCACATCATCGAGGTGCAGTCGGGCGGCTACCTGGGTGAAGACGACATCGTGCGTTTCGAAGATCGCTATGGCCGTGAAGGCGAGAAATAGCTGACCCCATCGACGTCCGAATCGATCCGCCACACATTCACGCAAAAGATCAAGGAACGCGCATGTCCGCAAGTTCTTCCTCCGCCATCGTCGGCTTCAAGGCCTATGACTATCGAGCCCGAATTCCGACCGAGCTCAATCCCGACGTTGCATATCGCATCGGCCGGGCGTACGCGGAGTTCCTCAAACCCAAGCGCGTGGTCGTGGGGCGCGACATTCGCAAATCCAGCGAGGAACTGTGCGCCGCGTTGACGCGCGGTCTGCTCGATTCGGGCGTCGATGTTTACGACATCGGTCTGTGCGGCACGGAGGTCGTGTACTTCGCGACCTTCAGCGAAGGCATGGACGGCGGCGTGATGGTGACCGCCAGCCACAATCCGCCGGACTACAACGGCATGAAGTTCGTACGCGAGCAGTCGCGGCCGATCAGCGGCGACACCGGCTTGAAGGACATCCAGCGCATCGCCGAAGCGAACTCTTATACGCAGCCTGCGAAGCAGGGCACGCGCCACGTGCTCGACGTGAGCAAGAAATATATCGAGCACCTGCTGTCGTATCTCGACAAGTCCAAGCTCAAGCCGCTCAAGATCGTGGTCAACGCCGGCAACGGCGGCGCCGGCCAGATCGTCGATCAGCTCGAGCCGCACCTGCCGTTCAAGTTCGTCAAGATCAACCACCAGCCCGACGGCAGCTTCCCGAACGGCGTGCCGAATCCGATGCTGGAGGCGAACCGCGTCGCCACCATCGAGGCCATCAAGCAGCACAAGGCCGATTGCGGCGTGGCCTGGGACGGCGACTACGACCGTTGTTTCCTGTTCGACGAGCACGGCAGCTTCATCGAGGGTTATTACATCGTGGGCCTGCTTGCCTCGGTGTTCCTGAAGCAGGAGCAGGGCGCGCGCATCGTGCACGATCCGCGGCTGACCTGGGCTACCACGGACATGGTGTCCTCGCTGGGCGGCAAGGCCGTGATGTCCAAGTCCGGTCATGCCTTCATGAAAGATGTGATGCGTCAGGCCGACGCCGTGTATGGCGGCGAGATGAGCGCGCATCATTATTTCCGTCGCTTCGGCTACTGCGACACCGGCCAGATTCCCTGGCTGCTGGTCGCGCAGATCATCAGTGATAGCGGCAAATCTCTGTCGCAGCTGGTGGGCGAGCGCATCGCCAAGTATCCCGCCAGCGGCGAGATCAACCGCAAGGTGGCCGACGCCAAAGCCACCATCGCCCGCGTGCAGGAACGTTATCAGCCCGGTGCGAAGTCGGTGGACTTCACCGACGGGCTCTCCATCGAGTTCGACGACTGGCGCTTCAATCTGCGCTCTTCCAACACCGAGCCGTTGATCCGCTTGAACGTGGAAAGCCGCGGCAACGAGGCGCTGATGAAGTCGCGCACCGCCGAGCTGCTGCAGATGATCGGCGGCGAAGAAGCCCACTGATCGGCGTTGCCCGATCCCCACAATGCATCTCACGTTCGTGCCTCACGAACGTGAGATGTCGTGCGCGTTTGTAACGATGCATGGCTTGCTACCGGCAGCCGTGCATGCGCTGTGCGTTGCGGCCCGAGGGTAGGCGAATTCACGCCATGGCTGGCGCGAGATAGCGGGGTTTACCGGCTTGCTGCCCGGCCAGCATTACGAGACGATCAATCGATCGCGTACGGCCGGTACGCTAAGAACGTCGACACGATCGATGGTTCGGCTGGAAACCGGGCCGAATGAGCGGGTGCAAATCATGGGGCGGCAATGAGCGAGCGCTACATCCTGCTGGTCGAGGACAACCCGGACGACGAAGAACTGACGCTGCTCAGCCTGCGCAAGAACAATCTGGCGCACGATATCGTGGTGGTGCGCGATGGCGTGGAAGCGATCGAGTACTTGTTCGGCACCGGCCAGTACGCCAATCGCGACGTGATGAACGCGCCCACCGTGATCCTGCTCGACCTGAAGTTGCCCAAGCTCGACGGGCTCGGCGTGCTGAAGCGGCTGCGCGCCGACGAGCGGACGCGCCATCTGCCGGTGGTGGTGCTGACTTCCTCCAGTCAGGACGCCGACGTCATCGCCAGCTACAATCTCGGCGCCAACAGCTACGTCCGCAAGCCGGTCGAATTCGGCGCCTTCGTCGAGGCGGTCAGCAGCCTGGGGCTGTATTGGGTCATGCTGAACCGGCCGCCGCCCTTTCATGTGACCTGACGCCCGAAAAAGCGTGGCAAGAAGTTTGACCGCGCCCGTCGTCATCCCTAAACTACGCGCCCCTTCAAATCGTATGGCGATTCGTCGGGCCGGCTTTCCGGGCGGTTAGCTCAGCGGTAGAGCACTGCTTTCACACGGCAGGGGTCACAGGTTCAATCCCTGTACCGCCCACCATCTCCCTCCATCGACTTTAGGTCAGGGACTCCGGTCTGCTGGTTGCCAGCAGGCGGATCTCATGGTCGTTCGCACCCGTTTCGCTCCCAGCCCGACGGGCATGCTTCATATCGGCGGCGTCCGCACGGCGCTGTTCTCGTGGTTGTATGCGCGCCGTCACGGCGGCGTCTTCATCCTGCGCATCGAAGACACCGATCGGGAGCGCTCCACCGACGAGGCCACGCAGGTCATCCTGGACGGCATGGAATGGCTCGGCCTGAACGCCGACGAGGGGCCGTTCTATCAGACCCGCCGGATGGATCGATATCGTGAGGTGATCGGCCAGTTCATGAAGGCCGGGCACGCGTATCACTGCTACTGCTCGAAAGAAGAGCTGGAGGAGATGCGCAACCGGCAGATCGCGGCCAAGCAGAAGCCGCGCTATGACGGCACGTGCCGAAATCGCACCGAGCCGCGTCCCGGCGTCTCGCCGGTGGTGCGTTTCAAGAATCCCATCGAAGGCAGCGTGGTCGTCGAAGACGTCATTCACGGCAACGTGGTGTTCGACAACATGGAGCTCGACGATCTGATCATCGCGCGCTCCGACGGCACGCCCACCTACAACTTCTGCGTGGTCGTCGACGACAGCGACATGAAGTGCACGCACGTCATCCGCGGCGACGATCATCTCAACAACACGCCGCGCCAGATCAACATGCTCAAAGCGCTAGGCGCGGCCATTCCAGTGTACGGGCACGTGCCGATGATCCTGGGTCAGGATGGCGCGAAGCTCTCGAAGCGTCACGGCGCCGTGAGCGTGCTTCAGTATCGCGAGGAGGGCTTCCTGCCCGAAGCGTTGTTGAACTACCTGGTGCGCCTCGGCTGGTCGCACGGCGATCAGGAAGTGTTCTCGATGCAGGAGATGACGCAGCTGTTCGACATCAAGGATGTGAACAAGTCGGCGTCCGCGTTCAATCCCGACAAGCTGCTGTGGCTGAATCAGCAGCACATCATGCGCGCCACTCCGGAGCGGCTCGCGCAGTATCTGAAGCCGCAGCTCGCTGCGCTCGGCGTGCACGTCACTGACGATGGCAAGCTCGCCGCCGTGGCCAAGGCCCAGCAGGAGCGCGCCAAGACCCTGAAGGAGATGGCGCAGAACAGTCAGTTCTTCTTCCAGGACGTGACGGCGTACGACGAGAAGGCGGCGAAGAAGAACCTCACCGCCGAAGCTGTCGGTCCGCTCAGCGCGGTGCTCAAGAAGCTGTCGGAGCTGCGCGAGTGGGTGGCCACCTCGTTGCACGATGTAGTGAATCAGACGGCGACGGAGCTGGGTGTGGGTATGGGCAAGATCGCGCAGCCGATTCGCGTGGCCGTGTCCGGCGGAACGGTGTCACCGCCGATCGACGTGACGCTCGAAGTGCTCGGCCGCGAGGTCACGCTGGCGCGACTGGAGCGGGCGCTGGCCTACGCACGCGGGCAGGGCGGCTGATTCGCGACCCGAAATCGGGCCGAAAACGGGCCGAGAAACAAATAATTAATCAGCATCCTTGACAGGCCCGCGCCGCTTCCCTACATTGCGCGCCTCTCGCGTGGGGCTATAGCTCAGCTGGGAGAGCGCTTGCATGGCATGCAAGAGGTCGCCGGTTCGATCCCGGCTAGCTCCACCAAGCCCCGACGTCTTACCGCGTCCCCATCGTCTAGAGGCCTAGGACATTACCCTTTCACGGTAGTAACCGGGGTTCGAATCCCCGTGGGGACGCCATCACTAGGCTACGACCTAGCTGTGGCAGGTCGTCGATTCGGCAGGTGAAGATCAGGCCCGAGCACCACTCGGGCCACGCGCTTCACGGCGCGGGCCGTTTCCAGCGCGAACTTAGCCGCGCACTCTGTCTCTTGCTCCAACTTCCTTCGCTGCAATCTTGGCTATGCCAGCACGGCTGGTTCAGCCACCGTGGTCTCGACGGCGAAAGGCAAGTGATGTCAGCTCGTCTGAGCCTGTATCAACGCACCGAGCGTCGTCAGGTCGAAGTCGGTCAGGTTTCTGAACGGTTTGGCGAGGCGATTTCTCGCGAGGGCGGGTCCTTGCTGTCTGCGATCGACGATCACTCTGAATCCGCTGTCACTATGCAGCTTCAGATGCGTCGAGTGTGGCCGTCTGTTCAAAAAGAACGAGCGCCGGCCTTTGACCAGTCGCCATAACCAATCTGGGTAAGTCCAATGCTCGTTCCATTCAGGAGCGATGCCATGACATCGATAGTCGATCTGATGAGAGGTCCATCCGCCCGGCCCCAGCCATTCACGCATCGCTCTGTAGGTGTGCGGCAGATCCTCCACATGCTCCAGAACGGCGGTCGAGAAAATCAAGTCGATGCTTCCGCGCTCAATCTGGTCCGAACTCCACCACGGAGCGACGTAACGAATCAGGGAATGCTCTGCGGTCGGGTTGAGGATCGATTCGCGGATTTGGGGAATACGTCCTTCATCGAACTGGATGAGTTCGGTCGGCAATGGCGGATCGCTGGCGCTTGCTGAGATCGGCGCGCGCCGTTTGAACAGTTCAACCAAGCCATCGAGTACCGCGATGTTCCGAGCGAGATTGGCAAGGGGCAGCGCATCCAATCCGTAGTAGGTCTCTGCTCCGCAGAGAAGGGCAGCGATGCCCGCGCCGATGGAATCGCCCGGGCCAAGTTCGGCAACTCTTTTTGGCATTGTTTGACATAGCCCGGACGAGTGTGCGGATGCTAGGTGGCGCATCCACACGGCATAGCAGTACTCAGCCGAGTCAGTGCCACCGGTGCGGGTCAAGCGTTTTTGCAGATATGAAACTCCCGGGACAAACGTTGCGAGGCCGCGGATCAATGGCATTGCCTTCATTTTCGGAGAGCTTCCAGGGCGGTGAGGCATGAGGTTAGCATTCCAATGCACAGGGGAGCCACTCATGACAGGCGCGCAACGGGACAGTCGACCAACTGCTGCTGCATGAAGGTCGCCGACGCCTGGTCTATGACGATGTGGCCGGCAACCCGGTGGCGATCGGCAGTCAACCGACGCGACGCGCGACCTCATCAAGGGTCGCGCACCCTTCTGAATCCGGTGCGCTTAGGTTCTTGATTCTACTCTCGAAGGCCCACACGGAACTTATAGCTTCACTGATGAGCCCCGTGGGGGAGTCGTCTCTTCCACAGGCCTCGGTAAGTCCAGCGCAAGTGTCAGTCGCTGCATTCCACGCAATCGGGCATCGCTCTCGATGATCTCGAGCCGACGTTGCCACGCGCCGTGCGTGTCGCTGCACGACATTCACCCGCGCCAGAACAAACATAGATCACTTCTGCGCAGGCGCGATTTCATCTCGCGATGAACGATCGTCATATTCCCGACGACGAATTCGCGCGCGGTCACGCGCCGCGAATCAAACAAACAAATAAACTTGCTGTGACCTACTGTGACTATGCCCAAGAATCGCGGGGCTGAGCCGATGCCATATCAATAGCCGCGGCAGTAGTGGATGCTCGCCTCGAGCCTGCACAAACAAACACAACGCATTGCTGGCACCGATAGGTCCAACCGCTAACCACGGTTGCTTGGATGTTTCCTATATGGAGAGTTAACAATGTCATATCGCCGACGCATTCACGTTCCTGGTGGAACGTATCATGTCGTTCAGCGGGGCACCAAACAGCGGCCCATCTTCTCGCAGCCCGAGGATTACGAGTTGTTCGAGTCGGTGTTGCAGGCGGCTTTGCGCAGTACCGGTGCAAGGGTGCATGCATATTGCTGGACGACGGAAGCCGTATATCTGTGCGTGCAGATCGATGAGATTTCGCTGGGACATTTTATGCAGTGGCTGAAGAGTCGTTACGCCCGCGGCATTCAACGCCGGCTCGGCGAGCGCGGTCATTTGTTTCAAGTTCGTTATGACGCGGTGATCGTCGATCCCAAGGCGTATTTGACGAACGTCGTTCATTACATTCACTACGTTCCTGTGCTGAAAGGGCTCGCGGCGACACCGGATGAGTTTCCTTATTCGAGTCATCATGCGTATTCGAATGCTCGTGAAATACCGTGGGTTCATTGCGGCGCTGCACGACGGATGCTCGGTAAGCGAGAAGAGCAGGCGCAGGCTTACCAAACGTTAATGGCGGAGCCGCCGACGCCGCAGGTGATCAGTCTGGTTGAACGCGGCATGCCGAAGACGCCGGGCATTCTCGGCGGTCCGGAACTGGCGGAGCTCGCGGGACATCGACCGAAGCGCGCAGCTCGCATGACATCGGATCAGATCACGCGTCATGTCTGCCGCATGCTGGACGTCTCGCGAGAAGATGTGCTCTCGAAGTCACGGCTGCGAAAGCTCGCGCTGGCCCGTGCCGTCATTGCCTGGCACGCAACGGTGCGGGGAATTGCGACGCTCGCGGAGATATCGCGGTATCTGGGGCGCGTCTCCTCGACGCTGTCCAAGACCATCACGAGCTATCGCAAGCGGCAGCCCGATCTGTTCAAGCTCGATGCGTTCACGCACTTGTTGCCACTCACGCCCTCGGGCTACGACATGTCGGACGACGAAGACTTCGGCGACGCGGCTCAGCATGCCGCTCATGCCGGCAGTCATGACCAGGATGCGATGTATTGAGGACGATGTCTCGAGAAGTCCTACCGCTCCCAAGTCATGGTCCGGATCCGGGCCTTGGCTTGGGTGATGTACTTCTCGACGGTGTGAACGCTGAGGCCGAGCTCCGCGGCAACCTCCTCATAAGAGAGACCGCGGTGCTTGTGCGCGAGTAGTACCAAAGCCTGCGTTCGCGGGAGTTGCGCGAGCGCGCGCTCGAGTTGTTGTTGCAGATTCAAACGATCGGCCAGGTTATCGGTCGACGCTTCCCAGCCATCCTCCAGAACCTCGTCGTCATCGTCGCGAAGCCGCTCGTGCTCGCGTCGCGTCTCGCTGCGGTAGTCGGCGACCAGATGAGAAGCGATTCCATAGATATAAGCGAGCGGCTTCTCCACGCACTTCTCGCCGTCGATCCGAAGCAGCCTCAAGTACACCTCTTGCGCCAGATCCTCCGCATCCTGCGGCCGCGGTAAGCGGTGCGCCAGATAGCGGTGGAGGTGCTTGTCATAGTCCCGGAATGACGAGGCGCCGAAATCGATGCCGTGCCCTGGCAGGGCGAGATCATTCTGATTCGTTGCCATTCTGCATCACCTTCGCCGAGGCGAAGCGCGCGCTAGCAAACCGTTGACTCAACAAAACGAGACGCCGCGCGCCCACGCTTTGCTGCAAGGAACATCTCAATGTGAGTTGGCGAGAATGTGACAAATGCAGTACCGACTTTTTGCCGCGAATTCCGACAAGCAGACTAAGACAGCTGCCCTCATTGAGTGGGACTGCATCAAACGGCAAGGACAGCCCTGCAGATAACTAAGTGAATTAACGGGGGATGGGAAAATGTCAATGAACGCGCGCTGGTTGAAGAGTCGACTCGTTTGCGGGCGCAACTTGGTGTGGCGCACGTGAGCGCCGCGGCACGGCGTCGCTGCGAGGCGGAGCCTGGCGCGCCAATCTCCGAGGACACGGACGAACTTCCCGTCACCGAAGAATCCGAGGCCAAACGAATGGCCAGCCGCAACGAGCGGCTGACCAAATGGTTCGAAGTATGGCGGGGCGCGATGAAGCGATGGCTTTCGAGCCGCTCATCGATCCAGGCCGCGGATCTCGACGATGTGGCGCAGGAAGTGTTCCTGCGTTTGCTGCGCTACAGTGACGATGCCGTAGTGGAGTATCCGCAGAGCTATCTGTTCCGGATCGCCACCAACGTCGTCAACGAATGGCGAGAGCGGGCTCGTAACAGCCTGCCGCACGACGATGTGTGGCTCGCCGATCTGCAGATCGAGCCCGACGCGGAGCCGGAAAGCTCGGTCGAGCACGATTTGGTCAATGAATATGTGCGTCGTGCGGTCAGCCGGCTGCCGCCGCGGCAGCGGCAGGTGCTCCTGTTGCACATAAGAGAGGACCTGACTTACAAGCAGATTGCCATCCAGCTCAAATTGACTCCTCGCGTGGTGCGCCGGGATATCGCTCGGGCGTATGCCGAGCTGCGATGCGACTTGAGCGCCACGGATGTGGCGTTTGCCTCGCGCAAGAAAGTTCGGAAACAGTCGCGCGAATGAAGGGTTGTGCTGCGGATCTTCCGGGCCATTCAGTTTCATGGTCCGGTCTAGCACTGCGGGGGCAGGAGATCCGAGCACCGAAAGCAACAACGGTTGCCGGCCGGAACTGCTGAAGTTCCGCGTACTCGGAACCATCGCGCATGACTAGGAAGACGGATGGCTGACCGTCCCCACAATCGAATGTCGAAGCTCATCAGCGAAGAGGCCGCCGAATGGCTGGTGTGCCTGCGAGCGGGCAACATGACCAGCGGCGATCGGCTGGAGTACGTGCGGTGGCTCAAGCAGTCGCCCGCTCACGTAGGCGCGATGCTGGAGCTCGCGTCCCTCGAAGGTCTGTTGCGACGGTCCGACCTGGGCGGCATTCCGCCGAGTCAGGGGCAATCGGGCCCGCATGAGCCGGAGTCCACCGTCGTCGAGCTGATTCCCCGGCACGTTCGGGAAGAGTCTCCATCCGAAGAGCGACGCCGTTCGCCCTGGCGCCACTGGAGGTTCGCGTGTCTGACTCGCGTCGGCTTCGCCGGTCGCGCGCTTTCGAAGCTGGTCGGGATTTGCACCTGATGACGGCGCGGAGCACCGCCCCGTCATCATCTCCACTTTGAATCTTCCTCTCTGACCCAGCCTGGATCGAGCTGCGCAGTCGCGCCCCACGCAGCGCGATGGTGCTATGCGCCTTTTGTTCGTGTCGATGGCAACTACTCACGAGAAAGCCCAGATAGCCCTCAGTAGCTGTGCCTAGCGGTTGACCAATGTTCATTAACGAGAGTATAACAATGAACATCGTTCACATGACCGCCCCGACCAGCTCGAATGGCGGCAGCGATACGGTTCCGAACGCCGCTGGTACTCGGCACGGGAGAGGCGGACCTTCGGGATGACATAGAGGCCTCGAGACTGACGCCGAGGTAGTCCAAGTGGCTCGACAGCGTTGCAGCGACGTCGGAGTGCAAGCAAGGAGCGCAGCGTTCGGCCTCGATGCATCTCGCCTCAGGAGATCTAGGGTGGCAAGCGAATCATCAACTTCATGCATCTCCGCGGCCTCGGTCCCCGCCTTGGGTTGCGACGAAGTCAAGGTTGCGAATGCTGCTTCTCTGCACGGGAAGCGCCGTCTCTCATCTTGGTTTGAAACCTGGCGCGTGTCGCTGCGTCGCTGGTTGTCGGGCCGTTCGTCGGTGCCCTCGGCCGATCTCGACGCGGTGGCTCAAGAAGTGTTCGAGCGTCTCACGCGTTACAGCGATCAGACGTTGGCGGAATATCCGCAGAGCTATTTGTTTCATATCGCCGCCAACGTCGTCGACGAGTGGCACGAGCGCGCTGGTAACAGCCGGCCGCAGGAAGACGCGTGGCTCAAAGTGCTCCGGCGCGAACCGGACTATCCGATGGCTGGGTATGTGGAACACTCGCTCGTCAACGAGCAGCTCAGGACGGCAGTGAGCAAGTTGCCGCCGCGGCAGCGTGATGTGCTGTTACTGCACATCAACCAGGACCTGACCTACAAGCAAATCGCGACCCAGCTCAAACTCACGCCGCGCATCGTGCGACGAGAGATTGCTCGCGCGTATGCTCAGTTACGATGCGAGCTGCGCGTGGTCGAGTTGGACGTGATTTCTTCCGTGTAGATTGGGTGAGTTTCGAATGATCGACACGCCTTGAGGAATTCGCCCAAAGAGGGCAGCGGGCGACGCGTGGAGGTGCGCGCCAGAGAATCGGGTTGACTCGGCCGCGTGAGCAGCAAGACTGCGGCATGGTCGTAAGGAAGCGTGGTCGATCCGTATGAAGCAAAAAGCTGCCCTCATCACTGGAATCACCGGCCAGGATGGAGCTTACCTGGCGGAGTTTCTTCTCAAGAAGAACTACATCGTCCACGGCATGCGCCGCCGCACTTCGCTATTCAACACGCATCGAATCGATCATTTGTACCTCGATGCTCACGAGCCCAATGCGAAGCTGTTTCTCCACTACGGAGACATGACCGACAGCAGCAGCCTGACGCGCATCATCCAGAAGACGCAGCCGGACGAAATCTACAACCTCGCCGCGCAAAGTCACGTCGCGGTGTCGTTCGAGGAGCCCGAGTACACCGCCAATTCCGATGCTCTGGGCACGCTGCGCATTCTGGAAGCGGTGCGCATCCTCGGCATGGAAAAGAAGGTGCGGTTTTACCAGGCGTCGACGTCGGAGCTGTACGGCCTGGTGCAGGAGATTCCGCAGAAGGAGACCACGCCTTTCTATCCTCGCTCCCCCTATGCGGCGGCCAAGCTGTACGCGTATTGGATCACGGTCAATTACCGCGAGGCTTACGAGATGTACGCCTGCAACGGCATCTTGTTCAATCACGAGTCGCCCATCCGCGGCGAGACGTTTGTGACCAGAAAGATCACGCGCGGACTGGCGAGGATCAAATGCGGACTGCAGGACTGTCTATATCTGGGCAACTTGAACGCGATGAGAGACTGGGGGCACGCGAGGGACTACGTCGAGGCCGCCTGGATGATGTTGCAACGTGAGACGCCCGAGGACTTCGTGGTTGCGACCGGCGAGCAGCGAAGCGTGCGTGAGTTCGTCGAGGTGGCCGCCGACAAGCTCGGTATCAAACTGCGCTGGGCGGGCGAGGGCGTCGAGGAGAAGGGCTACGACCGCGCCGGCAACTGCGTGGTTGCCGTCGACCCACGCTACTTCCGTCCCACCGAAGTGGAAACGCTGCTCGGCGACTCGAGTCGCGCACGTGAGATGTTGGGATGGAAGCCCCGGACCAGCTTCACCGATCTCGTCGCAGAGATGGTGAGCGAGGATCTCAAAGAAGCAGAGTGCGAAGAGATGCTAAGGCCTCACGGATTCCCGACGGTGTTCGGCTCGCGCATCGCCTCTTGAGCCTGCATGCCGCGGGCGCTCATTACGGGCATCAACGGTCAGGACGGGTCTTACCTTGCCGAATTGCTGCTCGACCGCGGTTATCGCGTCATCGGACTGATGCGTGAAGGAGCCGATGCTCGCGCGCAGCGAATCGGCCATCTGAGGTCACAGATCGAAGTCGTCACGGGCAGTCTGCTGAGCGAAGACCTCCTCCGAAAGATAATCGCTGAGCACCGGCCCGACGAAATCTATAACTTCGCTGCCCGCGCTTCGAGCCGCCAGTTGTTCGTCGATCCGGTGCTCACCGGCGACTTCAACGGGCTGGCGGTGGCGCGCATTCTGGAAGCGATCCGCACCGTCCATCCGCGCACGCGTTTCTGCCAGGCCTCCAGCAGCGAAATGTTCGGTGACGCGAGGCAAGCGCCCCAAAGCGAGTCGACGCCGTTTCGGCCGCGAAATCCCTATGGAGTGGCCAAGCTGTTTGCTCACGGCATGGTTCGAACCTATCGGGAGCACTTCGGCGTGTTCGCCTGCTCGAGCATCCTGTTCAACCATGAAAGCCCCCGGCGCGGCTCGGAGTTTGTCACTCGCAAGATCACCATGGGGGTTGCACGAATCAAACGCGGGCTGCAGACATCGCTGGAACTGGGCAACCTGGACGCCGTGCGCGATTGGGGCTATGCCGCGGACTACGTCGATGCGATGTGGAAGATGCTGCAGGCGGAGTCGGCGGATGACTATGTGGTGGCCACTGGCCAGAGTCATTCCGTCCGCGAGTTTTGCAGCGTCGCCTTCGCGCACGTCGGTCTCGATTATCGAGACTATGTGCGAGTGGACCCGGGCGCTCGAAGGGCGCCGGAAGCCGTGCCGCTGATTGGCGATGCGAGCAAAGCGAGAAGGGTGCTGGAATGGCAGCCGATCGTTCCGTTCGAAACGCTCGTTCGTATGATGGTGGACGCGGACATCGCAGCCCTCGCTCAACAGGTCGAGTAACCGATCACCTGCCAACGCAGCCGATCGAGCAACTCGCAAGCACAGGGCGGCGGCGTTCTAATCAATGAATCTGCGACTGGGGACTGGCAACCGGCCGGTTCGCGCCCGACTCGATCAGTAGCGGTTCGGATACACCGCGCGTCGCGCTGGTCATGCGAACCAGTTCGAGTTGCGGCAGGGGGAATACCAGATTGCGATCGACAAATCTCTCGTGCTCCATGAAGAAATTGCGGAAGTGCCAGGGCAGCACCAGCAGGTAATCCGGCTTCAGTGCGAGGACTTCTTGTTCCGAGATGATCGGTAGCAGGGTGCCCGGGGTGAACGCCTCGAATTTGTCGGGATTGACCTCGCCGACCCGGGCTATGTCGGCGGTCGTGATGTCGCAGTACTGCAGCAGAACGTTGCCTTTCGTGGATGCGCCCAGGGCGCAGATGGACTTGCCGAAGCGCCTGGCCTCGTCCAGGAAAGCGCGCAGCGCAGTTCTGCTCGCGGCGACACGCTGGGCGAAATCCTGGAATGGCTGGAGCGTGTGCAGGCCGGTTCTAGCTTCCTCGTGGAGGATCTGTTCGAGTTCCGGCGACTCGCGGTAGTGCGAGTCGCGCTTGGCCAGCATCAGGGAGAAGCTCCCGCCGTTGATGTCGTTGAACTCCACGTCGATGATTTTCAGGTCGGCTCGGTCCGTCATCCATTTGATCTGCTGCAAGCCGTAATACTCGAGGTGCTCGTGGCACACGGTGTCGTAAGAGTTCCGGAGCAGCATGGTGGGCATGTAACTTTGTTCGAGCACCCACACGCCCTCGTCGTCGAGGATCTCAGCGACCTCCTGCATGAAGGCGAGCGGCGCTTCGAGGTCGTAGAACATCGAGAACGACGTCACCACCGTCGCCTTGCGGTTGGGAAAATGTCTCTGCAGAGTCGCGGCGGAGAAGAAGTCCGGAATCAATTGAATGTGCGAGGGATAGAACTCCTTGAATTTCGCCGCGGTCGGATCGATGCCGACCAGATTGCAGCCGGTCGCGGGATAGGCCTGGAGGGTAGTGCTGTCGTTGGAGCCGATGTCGACGATCAGCGCGTCCTTCGGAAGGCTCACTCGATTGAGGATCCTGCGCACCTTGGCCTGTAAGTGCGCAACCATGCTCGCGTTCAGTCCCGAGCGGTAACCATAGTTATCGCCGTACAGCTCGCCCAGGTCATAGGTGTGCTGGAGTTGCAGCAGCCCGCAGACGTCGCCTTCCCCGGTGCACTTCACCAGCTTGAGAGGACCGGCCGTGACCGCCTGCGTTTTGCTTTTCGGAAACACGCCCGTGAGTGCCTGCACGCCGAGGTCGAGCACTTCGACCAGCTCAGTGTTCTTGCAAATCCGGCACTCGGAGATTTGTCGGTACATAGCTTCCGCTCCGTGGCAAGGCGCTCCTGTGGATGGCCGCAGGGTGCAGTGAGCGGATGCGGTTTTGCCGGCGTCGGGCCGGAGAAGGCGCGAACTGTTTGATCGCAGGGGATTTTGTGTTGCCGGCGGCAGGTGTCGGTCGCGGCAGGCTTGGACGAGCAGGGGCAGTGGGGATGCGCTGATGGGGTGGAGGGCGCTTCCAGGACCGGCCATGCCTTAGGCGCGTTTTGAGGTCCGATCTCACGGCGCGGCTCGTCACCCTGTCTCCTATCGGAAACAAGGCTCATTCATCTTCAGAATCAGCGAGTTAACGGTCGCCCTTCAGGTGCGACCGACAAAAATTGTCAGTAAACCGCGACGCGCGGCCAGCCTGCGGCCCCTCGGACGAACGGCCAATACGATCTAACGCGCTGATTGTTCTGGCGGTTCCAGGCTCTGGCACAACTCTTGTTATCTCTATACCCGTGCTCTCGCCAGTGTGACCAGCGCGAGATCTCAGCTCCCAGATATCAACGGCGATATCAAAGACATACAGCGGCAACCGAGTGGCGGAGTCAGCCACGGGGCGGCCGCAATAGTGGAGAATCATGCGTTCTAATTATTTCCCGGGTTTTCTGACCGGCTGCTTCATCCTGACCTCCGTCCTGCTGAGCGCCTGCGGCGGAGGCGATGGTGGCTCTTCCACGGGCAACGCCAACCCACCGGATGGTTCGACCAATGCCGCGCCGACCGTGAGCGGCTCCCCTGGCTCGACCGCCGTGGCCGGTCAGGCCTACAGCTTCCAGCCTGCCGCGAGCGACGCCGACGGTGACCGCTTGTCGTTCACCGTGGCCAATCTTCCCAGCTGGGCCAGCTTCAGCAACGAGACCGGCCGCATCTCCGGCACGCCGACCGCCGCCCAGGTGGGCGCCTATGAAAACATCACGATCACGGTGTCGGACGGCACGGCCACCGCGAGCCTCGCACCGTTCGCTATCAACGTGACCGAGACGAGCGGCAACAGCGCGACGCTGTCGTGGACGCCGCCGACGCAGAACGCCGATGGCAGCGCGTTGAGCAATCTCTCGGGCTTTCAGGTGCGCTACGGCCGTGACGCCAGCAATCTCGACCAGACCATCAACGTGGACAATCCGTCCATCAATCGCTACGTGGTGGAAAATCTGAGCTCGGGCACGTGGTATTTCGCGGTGGTCGCGGTGAATTCGCGCGGCGACACCAGCCGGCTGTCGAACACGGCGAGCAAGACCGTTAGCTAATATTTTCGGAGCGACGGCCTCGGCCCCAGGATGTGCTGGATCGCCGAGGCCTCTTTCCCCAGGATGGGATCGAACCCTCAGTCCTCGTCCGTCTCCATCTGCGACTGGCAGTAGTTCTGAATGCCCACGCGCTTGATCAGATCGAGCTGCGTCTCCAGCCAGTCGATGTGCTCTTCCTCGGACTCGAGGATGTCTTCGAACAGCTCGCGTGAGACGTAATCCGAGACCTGCTCGCAATCGGCGATGGCCTGGCGCAGATCCGGATGCGCCTGCATCTCCAGCTTCAGATCGCAGTTGAGCGCTTCCTCGACGTTCTCGCCAATCAGCAGCTTGCCCAGGTCCTGCAGGTTCGGCAGACCGTCCAGGAACAGGATGCGCTTGATGAGCTTGTCCGCATGCTTCATCTCGTCGATGGACTCTTTGTAGGTCCGTTCGCCCAGCTTCTTCAGACCCCAGTGCTCGAACATCCGGGCGTGCAGAAAATACTGGTTGATGGCGGTCAGCTCGTTTTTCAGTACGTTGTTGAGATGACGCAATACCGTTGCGTGGCCCTGCATGTGCGCTCCTGAGCGTTATCGACCCAGCCGCGAATGTTGGCGGAGCCACACCGAGCGAGGCAACTGCGCCACGGCGCAGCGAAGGAATAGGGAGACGGGAGCGCGAATTATCGCGAGAATACGCGGGCTTGGTCAGGCGGCGACGGGCCGATTCGCGGATTCGATATGAGACTCAATCACTTCTCGCGCAGATTCCTCGCATCGGCCGCAGCAGCTGGCGACCGGCAGGCGCATCTGTACTTCGAAAAGCGAGCCAGCCCCCTGATCGACGGCCTCGCGGATCTGGCGGTCGCTGATGGCTTGGCACACGCAAATGTACATGGTGGTCGGCTCTCGATCCGGGCGGCCCTTGCATGAGCCGCGACAGTGGGGCCATCCTAAATAGAAATGCGAATGATTGTCAATTGACGATGGGACTGACAGGGAGTCGGTGAAGCTTGCCGGGGGCTGGGACGGGGTCGTGGATTTGACAGTAGACCCCTGTGACTGCCTTCACGCGGCTGTGAGGGTGGGGCGACTAGACTTACGACCGCTGGTGCGCGGCGCGCAATTCGCGCTCAATAGCCGGCCGCAAGCGGGACCGATCAGAAGCGAACAAGTTGAGAGCTGGGCAAAAAACGACCCGTGGCCATTCGAATCTTCCAACATTACTGGCATCTGCACCTCGCCGTGCTGGCGGTCATCGAGGGTGTGATCTTCTTTTTCTCGCCGTACGCGGCGGCGTTCCTGCTGTTCGAACGCGCTCCCTGGGTGGACGAGATGCTCGGCCCCATGCTGCCGCGGGGCGTTGTGTTTGCCGGTGTGCTGTTCGTCAGCATGGCCGCGATGGGCTTGTACAACTCCCGCCAGCGCTCGCGGCTGGTCGGGCTGATCGCGCGAGTCGCTGCCAGCATCATCGGCGGCGGCATGTTCATCACCATCCTGTTCTACATTTTTCCGCAGCAGCTACACATCGGCCGCGGCGCGTTGCTGATCAGCCTGGTGATCGCCTTCGGCGGGTCGGTGATCGCGCGCATCGTGTTCGACACCCTGGTCGATGAGGATCTGTTCAAGCGTCGCGTGCTCGTTTATGGCTCCGGTCACCGCGCCGCCAGCATCGCGCGACTGCGGCGTCGTTCGGATCGCCGTGGCTTCGTGGTCATCGGCTATGTCCCCGCCGAAGGCGACGAAGGCATCGATGTTCCGAGCAACGAAAAGCTGCCCACCAACGTCGATCTGCTGACCTTGTGCGAACGGCACCGGGTCGACGAGATCGTGGTCGCGATGGACGATCGCCGTCGTCACTTCCCCATGGATCAGCTGCTGGAGTGCCGCCTGGAAGGCGTGGAGATCCTGGAGCTGGTCACGTTCCTCGAACGCGAGACCGGCAAGGTGCGCCTGGATCTGCTCAATCCGAGCTGGATGATTTTTTCCCAGGGCTTCGGGCGCGGGCGCATCCACGACACGCTGGAGCGCGCGTTCGACATCGTCGCGAGCCTGGTGCTGCTGGTCGTGGCGGCGCCGATCATGGTGTTGACTGCGCTCGCCATCAAAATCACCGAGGGACCGAAGGCGACGATTTTTTATCGCCAGGTGCGCGTCGGCCAGTACGGTCGGCCGTTCCGATTGTTGAAGTTCCGCAGCATGCGCGAGGACGCTGAAAAGGACGGCGCGCAGTGGGCGAGCAAGAACGACTCGCGCGTGACTGCGATCGGCGCCTTCACCCGCCTGACGCGAATCGACGAGCTGCCGCAGATCCTGAATGTATTGCGAGGGGAGATGAGCTTCGTCGGGCCGCGGCCGGAGCGCCCGGAATTCGTCGGCCAGCTCGAAGAGCGGATCCCGTATTATCGCGAGCGTCACACCATCAAGCCCGGCATCACCGGTTGGGCGCAGCTGTGTTATCCGTACGGCTCCTCCGAGCAGGACGCCATCGAGAAACTGCAATACGATCTTTTTTACGTCAAGAATCACAGCCTGCTGTTTTATCTGGCCATCCTCGTGCAGACGGTGGAGGTCATCGTGTGGAGAAAAGGCGCGCGTTGAGTCCCGCTTCGAGACCCGCTAAATGAATGCGTTCGGCATTGCCAGCTATGGCATCGCGGCGCTGAGCTTCCTGGTGCTGACCCTACTGCTGATCACCGCATGGCGCGGTCGGCAGCAGGGTGGGCACCTGATCGTGGCCAGTGCGGTGACCGCCCTCTGGGCCGCGGTTCTGGTCCTGCAGAGCTACACCGGCCAGGTTCCCGTCCTTGTCATCTATCTTGCCGAAGCGGTTCGCGGCGGAGCCTGGTTGCTCACGTTGGTCGCGGTTGCCGGAATCGCGGCGCCTTCGATGTTGAAGACAGCGGCGCGCGCCCTATGTGTGTTGCTGCTTGCGGCGGCTGTCGTTTTGCCGCTGCTCGAGCACTTCGGCATCGCCTTGATCAATCCGACGCTGCTGCTGTCGCGCGCCGGCTTGGCGCTGTCGTTACTGGCGTTGATCCTGCTCGAGCAGATCTATCGCAACTCATCGCAGGTGGCGCGCCGCTCGCTGAAGTTTTTCATCATCGGCGTCGGCACTTTGTTTGCCTACGACCTGTTTCTGTACTCGCAGACCGAGCTGCTGCGCGCGGTGTCCATAGATGCCTGGACATCGCGGGGCATTCTCAACGCCTTCGCGATGCCGTTGATCGCGATCGCCGCGCGGCGCAATCCTGAATGGTCGCTGGACGTGTTCGTCTCGCGGCAGATCGTTTTCTATACGACGTCCGTGCTGGTGGTCGGCTCGTATCTCACCGTCATGGCGCTGGGCGGCTTCTATGTGCGCGAGATCGGCGGCGCCTGGGGCAATGTCGGGCAGATCGTGTTCTTCGCCGGCGCGGTGGTGGTGCTGGCGAGTCTCGTGACATCGGCCTCGCTGCGGCGACACACCCGGGTGTTTCTCAGCAAGCACTTCTATCGGAACAAGTACGATTATCGCGTCGAATGGCTGCGCTTCATCGGCACGCTCTCGTCGACCGAGGACGACGACGTCGGGCGCACGGCGCTCCGCGCCATGGCGCAGATCTTCGCGAGCCCCGGCGGCTTTCTGTTCCTGAGCGACGAGACTGGCAAGAAATTCCTGCCGTACGCCGCCTGGCCCATGAGCGTCGACTCGCTCGGCTTGCCCGCGAGCCTCTCCGCCGATGACGACCTGACGCAGTTCCTGGCTCGCAAGCAGTGGATCATCGATACCGAGGAATTCCGCCGCTCGCCGGATTTCTACGGCAACATCGCCGTTCCGCAATGGTTGCTCGAGCATCGGCAGCTGCGCATCGTCTCGCCCATGTTGCAACTGGACCGCCTGGTCGGCTTCGTGGTGTTGTACGATCCGCCGCCGCCGTTCGAGCTCACTTACGAAGATCGTGACTTGCTGAAGACGCTGGGCCGCCACGTGGCCACTCACATCGCGCAACAGGACGCCGACCGCCGCCTCGCCGAGAGCCGCCAGTTCGAGGCGTACAACCGGCTGACGGCGTTCATGATGCACGACCTGAAAAACTCGGTGGCGCAGCTCAAGCTGATCGTCGCCAACGCCCCGCGTCACAAGCACAATCCCGAATTCGTCGACGACGCCGTCGCGACCATCGCCAATACCGCCGAGCGCATGACCAAGCTGATCGAACAGCTGCGCGGCTCGACCTCGGCCGATCGGCACGTGCCGGCGGATCTGCGCGAGCTTGCCCAGCAGGCCGTATCACGTTGCAGCTATCGGGCTCCGAAGCCGCAGTTGCAGGGTGGGTCGCCGGTGATGGTGCTGGCCAATGCCGAGCGCCTGTCGGTGGTCATCGAGCACATCATCCGCAACGCCCAGGACGCAACCAGCGAGACTGGATCGGTGTCAGTGAGCGTCGGACAAAATGGCCGCGAGGCCCAGCTCCTGGTGGAAGATACCGGCGCCGGCATGGATGCGGATTTCATCCGCAACCGCCTGTTCCGTCCCTTCGACAGCACCAAGGGCGCCAAAGGCATGGGCATCGGGGCTTACCAGGTGCGTGAATACATTCGTTTGCTGGGGGGTGACGTGGAAGTGCAGAGCAGTCCCGGACAGGGCACCCGCTTTGCGGTTAGCCTGCCGCTTTCCCGGAGCCAGGATGCGCCCGTCGCCACGGCGAACGCCGCCGTGAGCCACTGACGGGTTCCACAGGAGAAACCAGATCGTGAGCGAAGAAAAACCCAAACTCCTGATCGTCGAGGACGACCTCGGTCTGCAAAAGCAGCTGAAGTGGTGTTTCGACGAGCACGAGGTGCTGATCGCCGGAACCCGCGCCGAAGCGCTGGCGCAGCTGCGCCGCTTCGAGCCGCCGGTGGTGCTGCAGGATCTCGGCCTGCCGCCGGATCCGGAAGGCGTCAACGAAGGCATGCAGACGCTGCGCGAGACGTTGAGCCTCGCGCCGGCCACCAAGGTGATCGTCGTCACCGGCAACAACGACCGCGACAACGCCGTTCGCGCCGTATCCCTTGGGGCGTACGACTTCTATCAGAAGCCGGTGGACACCGACGTCCTGCGCCTGATCGTCAGCCGCGCATTTCACATTCATGCGCTGGAGCAGCAGAACCGTCAGCTGCAGGAGTCGCAGTTCACTGCGCCGTTCGAGGGCATGATCGCCACCGACGACGCCATGCTCAAAGTCCGCCGCATGATCGAGAAGGTCGCACCGGCCGCGGTGTCGGTGTTGATTCTGGGCGAGAGCGGCACGGGCAAGGAATTGATCGCCCGCGCCATTCACAAACAAAGCGGGCGACGCGACGGTAAGTTCGTAGCCATCAACTGCGCGGCGATTCCGGAGCAGCTGCTGGAGAGCGAGCTGTTCGGTTACGAGAAGGGCGCGTTCACCGGCGCCGTGAAGCAGACCATCGGCAAGGTGGAGCTGTCGAGCGGCGGCACGCTGTTCCTCGACGAGATCGGCGACATGCCGCTGGCTCTGCAGGCGAAGCTGCTGCGCTTCCTGCAGAACCACGTGATCGAGCGCGTCGGCGGCCGGCAGGAAATTCCGGTCGATGTGCGCGTCGTGTGCGCGACCAACAAGAATCTGAAACAACTCATCACGGAACAGCGCTTCCGCGAGGACCTGTATTTCCGAATCGGCGAAGTGACCATCGAAGTGCCGCCGCTGCGGGAGCGCCGTGGCGCACCGACCGTGCTCGCGCACGCGATGCTGCGCAAGTTCGGTGGCATGCACGGCCGGCCCAAGCGTGGGTTCACCGAAGAGGCAGCGGCGGCGCTCGAAGCTTATTCCTGGCCGGGCAACGTCCGCGAGTTGGAGAACCGGGTCAAGACCGCGATGATCATGGGCGAGGGCTCGCTGCTCACCGCCGAAGATCTGCATCTGAAAGAAAGCGTCGACGGCGAGCTGCTGTTCAATCTCAAGGAAGTGCGCACCCGCGCCGAGCGGCAGGCGATTCGCCAGGCGTTGTCCATCACCGAAGGCAATATCTCGCGCACCTCCGAACTGCTCGGAGTGAGCCGGCCGACGTTGTACGATCTGATGGACAAATACGGCATTGCCCACTGAGATGAGCAGCCCGCGACTGCCGTCGGCGCCGTTGGCGGGTGTCGCCAACGATCCGACTGCATCCGCGCGCTCGCTGAACCTGCGTGCGGCAGGTTCGATCGCGATCGTGGTGCTCGGCTTGCTGCTGTTCTGGCCGACCACGGCGTCGCTGATCGAGCATTGGGAAGACACGGTCCGGCGCACTTACACCCACGGCTATCTCCTGGTCGGCATCGTTTTGTGGCTGTTATGGCGTAACCGAGTTCTTTGGGCGGAGGTGCCGCTTCGTCCGAGCTTGCTCGCCTTTGCAGGAGTGATCGGGGCGAGCGTCGTATGGCTGATCTCCTTGCGCGCGGCCGTGCAGATCGTGCATCAGCTACTGTTGCCGCTCATCATCTTCGGCGCGTTCGTCAGCTGCTACGGCTGGAAGGCCGGCCGCCGTTTGAGTCTCACATTCGCGCTGTTGTATTTCGCCGTGCCGGTGTGGGATGCATTCACGCCGCTGTTGCAGTCGGCTTCGGTCATGGCCGTGCAATTCCTGTTGCGCGTGGTGAGCATTCCGGCGTACGTGTCCGGCAATGTTTTCACGCTTCCTGCGGGAGCGCTGGAAGTTGCCGACGGTTGCGCGGGTCTGCATTTCTTTGTCGTCGGGCTCACCATCGCCGCGCTCTACGGTGAGATCAATCATGACTCGCTCGCGACGCGCCTCAAGCTCATGGCGCTCGCGGTGATCCTCGCGATGGTGACCAACTGGGTGCGCATTTTCATCATCGCGGTGGTCGCCCAGGCGACGGACATGCAGCACTACCTGGTGCGCGAGGAACATTACAGCTTCGGCTGGGTGTTGTTCGCCGTCGCGCTGGTGATCTTTTTTCTGATCGTGCGGCGCTGGCCGGCCGCGCCGGAGCCGCAAGCGGCAGCCACGGCGGGCGCCCCGATTTCCTGGCGGGGGGCGGCGCTCGCTGCTGTCGGATTGTTGTTTGCTCCGCTCTGGCAGCACGTCGATGACAACATTCCGACCAGCGCCGCTCTGGCGCATGTTCTGCCGAACGACGTTGCGGGCTGGACCGTTACTCGCGACGCGCACAGCGATTGGCAGCCTGTGTTCAATGGAGCGGATGTCACGGAACGTGCGATGTTCACGAGCGCCGGCACGGTGATCGAAGCCTACGCGGCCACATACAAAGATCAGCATCAAGGCAAAGAGCTGATGGGCTTCGGCAACTCGCTGGAAGGCGAGAGCTTGCGCGTTCGTCAGCGCAGCAGCGTCGAACATCCCTGGCTGGAAACGGAAGCGCTCGACTCCGGCGGCGCGAGCTGGCTGCTGTGGCATTCGTATCGCCTCGACGAGCGCTGGTTCGACCGGCCGCTGTCCCTGCAACTTCAATATGGCGTCGGGGCATTGGTGGGCGCGCCGGTGTCATCCATCATCGCGTTCAGAACCGCATGTAACGGCACGGACTGTGCCGAGGCGCGCGCGACGCTGCAGAACTTCGCTGCGGCTGTCCGGGCCAGCGACAAACAATAGTCGGAGCATAGCTAGAATGATGCGATCTCCTCGCATTCAGGGTGGACGCCTGCGAACCACGGCCATGGCCGTGTTCGTAGCGACGACGTTGCTGGCTCTGTGCGGCTGTGACTTCCTGGTCAGCCCACAGCAGCGCTACGAGCGGGCCCAATCGTATGTAGAGAAGGGCGAGTATCGGAGTGCGCTGGTCGAACTGAAGAATGCACTCAAGAAGCAGCCGGACCTGCACGAGGCGAGGGCGCTGCTCGCCGAGGTGGCGCTGTGGTTGGGCGATCCGGTCTCCGCCGAGGCCGAGTTGAACCGGCTGCCCAAAACCTCGGAACAGGATCCGCATGCGGACCTGCGACTGCGCATCGATCTGGCCTCCGGTCGGCAGAAGGCGGTGCTGGAGAAATCCGCGTCGGGCAGCGTGGCCGGCGTCGCGCCGGCGAAATTGTCGCTCTATCGAGGCGCGGCTCTGGAAGCGTCGGGTCGATTTGCCGAAGCTCAGCAGGAATATCGGAGGGCAGTGCAGAGCGATCCATCGCTGCTCGATGCGCAGGTTGGCGTCATCGAAACGACGGCCGCGCAAGGCGACACAGCCACGGCATTGCAGCTTGCGACCAAGCTCACCGAGGAACATCCGCAGGCGGCCATCGCCTGGTATGCGCAAGGCTCGCTGTTGGCTCGAACTGGCAAGACCGACGAAGCAAGGACGGCATTGTTGAAGGCGCGCGACCTTGCTGGCAAGCAGATCGAAGTTTCTCGCCAGGCGGCCTTGCTCTCGACGCTGATCGAACTGCAGCTCGCGGGCCGTGACATCGAAGGCGCGAAAAAGAACCTCGAGGATTTGAATCGCATCGTGGGCGGCTCGTCGCTCGCGTCGCTCACCGCCGCACGAATCGCGATGGCTGGCAACGATTACATCGCAGCGGCTGGCGAGCTGCGTCGTCTGGTCAATGCAGCTCCGCAATTCACGGCTGCGCGTTATCTGCTCGGCGTGGCCCTGGTGGCGCAAGGCAACTTGGAGCAGGCGAGTCAGGAGCTGAGCCGAGTCGTCGAGCAGGCCCCGCAGAATCTCGAAGCGCGCCAGCTGCTCGCGCAGGTTCGCATGCGTCTGCACGATCCCGACGGGGCGCTGCGCGTGCTGGTGCCGGCGATTCAAGCAAACGCCGACAACTCCCGGCTCGCGGCCATGTTCGATGAAGTGCGCACTCAGGCCGGCGCGGATGCCGGCACCATAGATACATTGGAGGAGGCGCTGCGTAAGGCGCCGGACAACGCCAATCTGCAATTGCAGCTGGCCAATCTCTACTTACGCGCAGGCGCGCCCGATAAGGCGGTCGCACTGCTTCGTCGCAATCCGGCGAGCGGGGCGCTCGATCCACGCCGCGAATCCGTGTTGTTACAAGGCATCGCCCAGTCTCAAGGCAAGGCAGCGGCCAATGCGCACATCGACGCCTTGCTGGCGCGTGATTCGAGCCCGGCAATGGTGAGCCTGGCCGCGGGCTTCCACGCGCGCGAAGGCGACTTCGATAAGAGCCGAGCGCTGTTGAATGGAGCGTTGGCGAAGGATCCGAAGCAGCCCGACCTGTTGTTCACGCTCGCGCGTGTGGAATGGAGTGCGCGCAAGCTCGACGCCGCACGCCAGGCGCTGCAACGAGTCCTCGATGCAGACCCAGCAAACAATCCGGCGCAAATGATGCTGGTCGAGATGGATATCGCGCAGGGCGCGGAGGACGCGGCAGTCGCGCGCCTGGAAGCCATGCGCAAGACCGATCCCAAAGCCGTCGAGCCGACGCTGCTGCTCGCTCGCCTGGCGCTGCGCCGGAATGAAGCCAAGCGCGCCGATGAGCTCATCGCCGCCGCCTTGCAAGCCGCATCGAATCGCGCGGACGTGTTGAATACGGCGGGCCTGTTGTATCTGGAGTCGGGTCGTTTCGATCAGGCCGCGGCGGTGTTCCAGGACGGCGCCAAGGCCAACAGCGCCAATCCGCTGCTGTGGTTGAACCTGGGCCGCGCCCAGTTGGGATTGGAACAAAAAGGCCCCGCGCGCGAATCGCTGGAGAAGGCGTTGAGCCTGCAGCCGAACTGGCTGCCGGCGGTGGGTGCGCTCGCGTTTCTGGAAGTGCAGGAGGGGCGGGAGGCCGCGGCGTTGGAGCGCATCGAGGCCCTGAAAAGGATCCAACCCAAGGACCCCGCGGTGCTCGCGCTCGAAGGCGAAGTTTATTCGGTCCTGCGACGTTACGAAGACGCTGCGAAGTCCTTCGATGCAGCGGCCGCGCTCCGTCCATCGGGTGAGCTCGCCATCAAGAGCTATCAAGCCCGTCTGACGGGCAAGCTGCCGGATGCGGTGACGCCGCTCGAGCGCTGGGCGCGTGACAATCCGGACAACACGGGTTTCAGCACCGTGCTCGCCGACGCCTACATCAAAACCGGCGAACGCCAGAAGGCGGTGGCGCTGTATCAGCAGATCCTGGCACGGCAACCCAAGAACGTGCCGGCGCTCAACAATCTCGCCTGGCTGTACTACGAACTGCACGACGAACGCGCCGTGGCTACTGCCCGTCAGGCATATGCACTCGCCCCGCAATCTCCTGCCATCATGGACACGCTGGGTTGGATTCTGGTGGAGACCGGCAATGTGACCGAAGGTCTCGCGTTGCTGGAGCGTGCCGCCACGCCGAAAGCGTCGCCCGAGATCCGCTATCACTTTGCCGCGGCCCTGGCTCGCTCGGGCGCGAAGGAACGCGCCAAAGAGCAATTGTCGGCACTCCTCGGCAATGAGACGACTTTCGCCAGCCGCGAGGCTGCGCAAAGATTGTTGGGCGAGCTGTAGACCGTAACGACGCCCGGAGCATCGCCAACCGCGCGCTACGTCACGGTTTGCGGGGTCTTTCCGCGGCTTTCGCTACTTTTCTGCTAGGCTAATGCTGCTCCAATGGTGGTTGCTGCATTAGCTGTAATCACGATCCGCCACCATTCATAGTGACTAACCGGATGCCGAAGCCACTTTCGTTGTTGAGCGTCGCGGCCCTTGCACTGTTTTTCTGGGCAGCGAACCTCTGGGCACAACAGCCGCAACCCGCCCCCGGCCCCGCAAAATCACAACCCGCTCCCGAAACTGTCAAGCCTGCCGACACTGCGATGCCGCCGATGGCGTCCAGCTCGGTTGCGCCCGACTATCGCATCGGCCCAGGCGATACGTTACAAATTTTCGTGTGGCGTAATCCCGAGCTCACACAGAGTGTGCCGGTGCGCCCGGATGGAAAGATCTCCACGCCGCTGGTCGAGGACATGGTGGCGGTCGGCAAAACACCCTCGCAGCTGGCTCGTGACATCGAAGGCGTGCTCGCCGAGTACATCCGTTCGCCGCAGGTGAACGTCATCGTCAGCAATCCGCTCAGCGCCTTCAGTCAGGTGAAGGTGATCGGGCAGGTGGTGAATCCACAATCCGTGCCGTATCGAGAAGGCATGCGTGTACTGGATGTGATTCTGGCCGCGGGCGGGCTGACCGAATTCGCCGCCGGCAATCGCGGCAAGATTGTCCGTAAAGTCGATGGCAAGGACACCGAGCTGCGTGTCAAGGTCGACGACCTGGTCAACAAGGGCGCCATGAAGTACAACCTCGAGCTCAAACCGGGCGACGTTGTAGTGGTGCCGCAGTCGTTCTTCTAGGCAGTCATGCAGGCACTGATCGAAAAGATTCTGAACGAGGGACGGGGCGCGTGGCGCTTCCGTCGCTATGCATTGCTGACCGCCTGGGGCGTGTGCCTGATCGGGTGGTTCGTGGTGTACACCATTCCGGACACCTATCAGTCGAGCGCCCGCGTGAACGTCGATACGCGCACCGCGCTCAGCATCGTCGTCGACGGTCTGGTGGTCCGCCCGGACGTCGAGGCGCAATTGAACCTGGTGCGGCAGACGTTGCTCGGTCGCGCCAACCTCGAGAAGGTCGCGCAGCAGGTCGGTCTCGATGTGACGGCGCGCACTGCTGCGGAACGCCAGGCTCTGCTGAACAGCATCATCTCGCGCATCGAGATCGCACTCGAGCCGCCCATGGTTCGCGATCCGCGCATTCCGAATACGTTGTTCCGCATCAGTTTCTCGGACAGCAACCGCGACACCGCGTTGAAAGTGGTGGACGTGCTGTTGAATTCGTTCGTCGAGGACACCATCGGTTCGGATCGCACGGGCACGGCGTCGGCCGAGCGCTTCCTGCGAGACCAGCTCGCGGACTACGGCCGCCGGCTGGCCGAATCCGAAAATCGGTTGGCCGAATTCAAGAAAAAGAACGTCGGTCTGGTGCCGGGCGACGAGGGCGGCTATTTCAACCGCCTGACGACCGAAATGCAGGAAGTGAAGCGCTTGCAGGCGGCATTGGTCGTGGCCAACAGCCGCCGCGCCGAGTTGCAACGTCAGCTGCGCGGAGAATCGCCGTTCGTGCCGCCAGCCGAGGGCATGGGCGCCGCGCCTCGAAGCAACGGATCGAACAACAATGGTCCTCGGGACACGGCGACGCGAATCCAGGAGACGCAGTCGCGGCTCGACGATCTGTTACTTCGCTATACCGAGAAGCATCCTGAAGTCATCGCGACTCGCGAGACCCTGGATGAGTTGAAGGCGCGTCAACAGCAGGAGCTCGCGGCCCTGCGTCGAGGCGACCCTGGTGCGGCGGCGCTGGCCAATGCGTCCACCAATCCGATTTATCAAAACATCCAGACCCAGTTGAATCAGGTCGACGTGGAGATCGCGGCGCTGCGCAGTCAGCTCGGCGACCGTCAGCGCAACGAGTCGGAGCTGCGACGGCTGGTGGACACGGCGCCCGAGGTCGAAGCCGAATATGCGCGTCTGACGCGTGACTACGACGTCACCAAGGCTCAGTACAACACGCTGCTCGAGCGCCTGGAGAAGGCTCGCCTGTCGGGCGATGCCGAGCAGACGGGCGTGGTGAAGTTCAACATCGTCGATCCGCCGAGCGCCGGCTTCCAGCCGATCTTCCCGAATCGTCCGTTGTTCTTGTTCGCGGTCCTGGTGGTCGGTGTCGGCCTCGGCTGCGGTGTGGCTTATCTCATGCACATGTTGCGACCGGTGTTCGCTACCGGCCGAACGCTCGGCGAAGTGACGGGTTTGCCGGTGCTTGGCACCGTGACTCGCAGCTGGGTCGAGAAATATCGCGCTCAATTGCGTCAAGGGCTGGTGCGCTATGCGGCCGCCTCGGCGCTGCTGTTCGTCGTGTTCGTCGTGGTCGTGGTCGCGCAGCAGCCTGCTTCGCGACTGTTGCGCCAAGTGCTGAGCTGATCGAGGTTACGATGAGTCTCGTCGAACGAGCACTGAAGAAGATCCAGGAATCGCGGGCGCAGACGCCGGGCTCGGCGTCGCAGGCGAGCTCTAACACCATCACGCTGGACATCACACCGCGCCCGGCAGCCGTTCCGCCGCCGGTTGTTACGCAGGCGGTGAATGTGACGCGCGTGGCTCCGCGTCCGGCCGAGCCGCCGCGTCCTTCGCAGGTCGTGCGCATCGATCGCGAAGAGCTGCGTCGCGCCGAGCTGCTGCCGCCGCTGAGCCAGGAGCGTCAGCTCGCCGGCGAATATCGTCAGATCAAGCGCCCGCTGATCACCAATGCGTTGGGCCGCGGCGTGCCGAAACTTCCCAACGGCCATCGCATCATGATCGCAAGCGCCATGCCCGGCGATGGCAAGACGTTCACGAGCATCAACCTGGCCATGTCGTTCGCCTTGGAAAAGGACGTGTCCGTGGTGCTGGTCGACGCCGACGTCGCGAAGGCGCACCTCAGCCGGACCTTCCGCGTCCACAATAACCCGGGTTTGATGGATCTGCTGCGCGATGAAAGCCTCGACGTCGAGTCGACGATTCTGCCGACCGACGTGCCGGGCCTGAGCCTGCTGCCGGCGGGCAAGGCGAGCGACACCGCCGCCGAGCTGCTCGCCAGCTCACGCATGGAAACGATCGCAAGTCAGATCACGGCGCGCGATCCCAATCGCATCGTGCTGTTCGATTCATCGCCGCTGTTGGTCACCAGCGAAGCCATTTCCCTGGCCGGCATGGTCGGGCAGATCGTCCTGGTGGTGCGCGCCGGCGTGACTCCGCAAAGCGCGGTGCTCGACGCCATTGACCTCTTGGGCGAAGGCAAGTCCATCGGATTGGTGTTGAATCAGACGGATGAACCCGTCCGTCCAGGCTACTACTATCGGTACAGCTACGCAGAGCAGGGCCGTGCCGAAGGCGAGGGCGATCTTACCGACGACATCCCGCCCGCTGGCCAGCGCGGCCAAACGGGCTGAACGCAGCAACGAGCAAGAGGCATTCATGGGGAAGCTGGGTGCAACGCGGGCCGCAGGCCTTGCCGCCGGCGTCATGGCAGTGCTCTTGAGCAGCGCGGCGCGCGCGGAGTTGCAGGCGGTCGCCGAGGTCGGTGTCGGCTACTCTGACAACATTCGGCGCAACAACGCCAACAAGGTCGAAGAAACCATCGGCACTGCCGGGTTGCAGCTGGATTGGGACCAACGCACCCGTCGCATCGACGGCGAAGCCACCGTCGACCTGAGCTATTTCGAATATCTGGATAACACCTTCGAAAGCGAGGTGGTCGGCACGGCGAATGGCTCGCTCGCCGTCGACCTGCTCGCGGATCGTTTGCAGTGGGTGTTTGAGGACAGTTTCGGCCAGGCGCAGGACGATCCGTTCGCGCCCACGACGCCCGAAACCCGCGAAGATCTGAATTTCTTTTCCACCGGCCCGAATCTGATGGTGCGTTTGGGCGCGACCGGCTTTGCCCAGTTGTTCGGACGCTGGTCGCAGACCACGTACGAGACCAGCCCGCTCGACGCCGAGCGGACCACGGCCGGCCTGACGCTGGGTCGCCGGGCATCCGAGCGCACCGAGCTCACCTTGAACGGCGTCGCCGAGGAAATCGACTTCGACTCGGACGTGAACACCGATTACGAACGCAAGAGCGCCTTCGTCGGCTACCAACTCGACGCCGCCCGGACCTTGATCACGGCCAACGTCGGTTACACCTGGCTGGAGCTGGATGGCAGCGACGATACGTCGGGCAGCGCGCTGGTGAATGTTTCCGTGGCCCGCGATCTGTCCGCATCCTCGACGTTGCAGCTGACGCTGAGCTCGCAACTCGGCGATGCCGGCGACGCGCTGCGCGGCGGGCTCGCTGGCGGCATAGTGGGTGCAGGCAGTCAGATCACCGCCACTTCCGATCCGTTCGAGAATCGCGTGGCGTCGTTGGAATATCGATTCTTCCGTAATCGTACCGGCTTCACGCTCGGCGCCTCGTTGACCGACGACGACTACGAAACGCAATCGCAGCTCGACCGCAAGGGCAAGGTGTACAGCGCTTCGTTCACGCGGCGGATGGCTCGGACGCTCGATTTCGAGCTCACGGCCGCGCTCTATGACGAGGAGTTCCAGAGCACCGGACTGCAATCCGACGAGCTGCGCTACGGCGCTGCGCTCAGCTGGCGCGCATTCCGGACGCTCGGCTGGCGGCTGCTCGCGGAGCGTTACGATCGCGACACGAACGACGCCTCGGGCGAGTATCAGGAGAATCGGGTGTTTCTGACCCTGGCGTATTACTGGGGAGCCGGAGACGCCCCGGCGCAGCGCTGACTTTCGTATGCGGCAGCCTCACTACAACGCGATGACCGTGGACGTGGAAGATTACTTCCATGTGTCGGCGCTGGCCGAAGTCATTCGTCGCGACGATTGGGATCGCATGGAATATCGCGCCGAACAGAGCACCAATCGGCTGCTCGATCTGTTCGGCAAGCAGGGCATACGCGCCACGTTTTTCGTGCTCGGCTGGGTGGCCAAGCGTTCGCCGGAGCTGATCAAACGCATTCACGCGGCCGGTCATGAAGTCGCCTGTCACGGTTTGACCCATGAGCTGGTGTATCGCCAGACCCCCGAAGTCTTTCGCCAGGAAACGAACGAATCCAAAGCGCTGCTGGAGGATCTGATCGGCGCGCCGGTGCTCGGCTATCGAGCGGCGAGCTACTCGATCACGGCGCAGTCGCTGTGGGCCATCGACATCCTGTGCGAGTTGGGCTTCCGCTACGACTCGAGCATCTTTCCCATCGCGCACGATCGCTATGGCATTCCGGGCGCGTCGACGCGTCCAGGTTTGATGCACGGCAAGAGTGGCGCCTCGATCGTGGAATTTCCGCTGTCCACCGCGCAGTTGCTCGGGCGGCGCGTTCCCGTGGCCGGCGGTGGATATTTCCGCCTGCTGCCGTACTGGTTCACGCGCTGGGGCCTGCGCTCCATCAACGAGAATCAAGACCAGCCGTTCATTTTCTATTTGCACCCATGGGAAATCGACGCCGACCAGCCGCGCTTCAACGCCAGCTGGCTGTCGCGATTCCGACATTACACCAACCTGCATGTGTGCGAAGCGCGGCTCACGCGCTTGATCGGCGAATTTAAATTCACCACCGTCAGAGACGTGCTGCGTTCACATCTGGAAGCCGCGCCCGTCGGCACGATAGCTGCAGTGTCCGTGTGACGTAGTCAGCAGTTGATTTCTGTTCCTTGTTGTAACTTATACTCGACAGCAAGGACTCGGCGGTTGGTTTCATCGGCACCATGCGTGCGCACGCGTTTCCCTACCCGGCATCCCGCGCCCCGTTGGATATATCGGCGGCCACGGGATCCCTCGTAACGCGTGACTCCGATACCATAATCTCGGCCGGCCAGATCTCCATCGAGCTCATTCGAAATCGCGCCGACGTTCCGTTGCAGGCCGCTGCGTGGAACGCGCTGGTCGCTCGCAACGAAACCAATTCCATTTTTCAGACCTACGAATGGTTCGATGCCTGGTGGCAAACCTTCGGAGCCGCGCATCAGCTGTTTTTTCTGCTGCTACGAGCTCACGACCAGGTCATCGGCTTTGTCCCGCTGATGCTGCGCCGACGGCTGCTGGTCGGGGCGCGCCTGGAATTTGTGGGTACGGGCAACGCCGACTATCAGGATGTCGTGGTGCTGCCCGAGCACAAGGCCGCCGCCATGGTGGCGATCTGCGATTTCCTGCACGCGCACGCTGCTCATTGGCGCTCTGCGTGGTTGTGCAATATCCCCAGTCAATCCAGCACACTGATCCACTTGCGCCGCATCGGCGCCGCGCACCAGTTGTATCTGGTGAACGAGGCCGTGCTGCGCTGTCCGTCCTTGCAGCTGCAATCCGAGCAGCACGAGGCCGAGCGCCTGCTGAAAAAATACAGCATGAAGCGGCCGCTGAACTGGTTTGCCTCGCGCGGCGAAGTGCAGTTTCGGCACTTGTCGTCGCCCGCGGAGATTCAAAGCCAGCTGCCCGTGTTCTTCGATCAGCACGCCCGGCGTTATCACGCGGCAGGGCGGGCGAGCCTGTTCGAATCCGCACATCAGCGCGCGTTCTATGTGGCGCTCGCGGCTGCGTTGAACTCCGCCGGCTGGCTGCTGTTCTCGGTGGTGGAGTTCAACGGTCAGCCCATTGCGTTTCATTTCGGCTTCGATTATTTCGGCAGCATCACCTGGTACAAACCCTCGTTCGAGGTACGCTACGCGGAGCATTCGCCCGGCCTGCTGCTGACTCGTAAGCTGATCGAGGACGGCATGGCGCGCTCGCGACGCGAGGTGGATTTCACCATCGGGGATGAGCCGTTCAAGGATCGTTTCGCCAACATGTCCCGCTTCAACGAGACACTAAGGATGTACCACAGCCTGCCGAATGCGTGGCGCGCTCGCGCCTGGCGCTGGATCCGGCGAGGCATGGGCCGTGCACGTCGAGGCGTGCGCGGGCTGCGTTCGATGGCCATGACGATGACCAAGACGAACGCGGCGCGATGAACAACCATCCTCTGGTCAGCGTCATCATTCCGACCTACAACCGCGCGGCGCTGCTGCGCGAGACGGTCGAGAGCGTATTGAAACAGACCTATCGCGAGATCGAGATCGTCGTGGTCGACGATGGTTCGACGGACGACACGGCCGCGGTCATGCAGTCTTATGGCAGTCGGATCCGCTACTCGCGCCGGCCGAATGCGGGCGTCAACGCCGCTCGCAATGTCGGCATCAAACAAGCGAAGGGGCAATATCTCGCGCTGCTCGACAGCGACGATCTGTGGGAGCCGTACAAGATCGAGCTGCAAGTGGCGTTGCTGAAGAAGTTCAGCGACGTGGGCTTCACGTTCTCGAACTTTTACATTTTCAAAGGCCCCACGCCCGAGATCGGCGAGCGGCGCATCGACGGACTCGGCACCTGGTTCGAGCACGAGTCCGAGCGGCCCGATCCGTTTCAATGGCGGCAGCAGTTTTCTTCGCTCGGAATCGCGCTCTCCTCGCAGCCTTCCAGGGATTTCAGCGTCAGCGGCGGCGATATCTACGGCGCATCGCTGTTCAATCCCTATGTCTTGCCAAGCACCGCGCTGATCCGCTCCTCGGCGCTAGCGGCGGGACTGCGATTGCACGAGTTCGATTCGACCTGCGGCGACTGGGAGTTCTTCTCGCGCTTGTCGAAGGAGCGCGGCTGCGTGTACGCCGACCTGGAAACGACCTTCAATCGTAGTCACGAAGACGCCGTGCGACTGACGCGCGTCGACTCCAGCGTTCAACTCGGCCGGCGGATCGCGATGATCGATCGGCTGTGGCGGGCCGATCGTCCGTTCTATTCCAAGCAGGGCGACGAGGTCGACGAGGTCCAGTATCGGTTGCTGCTGCAGGCGGCCAAACAGCATTTGCTTTCCGGCAGGGGCGAGCAGGCGCGCGCCAGTTTGAAACGGGCCAGGACGCTTCGCGTCGAGTCCTCGATCAAGGAATCTCTGCTACGCACCGTGGCCGGTATTCCCGGCAGCGGCTTGCTCCTGATGGCTCTGCGAGCGAGCGTGCATGGCATGCGACGACTCGCCGTTCGTGAGTGATCTCGATGGTCTCGACGCGCGACACCGTCGAGACCCTGCGGCGAGTTGAGTCGCTCGACTCGTGGCTCTCGTGTTGGGGGAGACTGCCGCAGCCAGCACAGGAGCTGTGCCTGTCGCCGCAGTGGCTCGCGACCGCGGCGGAAACTCTCTACGAGCCGGGCGCGCTCCGCTGGATCCAGTTGTTTCGCGACGGCGAAGTCGTCGCCTCGGCCCCGCTGGCCCTCGCCTCGAGCTCAGTGCTAGAGCGCAGCGAAATCGCCGGTGCGGCGGTGCTGTTCGAGCCCTGCGGTTTTGGATATCGCGATTCTGCCTCTTTGACGGAGCTGTGCCGCGCCGTCATCGATGCCGGCCGCCCGGTCCACCTCCAACGCATCCCAGTCCACGATCCTTTGCTGGCGACATTCAAAACGGCAGCGCGCGGGCGAGGGCGGCTACTGCAGTTCGGTGCATCCGGCGCACCGTTCGTGCGCATTGCCGGGTCGTGGGATCAGTACATCGAGACCCTTTCGTCGCGTCGACGGCAGGACTACCGCCGCGCCCGACGAGGCCTCGAGAAATCGGGGAAGGTGACTGTCGAGATCCAAACGCCGACCGTGGCCACCGTGGACGCGAGTTTCACGGAAGCCATGCAGGTCGAAGCATCGAGCTGGAAGGGGCGCAATGGCAGCGCCATGCTGACCAATGCACGTCTGGGCGGCTTCTATCGCCTGCTGGCGCAGCGGCTCGCGAAGGAAGGCGAGCTGCGCCTCTGCTTCCTGCGGCTGGACGGCGTGCCCGTCGCCATGCAGATTGCCGCCGTGTACGCCCAGCGCTGGTGGGTGCTGAAGATCGGCTACGACGAGCGCTGGGCCGAGCATTCGCCCGGGATCCAGCTGATGTGGGAGGCGCTGCGCGAGGCCTTCGGCCTGGGCCTTAAGACCTTCGAGATGTTGGGCAGCGCGGAGCCCTGGCTGACAATATGGGCGCGTGACCAACGGGACTATGGCACGTTGGCTTTCTACCCGTACAACATACGGGGCATGATTGCGCTCAGCGCTGACATAATGGGCGCCGTGGTCCGGCGTCTGGGTAAACATCCAGCCGCGCGGGCGAGCGGAAGGCAGCGACTGTCGCTGGGGTTGACACCTGACGGTCCTCGCCCGTGACCCCGGTCACGCGCGCAAATGGCAAAATCCCGGACAATCGCCGCGGCGTCGGCGCCAGCGGTTTTCACCTCGATTTCACAGCATGTGTGGCATAGCAGGCACCCTATATTTCGATGCGCAGCGGCTGCCTGAGCAATCCCGGCTCGAGCGCATGGTGCAGGCGATCGCCCATCGCGGCCCCGATGGCGACGGCTATCACATCGAACCCGGCGTCGGCCTCGGCCACGCGCGCCTGAGCATCATCGACATCGGCGGCGGCGCGCAGCCCATCCACAACGGCCGGCGCACGGTGTGGATCACCTACAACGGTGAGATCTTCAATTACATCGAGCTGCGCCAGTTCCTCGAAGGGCGCGGTCACCGCTTCTACACCCACACCGATACCGAAGTGATCGTGCATCTCTACGAGGAGCTGGGCGATCGTTTCGTGGATGAGTTGAACGGCCAGTTCTCGTTCGCGATCTGGGATCAGCTCAAGCGCCGCATGCTGCTGGTCCGCGACCGCGCCGGCATCTTGCCCTTGTATTACGCGAAGACGGCCGACGAGCTGGTGTTCGCCTCGGAAGTCAAGTCCATTCTCGCCAGCGGCGCAGTGCCGGCAGCGCTCGATCCGCACGGCATCGATGAGCTGATGACGTTCTGGGCGCCCCAGGCGCCGCGAACCATGTTCCAGGGCATCAACCAACTCGGCCCCGGCGAGATGTTGATCGTCGAGAACGGCAGGATCGCCCACAAGAAGTATTGGGAGTGGAGCTTCCCCGAACCGGGCGAGCATCGCCGCGGCTCCCAGGCCGATCTCGAACACGAGCTGCGCGAGATTCTGTCCGACGCCACCCGATTGCGCTTGCGAGCGGACGTACCGGTCGGCGCGTACTTGTCGGGCGGTCTCGATTCTTCGACGCTGGTCGCGCTGTTACAGGAACGCGTACCGCAGACGCTGCGCACGTTCTCGATCGGCTTCGACGACGCCGGGCTCGACGAGTCGGTGCACCAACGTACAGTCGTCGACTATCTGCGAACCTCGCACAATCACGTGCAGTGTTCGACGGCCGACATCGCCCGGGCGTTTCCCCGGACCATTTATCACAGCGAGATGCCAGTGCTGCGCACGGCGCCGGCGCCGATGCAGATGCTCTCGGGCCTGGTGCGTCGCTCGGATGTGAAAGTCGTACTGACCGGCGAGGGCGCCGACGAGGTGCTCGGCGGCTACGATATTTTCAAGGAAGCCAAGGTGCGGCACTTCTGGGCGCAGCAGCCCGAATCGAGCTGGCGTCCGGGACTGCTGAAGCGGCTGTATCCGTATCTGAATCTCACATCGGCGCAGAGCGCGGCGTATCTGAAGGAATTCTTCGGCGTCGGCTTGCAGAACCCGAACGATCCCTGCTTTTCGCATCTGCCGCGCTGGGCGACCACGGCTCAATGCAAATTGTTCTGGTCCGACGATCTGCGCGGCCGGGTGGAAGGCTCGGCGGTGGAACGATTGCGCGATTCGCTGCCCGCGCAGGTGCGCTCGTGGCATCGTTTCAATCGTGGCGAATACCTCGAAGCCAAGACCTTGCTGCCGAGCTATCTGTTATCCGCGCAGGGCGACCGCATGCTGATGGCGAGCTCGGTGGAAGGGCGTTTCCCGTTCCTCGACCATCGCCTGATCGAGTTCGCCAACCGCTTGCACCCCCGCTATAAGATGCGCGTGCTGAAGGAGAAGCACCTGCTGAAACAGGCGATGCGCGAGCGCTTGCCTGCGGCGATTCTGCAGCGACACAAGCAGCCGTACCGGGCGCCGGACGCCGCGGCCTTCGTCGGCTCACAGCCGCCCGAATATGTGACAGAATTGATGAGCCCACAGGGTATCGCGCGCTACGGCTACTTCGACGCCGATAAGGTCGCGCGCCTGGTCGCCAAGCTGCAGCGGGCCAAGGTGCCGGCCGCTCGCGACAACATGGCCTTCGTCGGCATCCTGTCCACCCAGTTGTGGCACGCGCAGTTCGTCGCGGGCCGGAAGTTCGAGTAACAAATTCGTGCGCGGGCATCGCCGCTCGCGTGTCAGCCATTAGTGATAACCGAGGAATCGACATGACCGACGCGCTGCGTGAACAAGTCCGCGCCTTCATCCTGGAAAACTACCTGTTCACCGATGACAAGTCGGCGCTGGGCCTGGACGACTCGCTGCTCGAGCGCGGCATCGTCGATTCCACCGGCATGCTGGAAATCATTTTTTTCATCGAAGAGCAGCTCGGCGTGAAGGTCAAGGACGAGGAAATGATTCCGGACAATCTGGACGGCGTGAACAAAATCGCCGCCTTCGTGCAGTCCAAGCGTCAGGCGGCATAACCGATCGTCTGCGCCACCACGTCTCATGACTACCTCGCTGGTTCACGACTTCGACGCATGCGCCCGGCAAACGCCGGACGCGCCAGCGTTGTCGTGGCATGGCGGTGTGTGGACGTATGCCGAGCTGCGTCGTGCCGTCGGCTGTGCGCAGGGAATGCTCGTTCGCAGCGGCATCACGCCAGGCTCGCGAGTCGCCCTGTTCGTGCGCAATTCTCCTCAGTATGTCGCCAGCTACTTCGGCGTCATGGCCGCAGGTTGCGTGGCTGTGCCGCTGAACGTGCAGGAGCGTGCCACCGTCTTGTCACGACAGATCGAGCACGCCGATTGCCGCGTCGTGATCGCGGATCCTCAACATCCGGAGTGGGGCGCGTTGTCGGCGGCGATTTCGAACATCGTGTCGCTGATCGTGACCGTGGATTTGCAGCCGGGCAGTGCGGGGTGCGATCAGTTTTGTTCGGCCATGGGCGAGGCGCAGCCCGAGCTGCGAGATCTGGCGACTGCCGCGCCCGCCATGATGATTTACACCTCGGGCACCACGGCGCGCCCCAAGGGTGTGGTGTTGAGCAACGGCAATCTGGTCGCGAATGCCCGCACCATCGCCGCCTATCTGAAGATCGATCGCTCCGACAAGGTTCTGTGCGGGCTGCCATTTCATTTCTCCTATGGCAGCTCGGTGTTGAACAGCAATCTGATCGCGGGCGCGCAACTGTTGCTGGAAGATAATTTTGCATTTCCTCAGCAGACGCTGCGACGGATGCAGGATGAACGCGTCACGGGTTTTCCGGGCGTGCCCTCGACGTTTGCGTTGCTGCTCGGCCGCTGTCAGCTGAGCGACTTCGATCTTTCTCATCTGCGTTACATCACGCAGGCTGGCGGCTCCATGCCCCGCGCTCAGATCGAAAAGCTGCGGCAGCAGTTGCCGCACACACAAGTGTTCATCATGTATGGCCAGACCGAGGCGACGGCGCGTCTGAGCTATCTCGATCCGACCGAGCTCGAACGCAAGCTAGGCTCGGTGGGCAAGCCGCTTGCGGGCGTTGAAATCCAAGTACGCGCCGAAGGCCGCGTGCTGCCGGCGGGCGAGGTGGGCGAGATCTGCGCACGTGGCCCGAATGTCATGCTCGGCTATTGGCGTCAGCCCGAATTGAGCGCGCAGGTGTTGCAGGAGGGATGGCTGCACACGGGCGATCTCGGTCACTTCGATGACGAAGGTTTTCTATACATCGACGGCCGCGCCGTCGACATGATCAAAGTCGGCGCGTTCCGCGTGAGTCCTCAGGAAGTCGAGGAAGTGCTCGCCACGTTCCCCGGCGTGCAGGAAGTCGCCGTCGCGGGCATTCCGGATCCCGTGCTGGGCCAGGCGATCAAGGCTGTCATCGTGCTGCGTGAAGGCGTGCCCGCCGATCTGATGGGCGTGAAGGCGCACTGCCGTCAGCATCTTGCGAACTACAAAGTGCCGAAGACCGTCGAGTTCGCCGCGGCGCTGCCGCGCACCGCTTCCGGCAAGGTTCAACGTTTCAAGCTCGCCCAGCTCAACTAATCAGTCGCTCAACTAATAAGTCTTTAGAGGTATTCATGGCCGCACGCAAGCCGCTCGATGCATCGGTGCTGGAGATGGACAACGATCGTGTCATCGAGACGATCGCCACGCGCTTGCGCTCGATTCTTGCCAAGGATGTGGGCCGCCGCGGCTTCGTGTGCGCCATGTCCGGCGGTATCGACAGCTCGGTGAGCTCGGCGTTGTGTGTCAAGGCGCTCGGCAAGGACAAGGTGTACGGCCTGATGCTGCCCGAGCGCGATTCGTCCGGCTTCAGCACGGCTCGCGGCCGCCAGCTCGCCGAGCATCTCGGCATCCGCTACGAAGTGTTCGATATCGCGCCGGCGCTGGAAGGCATCGGTTGTTACAAGTGGCGCGACGACGCCATCCGCAAAGTGTTCCCGGAGTACGGCGAGGGCTGGAAGAACAAGATCGTCATCAGCGGCGGCCTGGAAGGGCAGATCAATCATTTCCAGCTGGTCGTGCAATCCCCCAAGGGGGAGACCAAGCAGGCGCGCCTGCCGCTGCCGGAATATCTGCAGATTGTCGCGGCGACCAATCACAAGCAGCGCATCCGTAAAACGGTGGAATATTTCCACGCCGATCGGCTGAACTACGCGGTCATCGGCACGCCGAACCGGCTCGAATACGACCAGGGCTTTTTCGTGAAGAACGGCGACGGCAGCGCCGACGTGAAGCCGATCGCGCACCTGTACAAGACTCAGGTGTATGCGCTCGCCCGGCACATGAAGCTGCCGGATGAGATCTGCAACGCCATCCCGACCACCGACACCTACAGCCTCGCGCAGGGTCAGGACGAGTTCTACTTCGCACTGCCTTATCAGCAGATGGATATCGCGCTGTACGCGCTCAACCACGGCTACACCGCCGAGGAGCTGGCGGCAGCGATCAAGATCACGCCGGCGCAGGCGGCCAACGTGTATCGCGACATCGAAGCCAAGCGACGCGCGACCCGTTACATGCACCTGAAGCCGCAGCTGGTCGAGCCGGTCGACGAAATCAAGGTCTAAGCGAGGCTCGCTTCGGAGCGATGCAAGTGGAGACGTTTTTCTGGGTGTGCCTGGGGGCGATCGCGTATCCGTACGCGATCTATCCCGCGCTGCTGGTTGCGATCAACCGGCTCGCGGGCCGCAAGACTCATGCGGCGGCCGATCGTTACGAGCCCACCATCACGGTGATCCTGCCCGTGCACAACGAGGCACGGCGGATCGAGGCGAGGCTGCGCAATCTCGCGGAGCTGGACTATCCCAAAGACAAGATCCAGATCCTGGTCATCGGGGATGCCTGCACGGATGACACTCTGGAGCGCGCAGCGCGCTTCGATTCCGTCACCACGTTCAATCTGCCGACACGCTCGGGCAAGGCCGCGGGACTCAACGCGGGACTCGATCGCGCGACCGGTGAGATCATCGTGTTCACCGACGCCGCCATCATTCTGGAGCGACAGTCGCTGCGTGCGCTGCTCGCGCATTTCACGGATCCTGCGATCGGTTGTGTTTCCGGCGAGGACTACATCGAGGGCACGCAGACCGAAGGTCTGTATGGACGCCTCGAACTGCTGCTGCGCCGGGAAGAAGCCAAGCTGCACTCGATCGCCGGCGCAAGCGGCTGCTTCTATGCTCAGCGCCGCGAGTTGTGCAAGCCATTCGTCGCCGGCATGGCGCCGGACTTTTTGTCTGTGCTCGTGACCGTGAAAGCGGGCAAGCGCGCGCTGGCGGAGCCGTTGGCGCGCGGCTCGATGACTGCGACCTCCAGTCAAAGCGCCGAGTTCACCCGCAAGGTGCGCACGTTTCAGCGCGGACTCACGGCGCTGTTCGGTAACGCCAGCCTGCTCAATCCTTTCGGCTATCCCGCGTTCAGCTTCATTCTCTGGTCGCACAAGTTGATGCGATGGCTCGCGCCATTGCCGATGATCGGATGTTTGGTGGCAGCATGGACGCTGCGTTCGGACCCGTTGTATCTCGTGATGTTCATTGGTCAGGCGGCGATGTACGTCGCCGCGATTGCCGGTTTGAAGTGGCCCTCGTTCGCAGCGAAAGTGTCGCTGGTGCGTCTCGGCGCGTTCTTCGTCCTGGTGAATGCAGCGGCGCTCAAGGCGCTCGCGTTGTGGCTGTCCGGGTCCCGGGTCGAGATTTGGGAGCCGACGAGGAGACCGGGGTGAACGCGGTGCGGAGTTTGGTGGAAGAGCCGGTCTTTCTAGGCTCGGGCGATGAGCGGCTGTTCGCGTTCCTGCATCCGGCGGCACAGTCGGCGCGCGCAACGATAGTGATGTGCCATGCCTTCGCCGAGGAGAAGCTGTGGTCGCATCGCGTCTACGTGACCTTTGCGCGTGAGGCAGCACAGGCAGGTTACAACGTCCTTCGCTTCGATATGCGTGGGGAAGGCGACAGTGCGCTCGATTTCGAGCAGTCATCGATCGAGACGCGCATCGAAGACACCTTGCGTGCGATCACTGCCGCACACGAGCGTTGGTGGGATCGTGACGTCGTGCTCCTCGGACATCGCCTGGGCGGCTCGATCGCAGCCGTCGCGCAGACGCGAGCGGCGAGCAGCGTGCGAGGCGTTGCTATCTGGGATCCCATCCTGGATGGCGAGGATTACTTCGGTCAGCTCCTGCGCTCGAACATGACCACTCAGATGGCGACGCAGGGTAAGGTCACACGCATGCGCGATGCGCTGGTCAAGGCGATCCTCGATGGCGAGACTGTCGTCGTCGACGGCTATGGCCTGACGGCCGATATGTATCGAGGCATCGCGGCGCTGCGTTGGGCGCAGCAGCCGGAGCTGTTACAGGGCCCGGCGCTGCTCATCGAAGTGCCCAAAGGCGAGCAGACCGCGCCGTCGCAGCCGCTGATGGAACTGGCATCGACTCGCCCGCAGTTGCAGCTCGCCCTGGAGAGCGAGCCGCCGTTCTGGCGCGAGACCAAGCAATTTCACAAGCGGGCCGGCGGGTTCACCGCCGACACGCTCGAATGGCTCAATGGGCTGATGACATGAGCGAGCAGATCGTTTCGATACGAAACAGCGCGGGGCATGCGCTGCACTGCATGTTCGAGTTGCCGCCGCCGGAAGCGCCCAAGACGGATCTCGCCTGTGTGCTGTTGTCCCCCGGCGTGAAGATGCGCGTCGCTCCGCACCGCCTGTACCGCAAGCTCGCGGGTGAGTTTCTCCAGCGCGGCATCGCGGTCATGCGTGTCGATTTCTATGGCCTCGGCGATTCCGAAGGTGACCTGCAAGAGCAACAGTTGGATCAGTTGTATCGGCAGGTGCAACTCGGCCGTCACATCGACGATGCGCGCAGTGCCTTGCGGTGGCTCCAGAGTGAGCACGGCAAGAAACGTTTCGTCATTGGCGGCCTGTGCGGTGGCGCGTTGACGGGGCTGCTCGCTTCCGAGGTCGATGAGTCGGTGGCGGCGTTGTACGCCATTGGCATTCCCGTCGTGCTGGATGCCTCCGGTCAGCACGAATCGCAGAACATGACGCAGGGCCAGCTGCGGGACATGCGTGGAACGTATCTTTCCAAGCTGTTGAATCCTGCCGCGTGGCTCCGGCTGTTGAGCTTCAAGAGCGACTTCCGCTCCATCCTGCGTTCGCTGTTTCCGAACCTGCCCGGCGCGGGTTCCAAGGGCAAGGCGATCGCCGACACGCGCGTGCCCCCGCCGGAGACCGCGACCGCCGCCAATCTCAATCCGAAATATCCGCCTGCGATGTTTGGACTGCTGCAGCGGAACCGTCCGGCGTTGCTGATCTTCAGCGGCGCGGACCGCCTGCAATTCGAATATCAGGAGAAGTTCGTCGCGCCGTGGCGCGCCGCGCTGGAAAAATTCGCATCGCTGCTGACCGTCGAGGTCATTCCGCAGGCGAACCACGTGCTGGGCGATCCGTCCTGGATGGCGCAGGCGAAGGCGCTCACCGGCCGCTGGCTCGACGAGCGATTCAAATGAACGCCGCCGCCAACATGATGCCGGCGAGACGACCGCTGCGCGTCCTGCATCTTCGCGATTCGCCGTGGGTCGACGGTCCGGGTCGCACGATTCTCGAGACCGGCAGTCACATCGATTCCCAGCGCGTCGAATATCACATCGGCGCGTTTGTCTCGGGCGGAAAACATCCGCTGGTGGAAGGCGCGCAGGCGCGCGGCCTCAATGTTCACGTGATTCAGGACCAGCGAGGCATTGCCTCCGCGCTGGTCGATCGTATCGTCGAGCTCATCGATCGGCTCCAGATCGATATCCTCCACACGAGCGAGTTTCGTTCCAATGTGCTCGCGCTGCTGGTGCGTCGGCGCCGCCCGATCAAGCTCGCCTGCACGGCGCACGGCTGGATCGCCAACGACCTGCGCGGAAAGATATTTCGTGCGGTCGACAAACTGGTGCTGCCGCGATTCGACGTGGTCTTTCTGGTCTCGAAAGCCACCCGCAATCTGGTGCCCCGATGGTGGCTGCCTGACCGACGGGTGCAGGTGCTGCCCAACGCGCTGGTGCTCGGCGTCTACGGGCGGGAGATCGTCGACACGCAACGCGCCCGGCGCGATACCAGCGCCGGCGCGACTTTGTTGAACGTCGGGCGCCTGTCGCCAGAGAAGGGCCAGGATCTTCTGCTTCGCGCCGTGGCGGCGCTCGCGCCACGCTATCCGCAGCTCAAGCTCAAGTTCGCAGGCATCGGCCCGCTCGAGACAGAACTGCGGGCTCTGGCTGCATCGCTCGGCATCGCCGATCGCGTCGAGTTTCTGGGCTACATCGACAACATGCCCAAACTCTATGCCGACATCGATCTGGTGGTGCAGAGCTCGTTCACGGAAGGCATGCCGAACGTGATCCTGGAAGCGGCCTATTTGCGCGTGCCCATCGTCGCAACAGCGGTGGGCGGCACGGCCGAAGTGGTCGAGCATGGCAAGGGAGCGTGGCTGATTCCGCCGCACTCGCTCGAGGCGCTCACCGCCGGAATCGAGCGCTACTTGCGGGATTCGGACGGGTTCGCCAGGATGGGCGACGCCGCGCATGCGCGCGTGTGTGCGGAGTTCTCCTTCGATGTGCGGACCCGCAGGCTCATGGACGTCTACGAAAGACTTTGCAGCGTGAGCACATGAACCGGCGCCGGCAAGCGCAAGCCACGCCCGAAGACAGCGAGCGCAGTACTCGCATCTACTACTATTGGCTGCTGCTGTCGCTGTTCCTGGAATACGCGCGCCCGGCAAGTTATTTCTCGTTTCTGCAAGTGCCGTTCCTGTACAGCGCGATCCCATTGTCGCTGTTCCTCGCCACTTGTTTCGTGCCAGGCATGCGGCCGATGCGCGAGATCCTCGCGGATCCCTTCACCAAGTGGATCCCGATTTTCATCACGCTGATCGCGTTCTCGTTTTTCCACGCCGACGTGAGCTTGTATGTGTTCAACATTTTCAAGCTGGTGGTGGGCTACGCGATCATATTCATCATGATCGCGCGCATCGTCACCACCGAGGCGCGGTTTCGTGGCGTGATCGCGTCGTTGTTGCTGGCGCACCTGTTCCTGCTCGCGATGAATCCGAACGTCGTGATGAATCCCGACGAGCGCAATTACATCATCGGCGCGACCTTCCTCGGCGACGGTAACGACTTCTCGATGTCGCTGTGTATTCTGATTCCGTTCGCCATTTCCATGGCCATCGGGGCAACCACGCGCTGGGGACGATGGTTTGCGTGGTTGGGCGTCGGTGTAGGGTTGCTGGCGATCATCGCCTCGCAGTCCCGAGGTGCGGCGCTGGGATTGGGTTCGGTGCTGATCTATCTGTGGCTGATCAGCCCGCGCAAGATGGCGGTGTTGGGCGGCGTGGCGGTGGTCGCCATCGTCGTGATGATCTATGCGCCGCCGGTCTATTTTCAGCGCCTCGGCACCATCACCAATTACCAGACCGAAGGCTCCGCGATGGGCCGCATCACCGCCTGGAAAGCCGGCATGCGCATGGCCCTCGACAATCCGCTCACCGGAGTCGGCGCGGGGCACTATGCCGTGTCATTCGGCACCAAGTATCGGCCGCCCGAAGCTCAAGGCATGCCCTGGCTCACGGCGCACTCGAGCTACTTCCTGGTGCTCGGCGAGCTGGGCTTGCCGGGCATCATCACGTTCCTGGTGCTGACCTGGGGCAACATCCGCGCGAACGGCAAGATGCGACGCTTCGTGCGCAAGCGAGCCGGACCCGATATGGACCCGGCGAAGCTCGCGTTCGCCAATCGAGCACTGGTGCTCAGCAGTGGCGCGGCGCTGGGCTTCGCGACCGCCGGCGCTTTCCTATCCGCGGCGTATTACCCGCACGTGTTCGTGCTCACCGGCTTGCTGCTTTCGATGCGCAATATGGTGGCCAAGTCGATGAATGTGAGCCTCGAAGAGGCGCTGGGACGCAATGTGCCGGCGCGCAAGCCGCGTCGAGGCATGGCTGGAGCCGCGCCGCTCAAGCCTGGCGGCTGACGTAATCGGTCCGGGAGGACTCGATCCATTTCGCCAGGGCGGGGCGGTCCGGCTTGCCGTTGGCGTTGCGGGGCAACTCTTCCAGCACGTGGATGTCGGCCGGGGCCATGTAGGGCGGCAGATGCAGACGGCAATGGCGGCGGATTCGCTCGATCAAAGCTTCGGCGCCACTCACGCTGCCGGCGACGGCGACCACGATCTTCTGACCCAGCAGCTCGTCCGCGACGCCGAGCGCCACGTTCTCGATCACTCCGTCGACTTCGCTCACGATGTCTTCGATCTCCGTGGAGCTCACCCGATAACCCGACGTCTTGATGAGCTGATCGGCGCGGGCCACGAAATACAGATAGCCGTCGGCATCGGTGCGGGCCAGATCGCCCGACCACACCGCCATCTCGCCGGCAGTGGCCGTCGACACCCACGCGGGCACCGGACGAAAGCGTTTGGCGGTGGCCTCGGCGTTGTTCCAGTAGCCCCGAGCAACCAATGAGCCGCGATGGACCAGCTCGCCGGTCTCGCCCGGCTCGCAGCGGCTGCCGTCCGGACGCACCAGCAGGATTTCCTGGTTGGGAATGGCCTTGCCGATGGAGCCGCGGCGGCGATCGATTTCCTCGGGATCGAGATAAGTCGAGCGGAAGGCTTCGGTCAGTCCATACATGCAATACAGACGGGCCGAGGGCAGGCGGGTGCGTAGCGAGCGAATGAGCGTCTGAGTCAGCGCGCCGCCCGAGTTCGTGATGTACCTGAGACTATCGCGAGCCACGGCAGGCCATTCGGCCGCCGCCAGATACGCCCACATGGTGGGGACGCCCGCCAGGCCCGTGATCTTTTCGGCTGCGGCTTCCTGCACGATGGCGGCAGGCATCGAGTAATTCGTGAGCGTCGCGCAGGCGCCGACGTGAAATGCCGTCGTGATCTGGCTCAGCCCGTAGTCGAAACTCAGGGGCAAGGCCGCGAGCAGGCGATCCTCGGCTGTGTTCTCCAAGTACTCTGATACGCAGACCGCGCCCGAGACCAGATTGTGATGTGAAATCATCACGCCTTTGGCGGGCCCGGTGCTGCCGGAGGTGTACAGAATGGCGGCGAGGTCGCGATCGATCGCAATCGCCTTCGAAGGCAACGGCTGGTACGAACGCAGCTCCTCGATCCGCAGATGCCGAATCTGAGAGCGAATATTCCTCGGGGCTTGTTTGGCCTCGACCAGCACGACATTCAGCAGCGCGGGGCTGTCCTCGATGCTCGGCAAGGCGTAAGGCAGCAGGGAATCGGAGACCACGAGCGTCGTGGCGCCGCTGTCGCGCAGGATGTGCGTGAGCTGGCGGCTGCGTAGCATCGGGCTCACGGGAATGAAGATCGCGCCGATGCGGCTGCAGGCCAGCGCGATTTCCACCACTTCAGGGCGATTGGGAAGAAAGATCACCACGCGATCGCCGCGGATGACGTCCAGAGCCTGCAGGCCTGCGGCCGTGCGCATGCTCAGGTCCTGCAGCGCCACGTACGAAACCGCTTCACCTCGATAACGCACCGCTTCCTTGCGGGGCGATTGGCGGGCAGAGCGGTCCAAGAGGTGATGCAGTAACGTCATCCCGGGCGCAGCTTAAGCGGTCGCGCTGTTCAATCCGGGAACGATACAGGGAGTTGAGGCGCAATACAGCGAATACGTCGCAAACTCACCGTCAGGAGGTCGGGCGACGGAACACCAGAAGATTCCCATAAGCGGGACCCGCCCAGGGCATCGCCCGGAACCAGGTGTTGTTGAAGCCGTGCACCAGCTGACGGGCGAATTTCCAGGGCAGCAGCATGAAAATTTCGGAGAACTGGCCGGACTGACGCCGCTCCAGTTTCAGGCCATGCCGCTCGAACTCGCGGATCAGCCAGGGGATGTCGGCCTGCCGGGTCATGAAGCGGCCCGAGGATGTTTCTTCCCAATGTTCGAGGCCGGCTGGAGTATCGATGAGCTCGCCGCGCTCGCGACCGAGCAGCCGCTTCAGCGTCCGCAGACCGACCGCCTGCAGCGAGCGCCGATTGCCTTCGCTCACGATGAGCGTGCCGCCCGGCGCCAGGATGCGAGCCAGCTCCGCCACGGCTTTGTCGATCGCGGGCACATGCATCAGCACGCCCCAGCAGATGGCGCGCTTGACGCTTTGAGCGGGGAGGTCGATGTTGGTCAGATCGGTGCGTCGCAGTTCGATCTGTGAGGCGACGCCGGCCTGTGCGGCCGCCTTGCGCGCTTCCTCGAGAATGGACTCGGAGATGTCGAGTCCGAGGACCTTATAGCCGCGCCTGGCCAGATGCATGGACTTCGTGCCCGAGCCGCAACCGGCGTCGATCACGGGATCGGCTGTCGCCGGTCCGAACTGGCGGGCGATGAAATCGAAGGCGAGGTCGTAAAAGGGCTCGTTTTCCTTACCACGGAAATGGTCGACCCATTTGCTGTGCACTTCCATTTGCTGGAGCACTTGCTTGGGCTCTTCACGGGTCCGTACATCGACTGTCATAACGCACATCCACTCGGTGACCAAGGGATCGGATCGGAACAAGTCGAGCATCAGCCTCCCCGAGGTTTTCGCTTATCGGCGAGAGGATGTCCAGCGTACGAGGGGAAGTGCGGATACGGCACGAAGACCATGGCCGGTGAGCCATGCGCACCGCATAATAGCGGGCGGAAAACGGGCGCTTGGTAATGAATGTATCTACTTCGTTGCGGACGATCTGTAACAAAATTCGACGTCGCGTAGGGGCGCTACGCGCGGTCCGGCGCGCTCGCGTCGATACACAAGCGCGCCTCGCGGCTGCGCCGGTCAACCGCATCCTCGTCATTTGCTACGGCAATATCTATCGAAGCGCATTTCTCGGTTGCTATCTCAGCGACGCTCTACAGGGCGTCGCCGAAGTTCGCTCGGCAGGCTTTCATCCGAAAGGCGGCCGGCCTTGCCCCGAACGTCACGTCGCCGCGGCGGCACGGCTCGGCGTGGATCTCCAACAGCATCGTTCGTCGGTGGTGCGAAAGGAAGATCTGGAATGGGCCGACACCATCCTGCTGATGGATCGTCACAACTGGGCGGCCTTGCAGGAGGCGGGCGCGGATCCGCGCAAATATGTCTGGGCGGGCGCGCTGTGCGAGGGTCCGGTCGAAGTGGTCGATCCGTATCAGCTGACCGACCAGTCGGCAGCCGCCATCACCGAACGTTTGTTACGCTCGGGCCGCGGTTTGATGGAAAAGATTCGCCGGTGAAGCTCAGCGGCCGATGAACCAGCGACGCGTCTCGAGCAGCCACGGACGCGCATCGTTCAAACGCAGGATTTCATCGCGCTGATGCTTGCCGCCGAACTTCAGAAAATTCCACAGCGTGCGCAGGCGCCCGGGATGATTCGGCGGCAGGTTGAGCGATGCGCGGCTGCGTAGCATGACGGTCAGCAACGAATCCACGTCACCCCAGAACCAACGGCTGCGCACGCCGACGCGATATGACTGGATGGGCGCGGGATGTCTGCCAGCCGCGAGCTCCACGAGTAGCGAGGGGAAGTCCACGCCGGCGTCGATGGCCAATTGCAACGAGCCCCAGAAACGGCCGTTGATTTCCATCAGTCGCAGCGAGCCATCGCGATCGTCGCGTTTGAATTCCACCATCGCGACGCCGTGCCAGCCGAGATGCGTCAGCAGTTTGGTCGCGTGCTCGACAGCTGCCGGATCGAGCGGGGCGCTCTCACGCAGCACGCTGACACCGCCCGAAGGTGGCTTCTCGCGAATTCGACGATGCGTGAACCACGCGACGGGTTTGCCTCGATCGAAACAAGCAAACACGCCCACGCCAGGACCCTGGATCCGCTCCTGGATCAAGACCGGATATTCCTCCGGGCGCAAATTTTGCACCTTGTGTTCGTAGATCTCGCGAGTGGCGGCGTAGCTGACCGCAGTTGAGATCCAACCACTCGCCGTCCGCACGCGCGAGCGAGCCGGCTTGATCACGGCCGGAAACGTGAGCGTTTCCGCGAGCGACACAGCTTCTGCGCCCGAATCCACGATGTGAGTTGCTGGAATGGGAACGCCCAGCTCATGTGCCGTCTGCACGACGTAGGCTTTGTTCGAAGCACGCGCCACGCACTCCATCGGCGGGAACGGCAGACGGCAATGTTCCGGCAGCAGATGCTGATGTTCGGTGAGCAACAGCGTCGTGATCTCCGTCATCGGCAGCAGCACATCGATGCGCTGGCGCGCGGCGATCTGCACGATGGCGGCTACGAAGCCCTGCGGGTCCGCCGAAGGACTCGGACAACTCTCGACGGCGGAGGCGTAACGCGACACCGACGCCAGGGCGGGGTGACGTTCCGCTGCAATGATGACTTTATGGCCGCGCGCACCGAGGGAGCGGGTCGCGGCGAGGGCCGAACGATTGTCGGCGTCAGTGATCAGTACGCGCAGCGTCGTCATAGCAGGCGCAGGATCCGGCACAGGAACTCCGCCGAAGTGGCCGTGCCGCCCTCGTGAATGTTGACGCGCGGAATACGCAAGGGATCGCTGCCGGGGTGCGCATAGCCCACATCGGTGGTGAAGGCGAGCGAATATCCGGCCTGGCGCACCGAGCTCACGCTTTCCGGGCTGTAGTCGCCATTGGGATAAGCGAAGCTCTCGATGGGCGATCGCAGACGCTGCATCAGCTCGTTGCGCGATTCGATCAGTTCTTTCTGCAAATCGATCTGCGTGAGTCGCGGCAGGGGGGTGTGGGAGTGCGCATGCGAACCGATCCGCACCACCTCACTGTGCGCGAGCTCTTCGGCCTCTTGCCACGTCAGGAAACGATCGTCGCCATGATCGGTAGGCAACGAGCACTCGCGCAGGAGTTCGAAGGCGCGCGCCGTCACCGATTCGATCTCTGCTGCCGGCCGCGATTTGATCTGCGTGACCAACGAGCGCACGGCATCGCGTGCCGAGACATCGTCCACTCGGGCGAGGTGTTCACCGCCGATCTCGCTCAACAGCGCCGCAGCCTTTGCTTGCTTGCGCAACAGAAACAACGCTCGGGTCAGTCGCTCCTGCCAGAAGCAATGTTCCGTGCCCACGTAGCCCGTCGCCGCGAAGATTACGGCAGGCACGTTGTGCTCGCGAAGCAACGGGAGCGCATAGGCGTGATTGTCGAACCAGCCATCGTCGAATGTCACCAGGCAGGCGTTGCGTGGCAACGGACGGCGCCCCTGCAGAACTTCGTTGAACTCTTCGAGCGTGAGCGGATTGAAGAACCGGCGCAGAAAGCGCATCTGCCGCTTGAACGTTTCGACACTCACCACGATGGCGCGCGCCGAATGAGAATCGACGTTCTTCGGCAGCACGCGGTGATACATCAGCACGACGATGCGTCCGCGCAAGTTGCGCGCGGCCAGCAGCCAGAGGGCGCCGGAGTAGTAGAGGACGCTCGCGATGAGCCGTCGGACAGTCGCTTTCAATTGTCTACCCTGACCAGGCGGTTGTCGTTTGTGTGCGGAGAGACCAGGGCAGCAGCGTCGATGAAACTCATCGGTCGAGTTGTTCGCTCACCAGTCGAGCCGCACGAGCGGCCAGATCCGGCGGGCAATAGCCATGGGTGGGCAATGTGACGATGGTGTTCGCCACGGCTCTCGCGCCGGGGGTGTGCAGGTCCTGCGCAGGAACCATCGCCGCCACTTCCGGAACGTCCGCCAGCGCATTCGGATAGGACGTCGTCGCTCCAATGCCCGCACGATCGAGCGCGGTGACCACGCCGGGACGGCGCGCCGGATCGCTTACGAAGATTGGAAAGCGTGCGTACACAGGCTCCGCTCCGGGCAGCAGTTGCGCCGTTCTCACGCCGCGTGTTGCGCCGAGCGCCTCACGCAGACGGGCCGCGTTGGAGACTCGGACCGCATTGAGCGAGTCGAGACGGCGATACTGCCGCTCGGCCAGGCTCGCCAGGGCGCGACTGTAGCGTGCGATGGGATAGCGCGTCTCGTACGCCGTGCGCCCGAGGCCCAGAAAGGGCAGGCGATGGACGAAGCCGTAGAGCGAGGGCCTCAGCAACGTTGCGTACACCAGCATCTTGGCCGACAGCGACAGCGTCTCGACAGTGGACGCGGCGTCGAGCGCCTGCCAGCGCCGCTCCATGGCGGCTGCAAGGGGCTGTCCGGCAACGATCGCGCCGCCCTGGATGGTGGTGATGTTCTTGCCTTTGTCGAAACTGTACAGGCCGGCATCGCCGAAGCCGCCGACCGCGCGGCCATCGAGCCTCGCGCCGAGTGACTGGGCTGCATCGTCCAACATGAATACGCCATGCCGCGCGGCGAGCGCTTCGATGTCTTGCAAGGCGTTCGGGATGCCATACAGGTTGGCGCTGACGATGGCCAGCACGCGGCTGAAATCGAAACGTTCCAGAGCCGCCAGATCGTAGCTGAGCGTCCCAGGATCGATGTCGCACAGGCGTGGCTTGAGCCCGGCGCGAGCAATCGACGCCGGCACCGAATAGCACGTGTAGCCAGGCACGATGACTTCGTTGCGGCCTCGATCCGCGGAGGTCTCGTGCATCACCTGCAGGATGGTCGTCATGGCCGCGCGACCGGATGCGACCAGACGGCACAAAGGTTTTCGCGCGCGCGTAGCCAACTCGCCCTGCAGACGATCGAAGGCATTCGTGGGAGCGATGCCAGCGCCGAGTCCCACGAGGACATCGGTGAGCGAAACGCGCGTGCCGGCAGGTGCTATGTAGCCCAAGGCAAGATCCGTCGCTTGAAGATCAGGGAATGAGGCGTGCGACCGGCGGGCCGATCAGACGCGTCACCGGCAGCGGCAGGCGGCGCCAGGTGGCGATCGCCAGTCGATACTTCGGATTGTCCACGTTGAGCGCCGGCATGGCGGCGCCGGGCTGCCCCGGCCGATGGTAGTACCAATACAGCTGCTGGGATTCCGCATTCCAGCGCCGTTTGAAATCTTCACCGCCCGAGTCCGCCGTGGAGCGGCCCAGGTGAAAGCTGTGGCAGCCGCGCAGGCAGGCGTCGCGGATCATTTCCCAATACAACACGAAGTTCGCATCGAGCTGCCGGGCGAGCAGGCCGCCGCCGGCCCACAGGCCCTCGACCACGCCGTTGAAATAGCCGGTGAGCGCCACGGCGACGGGCTCGTTGTTGCGATGACAAAGAAATACGGAGCTGTGCTCGGGAAAAGTACGCAGCACGCGCTCGAAATAGTCGCGCCCGTACAGCGGCGTGCCGAGGTTGCGCCAGGACTGCTCCATCATCTGATAGAACACCGGCAGCAGGTCCAGACCGCCTTTGCGCACTTCCAGGCCGTGCTTGTAGGCGCGCTTCACGTTCTTGCGATGCTTGCTGGTGTAGCCGTTCCACAGCACGTCCGGATCGGCGTTCAGAGCGATGGTCATGCTGATCTTGCGCAGCGAAACCGGCAACTCGCCCGGCAGAGTCTGCGTACTGCGCAGCTCCAGATAGTCCACTTGCAGCGCCTCGGCTTTAGCAACCGCGGCATCGAGCAGCGCACGCTGGCTGTCGGTATCGTCGGCGCACGGACCGCCGAAATTCACGAAGGGCAGGGAGCACAGAATCTTGCCGAACAGCCGACTGCTCACCAGCGTCAGCGGCAACACGCCGGTGACGACGTCGCCGCGACGGGCGACCAGATAGAACGAGCGATGCCCCAGCGCCGCCGAGTTCACTTCCTTCCAGTCGTACAAGTGATAGAAGGACGCGCTGGGGCAGCGGGCGAGATAGCCATCCCATTCGGCGCGTTCTGAAGCCTCGCTCACGACGGGCGCAGGCAAGTGCGACAGGGACGACTCGGGATGGGTCAACGCTGAGGACATAGGAGCTCAGGACACTGATACAGGGGAGCGCAGGGATTCGAGAAATTGCACAAAAGCACGCGCGGCGATTCTACGGCCTGGGGCGTTCAAGTGACCACCGTCATTGGTCCAATGGGCATGCAGCGCGCGGGGCCGGGCGGTGTCGAAGCCGGACTGCGGACCCGATTCGATGGCGGCCAGGTCGAACAGCATTTGTGGGGGCACCGTTTCGCGCAGCCTGCGATTGAAATCTTCACGTGCGCGGTTGTGCTCGACCTCGGGATCCGACCTTCCGAGGACGCGACCGAGCGTTGCACGCCAGCGCGGTTGCACGGCGCGCAGGGGAACGGTGACATGCGCAAAGCGCATTTGCGGCAATGCCTGGGCAAGCGCGCTCATGCGAGTTATGTAAGTACGGAACAAATCCTCGACCGGCGTCGCGGATGTCACATCGACGTAACAGAATTTCAATAGCGCCAGATCGACGTCGCATGCGAACTTCTCACGCGTCAGGCGCTCGAATTCTTCGAGCTTCGAGAGGGGCTCGCGATTGCGGCCGACGGGGCAATGAATCAGCAGCCAGCGGGTGTCGGATGGCTCATCACGGTGGCTCGTGTGATGGGCATCACAGATTCGAGGTCCGGCGAGCCGCTCCGTATCCGGCAATTCGGCGAGACCAGTCACGATATTGGCGCCGACCGACTGATGGCCGAAGAACACGCTAAAAGGCCGCGTCGGGCCGGCGGTCGAGGTGGATGGAGCCGTCGGGGTCATGCCGCAAAGTCTAGCTTGGGCGTCGACCTCGGGATCGTGAGGCGCTCGATGTTACGAAATATCAAAGGAGCTGTCGGCGATGGACCCGGGCAGGCCTACGACAATGCCGGAATCGCAGCATCGTCACCTCCCGACACGGTACGGTGCGCGGTTTGTGAGCTGCGTCCGCGACGTTCCCAAGGCGCAGTGCACGCAGTCTCACATCGGCGGCCACGCAACGCTCCAACCAGCGCTTTCCACAGTGTTTGCGCGTGTCCGCATCGTCGGCGGCACGCGTGCAAGTCGCAAAAATCTTAGGGGCATACCTGATGAAACTTCGTTTCATGTCGGCTATACGAGACATTATCGCCCATCGTTCAACGTCTATATTCTTCGCCTCCAAGAAATGCCGTGGCGTCCGGCGGCATGAGGAATCGGAGTCGACATCTATGAATCGAAAGTTTGCATCGCTGACCGCCGCCGCCGGCCTGTGGCTCGGCCTGGCAGGCACCGCGCTCGCGCAGGTGCCGAATCCGCCGACAGATCTTTCCGTCGAAGGCGGTTCGAGCGTGCCGACCACTCCCGGCAGCACGCTGTTCTTCGACAATTTCGACTATGAGGCGAGCCGCAGCGGCGGCGTGTCGTCGGTCTTCCCGGCGCATGGCTGGACCCACGTGAAGGCGGAGAACTCCAACGAGGCCAGCGGCAACGGCTGGATCTACACCCGCGCCGACAGCACTTTGGGCTCGCGCGTGCTGGTGCTCGAGTCCATCCCGGGCTCGACCGCGATGGAAGGCATGCCGTACTCGCAGACCGACTACTACTTGCAGCTCGGCCGCGAAGGCAGCACGACGCAGACCCTGCCGGCCAACGTGTGGATCCAGTTCTGGACCTATGCGACGCCGGAAAGCCGCTTCAGCACCCGCGACAAGACGCTCTATCCGTGCAGCGGCATCTATCCCTGTAACTGGGGTCCGAACCTCGGCTGGCTCTTCATGTGGGGCTCGGGCGGCTTCAACACCAGCGGCGATGGCTCCTCGCGTCGCTTCCTGGCGGTCGAAGCTCAGAATGCGGATTTCCGCGGCGACACCGAGTATCCGGCCAACAAGGCCAAGCTGAAGCAGAACCTGGTCTCGACGCCGCTGGCCGGCGGGCAGTGGTATCAGGTCCGTCTGCACTTCGACACCAGCGGTGCGCAGGGCACGTATGAGGCGTGGGTGCGTCAGCGCGGCCAGTCGACCTGGACCAAGTACTCCGACTGGCGTGGCGGTCAGACCGCGAACTTCTACTGGCCGATCCCGACGGATCAGCGCCGCGGCCACACCATGTTCCGCGCGCCGACGACGGTCAACGGCTTTGGCAGCTCGACCGTGTACATCGATGACTTTGCAATCGCGAGCTCGCAGTCCGCATTGCCCCAGTAATCGCTCGGTCCTGAGTAACAGGCGTGTCATCAGACACGCTTAGCATCGGCAGCGCGCCGGGCCCCACCCGGATACCCGGCGCGCTGCAGTCCCTCCTGGATCGCTGTCCTGGCGCATCCGCCCAAAAGTGCTGGTTTTTCCCGTAGGCGCTGCTTTCGTGATTAGATAGGCAGCTGGACGCGGTCATCCCACCGCCGCCGATGAGGGAAAAACTTGTCCGTGACGTCTGAGTCAGCCAGTCCCGTGGCGAGCGGGACGGTGGCATCGAACGAGAATTTGGCGCCGACGGCGATCGGCGTCGGGGGCAAGCTCGTCTCGATCGTCGCTCCGTTTTACAACGAGAGCGAAGGCGTCTGGATCTTCTACGAAGCGCTGCGCGCCATGGCCAGCACGGTCCCCGACGTCCGCTTCGAATTCATCTGTGTCGACGACGGCAGTCGCGACGACACGCTGGTGCATCTGTTGGCCGCCAATCGCCTCGACCCTCGTTTCGTGGTGGTCGAGCTGTCGCGCAACTTCGGCAAAGAGGCCGCGTTGACGGCCGGCATCGACACCGCGTGCGGCGACGCCGTGGTGCCCATCGACGCCGATTTGCAGGACCCCCCGACGCTCATCCCGAAGATGATCGAGGAATGGCGCAAGGGCGCCGAAGTCGTGCTCGCCCGGCGCACCGATCGCAGCACCGATACGTTCCTCAAGCGCAAGACGGCCGAAGGCTTCTATCGGCTGCACAACAAGCTGTCCACGGTGGCGATTCCCGCTAACGTCGGCGACTTCCGGCTGATGGACAAAGTGGTGGTCGCGGCGTTGAAGCGGCTTCCGGAGCGCCAGCGCTTCATGAAGGGCTTGTTCGCCTGGGTCGGGTTCAAAGCGGTGACGGTGGATTACGCCCGTCAGCCCCGCGCCGCCGGCAAGACCAAGTTCTCCGGCTGGAAGCTCTGGAATTTCGCACTGGAAGGCATCACGAGCTTCAGCACCGCGCCGCTGAAGGTCTGGACCTATGTGGGCACGATCTGCGCGCTGCTGACGCTGACCTATGCCGCGTACATCGTGATCCGAACCTTGATTTACGGTATCGACGTCCCCGGCTACGCGTCCGTGCTGGTGGCGATCCTGTTCTTCGGCAGTCTGCAGCTCATCAGCATCGGACTGCTCGGCGAGTACATCGGTCGCATGTATCTCGAAAGCAAGCAGCGCCCGACCTACCTGGTGCGCAAATGTCATCGACAGGGCACTGAGTAAGTAAGCGAGGCGAGTTGTGGTGTTGAGTGTCCAGGTGCGCCGGTTCCTGCTGTCCGGCGTGCTCGCAACGGCTGTGCATTTTGCGGTCGCACTGGCCATGATCGAAACGGCGCATGCCGAGCCGGCCATCGCCAACGCGGTGGCTTTTACGGTTGCCACGGCCTTCTCATATGTGATCAATACGCTATGGAGCTTTGGCAGCTCCATCGACGGGCGGACCCTGGCCCGCTTCGTCACAGTACAACTACTGGGGGTGGTGCTGGCCGCCGCTGTGTCCGGGACCGTCGACTGGCTCGGCGGGCACTACATCGTCGGGATCATTTGCGTACCCGTATTCGTTACGCCGGTAACGTATACGCTGCATCGACTGTGGACCTACCGCCCACGCGTGCAGACATAAGGTTCGTTCACAGACCATGTCCACTACGGCGTCTTCCGCTCCCCGGACCATCGGAGAGCGCATTGCCCTCGTCGCGTTCGTCGCGGCGTACGTCATTTTGTTCAACCGCACCTGGCCGCATGGCGATGCGCAGCGCATCGTGCAGCAGATCGCCGCGTCGGATCTGATCTGGAATCCCAATCATCTGCTGCTCGATCCTTTCGGTTATTACTTCTCGGTGTTGCTGACGCAGCTGGGCGTGACGATCGACCCGCTCACCGCGTTCGAAATCCTGAGCGGCGTGGCGACGGTAATTGCGCTGCTGATCTTTCATGCGGCGCTGCTGCGCGCGGGTGTCGCGAGCCCGGCAACTCGTCTGCTGTGCGTTGCCGGGCTGTTCGCCTCGCACACATTCCTCACGCTCGCGGTGAATCAGTACTACGTGATGGTGCAGATGCCGCTGCTGATGGGCGTGATCTATTGCTATATCGACTTCCTGGCGTCCATGCGCGCCGGTCGCGCCGAGGAACGCAATCTGTACTACATGGGGCTGCTGCTCGCCGGTGCGGCGGCCGTGATGTTCAACAATCTGCCGCTCGCCATCATCGCCGGCGTGGTCGTGGGATTCAGCGGCCCCGGATTGGGTCGATGGCAGCCTCGCTACACCCTCAAGTTGTGGGCGGCCGCCGCGGCGCTGGGATTTCCGCTGTTCGTCGCGGGCTATCTCTTATCCGGCACCGAGGCTTCCTTTCTTACCTGGCTCACGGCCTACCAGGGCGACTCATCGAGCCGCTTGAATGAATTGTATGGACTCGACTGGACCGTGGCGGGAGTAACGGAGGCCACCGCCTTGGTCGGCTTCAATACGCTGCTCGGCGCGACGCTTGCCACCGCGGGGCTCGGCACGGTGCTCAAAGTGCTGGCGTTCTCCGAGCCATTCGAGTTCATTCCCAATTTCGGCACGATCGGACTGAGCCTAGTGCTCGCGCCGGCGGTGATCGTGTTCGTCGTCGGCGTCGCGTGGTTCGCGTTGCGTCGGGTGGTCAGTGAGCCTCTGGCGCGCTTTCTGCTCGCGTGGATCGTGATGTACCTGGCCTTCAATTTCCTGTGGGTGGCGGGCGATGACATCTTCTGGGGCCAGATCCTGCCGGCCGTGTGGCTGCTCGCGATGATGGGGCAGGGCGTGATGCCACAGGTGACATTCGCGAACGATCTGGCCGCGCCGTCGTGGGGAAGCAGGGATTGGCGGCGGTACGCGCTGATGGCCTTCGTGCCAGCGCTGCTGATCGTCAATACCGTCACCGTCGTCGAGCCGATGTCGGATCGCGCATTCCTGGTCAAGCGCCAACAACACGATTCGCTGGTGCGCGCCGGCGATCTCGAGATCATTCCGGGTTGGGATCAGCGCAAGTGGATGCAGCTCAGTGAAGATGCGCCGGGCGTGCGCAAGCTCGTGCTGATGAACATGGCGCTTGCCAAGGAAGATGCGCCCCAGCACATCTCGCGCGTGCCGGAATTGATCGAGGCGCAATTGAATAGCGGCGGTCGCGTGCTCGTGGCGCGGGTGTACGACAAGGATCACGACCTGATGCCGTGGTATGCGCTCGCGGAAATGGGCTGGCCGCGGCAGAAGATTCAGCAGTTGCTATCGGGCTTCTGCCATCGGCCGATCGCAACCATCGGCGATGTGGTGTTTCACGAGCTGTACCGCTGCGAATCGCCGCCGCAGACGTCCACTAGACCCGATAAGCCTCTCGCCACAGCGACAGGTTGAGCACGCCCCACAGCAGCTCGCTGTGGTCGGCAGCGCCGCTGCGATGCTGGCTCAGCAGATCGGTGAGCAGGCGCGCATCGAGCGCGGACTCAATGGCCGGGCTGTGCAGCGCCTCTTCCAGCAGCTTGCCCACCGGTCCATTGCTCGCGAACCACGGTTGCAGCGGCACGCCGAAGCCCGACTTGCGTCGATGGATAATCGGCCCGGGCAGGTAGCGAAGCGCCACGTCCTTCAGCACGCGCTTGCGATGTTTCAATGTTTGTTTGTAGGGCAGCGGCAGGCTGCGCGCGAAATCGATCATCTCGTTGTCGAGAAACGGCACGCGTGACTCGATGCTGGTCGCCATGCTCATCTTGTCCTGCCGGTTCAAGATGGACACCAGATAGGTCTGGAAGTCGAGCGTGGCGAGCGCGGTTACCACGTCCAGGCCACGCGTATGAGCGTCCGCCAGCCGCTCTTCTCTGAATTCGAGCGGTATCGCGCCGTTGGCGCGTGCGACCTTGCGAACCATCGAAGGATCGGTGCCGGTGGTGTTATAAATCATCGCGTCGTGCACCGGACGGCGAGCGAAATCCGCGAGCTTGCGCAACCGATGATCCCCGGAGCGGGCGAGCATCGCGACGGCCGGCGTGCGCAACAGCGCGGGAACGCGATTGATGGTCTGCAACAGGCGCGGAATGTAATAACGCGGATAGCCGCCAAACAACTCATCGGCCCCTTCGCCCGTCAGCACCACCGTCACGTGCTTACGCGCCAGCTCGCTGATCGCGTAGATGTGCACGGAGTTGGCATAGTTGAGCGGCAGGTCATGGTGCCAGACCAGCTTCGGCAACAGGCCGGCGAAGTCACGCTCGTCGATGCGTAGCTCGTGATGATTCGTGCCGCAGGCTTGGGCGGCCATGCGCGCATACTCGCTTTCGTCATAAGCGGCTTCATGAAAGCCGACCGAGAATGTGTTGATCGCGCGTCCAGCGTGGCGTGCGGCAATCGCGGTCGTGAGACTCGAATCGATACCACCGCTGCAGAAGGTGCCGAGCGGCACATCCGACATCAGCTGTCGCGCGACCGAGCGATTCAGCACGTGATCGAGCTCGTCAACGGCCTCGTTGTAGCTGCCCTTGAAGGGCGCGGGAGGAGTGCGCACCGACCAATACTCGCGCGGCGGCGAGGCGACGCCAGCGACGATTTCCATGGTGTGCCCGGGCGGGACCACGTGCACGTCGGCGAACAAATTCTCCGAGCCGGCCACTTGCCGGAACAGCAAATATTCCGCCACGCGCTTTTCGTTCAGACGCGGCGTCACCAGCTCCGACTGGAACAGAGTCTTGATTTCCGAGCCGAACACGACGCCACGAGGGGTGGCTGCGTAGTAAAGCGGCTTGATGCCAGCCCGATCGCGCGCCAGCAACAGACGCTTTTCGACCTTGTCCCATAGCGCGTACGCGAAGATGCCATTCAACTTGGCGACGGCGGCATCGCCCAGGCGCGCATGCAGCGCCAGGATGACTTCGGTATCCGAGGTGCTGCGGAACTGCGCTCCCTGCGCCGCGAGCTCCTGCTTCAGTTCGTTGTAGTTGTAGATCTCGCCGTTATAAACGATCACGTAGCGACCGTCGGCCGTGAACATCGGCTGATGCCCGGCGGGGCTCAGGTCGATGATGCTCAACCGTCGATGACCGAGACCGAGCGGGCCCTCGATGAAATCGCCGGCATCGTCCGGTCCTCGATGCGAGATGATGTCGCGCATCGCCTTGAGACGGGCGGGATCGCAAGCCTGATCCCGATAAAACACACCGACCAGACCGCACATGGTTACAGACCCAGATCCACTTTAGAAATAACCCACTTGAACTTGCCGCGGGAGGTGCGCTCGAGGCGCTCGACCTGCTCGATGTCGACGCGCATGTCCGCACCGAGGCGCGCCTTGAGCTCCCGCACCAGGTGGTCGGCATCCTTCTGACTGTATTCCGGCCGGGGAATCAAGCGCACCACCAGCCGGTCCAGATCAGTTTGCACCAACTGTGAGGCTTCGATCGAATCCAGCGGCTTGAACGGATGGGTGAGCACGGACGGTGGAATCAGTCGCCCGTCCTTCAGCCGCAGCAGATCCTCGGCCTTGGTGGTCACATCTTCCATCAATCGCAGGGGACGGCCGCAGCTGCACACGTGGGTTTTGAGTGCAGTACGGTCCGTGGTGCGATAACGCAGCATGGGCATGCCGATGTTGTGCAACGACGTGCCTACCATGATCCCTTCCTGCCCGGCGCGCAATGGCTGGCCGTCGTCATCGCAGATCTCGGTGATGCCATATTCCTCGCACAAGTGATGCCCTTCGTGCTTGTCGCATTCGACGGCGAACACCACGCGCTCGGCAGCCGCGTAGTAATCGAACACGCGACACTGGAACGCAGCTTCGATGGCCTCGCGCTGGAAGTCATACAGCGTTTCGGAAGAAGTGATCACTGCTTTCACCGGCAGCCGCTCGCCGCGGTTGAGCAGCACTTTCGCAAGCACGTACAGCGAGGAGGGATAGCCGTCCATCACCGTCGGCTTGAACTCGCGCAACACTTCGAAATAGCTGACGAGATTCTCCGGCGTCAGATGGAAACTCGACATCAGCAGCTGATTCAGGCTGTGGTTGTGGCGCCAGAAAGGAGGGCGCTTCTGCGAGAGCGGCACGATCACATTGCCGCGAACCACGGCGGCGCGGTCGCCATCTCGCTGCAGACGGGCGCCGGCCCAGCGATACTGACGATCCATCACGGCATAGTTCATCGTGATCATCTCTTCGCTGTAGTAGATCTGCAGCGGCGATCCGGTCGTGCCGCTGGTGTGACCTTCGGTCAGGCGACGATCCTCGGGGCGCTTGGACTTCAAATCCTCGGTGCGGCGCTTGATCGTTTCGCGCGTGAGCACCGGAATGCGCGGCAGATCTTCCTGGCCGCGAAACTTGTTCGCATCGATGCCGTGATGACGAAAGAGCTCATGGTAGTAGGGCACATGCTCGTCGGCGTGACGAACCACGGCGCGCAGCCTCTCGTCCTGCCATTCGCGCATCTTCTGCGCATCCCACCACTGGCTCTCTTCGAGCAGCGCGCGGAACTCTTCGAAACGTCCGCCGTAGCGCTGACGCTCGAGTCGTGCGCTGAACGCGCTGACCAGCGCGCTCTGCACCGAGGCGGGCGCGAGATCATAGATGCGCTTGAGCAGCGGATTCATCGCTTCGCCTCCTCGACGACGCGGGCGTAGTGACGAGCGAGGTCTTCGCTGAGCATGGGCCAGGCGTAGCGTTGCTCGGCTCGCTCGCGGGCCGATGCGCCGAGTTGCTGGCGACGAGTCTGATCGCGCAACAGATCGATCACGGTGCGTGCGAAGGCTTCGGCGTCATCGGCGAGCAGGAAGTGCTTGCCGTTCTCGCCATCGATACCTTCGGCGCCGACGGTGGTGGCGACGATCGGCTTGCCCTGCGCCATTGCATCGACCATCTTGAGCCGCGTGCCGCCGCCGACGCGCAGAGGCACGACATACACGGCGGATTTTGCGACCCACGGTCGCACGTCATCGACGAAGCCCGGCGCTTGGATCGCAGGATCGCTGGCTGCTGCCGCGAGGATGCGAGCGCTCGGTCGTTGACCGATGGCATAGAAACGAACTTCCGGTACAGCGGCCTTGATCCGCGGCCAGATCGACTCGATGAACCATTCCACCGCGTCCCGGTTGGCGAACATGTTCATGCCGCCGGTATAGATGAGCGCGGGAGTTTCCTCGCCCGGGCGAGGTGCGAAGTAATCAGTGTCGACGCCGTTGGGTACGACTGCCGTTTTCGCGCCGGGGCAGATTTGTTTCAACATCTTCGCATCGGCATTGGAAACAGTGATGTTGAGCGCGAACTTGTCGGCCTGCTCCTGCTCGAAGCGGATCAGACGCTCAGTCTGGGCGCGTACATACATGCGAGCGGCCGCGCCCGCTTCATGATCGGCGCGTCGCTTCATCAGCTGCGATTCGATGTTGTGATGAGCGAGCACAGTGGGCACGTTCGCGCTGTAATGCCGGAACGGCGCAAGCGCGATCGTATCCAGATGCAGGATATCGGGCTTGCGGCTCTTACAGATCTCCTCGATACGCTCGGCCAGCGCGGTGCTCTTGTGAGCAAGCACGCTGAAAGGCTTGGGATAGACCGCGCCCGCGGCGAAGGCGACGAGCTTGTGCAGCGGGGACTGCTTGGGCCACAACGGAAAATACTCCAGCTCGGCGCAGAACTTTCCAAGCTCTTCACGACTGCGAGCCAGCGGCTCGCCGTGCGGCAATTCATCGGGATGATGGAACGCGAGCAGTTGCACCTCGTGCTTGCGCCCGAGCTCGCGTAGCAAATTGAAGCCACGCTGCAACACGCCTCCATGCGGCGGATACGGAACGATCTGCGTGACGAAGGTAATGCGCATCAGTGAGTGCCGGTCGGCGGATTGCCGAGAATTTCGTCGTACAACGCTTCGTAATCCGCGACCATGTTGCGAACCTGGAATCGCTCCGCATGGCGGGCGCGGGCGGCTTCGCCGAGACGTTTGCCGAGGGCCGGATCTTGCAGCAGGCGGTGCAAGGCGTCGGCCAGTGCGCTCGGGTCGCCGGGCGGCACGATCAAGCCGGTTTTGCCGTGCTCGATCACGTGGGGATTTTCACCGACGCTGGTCACTACCATGGGGCGTGCGTCAGCCATCGCTTCGAGCACGACCACCGACATCGCCTCCCAAAGCGAAGATTGCACGAAGATATCGCACACCGGCAGCGCGCAATCGGAGGCTTCCGGAATCCAGCCGAGAAAACGCACGTGCTGCTGGTCGAGCCCGAGTTGCACGGCCAATTCCTGCAACTGGGTTTGCAGCGGTCCGCCGCCCACGATCAGCAAGCGGAAACGGGCGCCGCCGTTTTTCAGTTTCACCGCGGCTTCGAGCAGATGATGCAGACCCTTCTGGGGAATCAGCGTGCTGATGCTCGCGATGATGGGATCGGTGCAGCCTTCGATCGCCGCCTGCACGCTGGGCGAAATGCGCGGCGACGGCGCATTCACTCCGTTCCACAGAACGCGCATCCGCTGTTCGGGAATGCCATACAGCGTGCGGATGGAATGGGCCTGTGCGTGACCCACCGCGACCAGCGTATCGGGCACCCGCCAGAGCAATCGCTCGATCCGTTTGAAATGCGGCTCGCGATGCGGGTAGTTGCCGAAATGAAAGGTATGAATGTGCCGGATTCCTGGCGTCAGCAGCCGGCACGCCGAGCCGTCCATGAAGCCGTGCATGTCGTGCGTATGGATGAGGTGGAAATCACGCTGCCGGATCAGCCGGCGCAGCTTGATGAAGGTGAGCCGATCCAGCTTGCCATATTCCCGGCCGGGCAGCGGCAGCAGCTCGACGCCCTCGCGCTGCATTTCGTGGCCGACCACGCCGTTTTCTTTCAGGTAACAGACGCTGACATCGAAACGTCGCCGGTCGATGTTCTTTGCCAGACAAGCCATGACGCGCTCGGCGCCGCCGACGTGCAGCGTCGAAGCCACGATCAAGACGCGGCGCTTGCGTGCGGCGGCGGCCTTCGAGCGGCTCGCGGCGAGCGCCCCGTGTGCTGGGGAAGCGTCGGTAGTCACTCGATTGTCGTGTATTCTTGGCAGCTCGGTCACGCGGGTACCGGTCAGCAGGTCAGGAACCGCGAATGATATCTGCAGAGTAGCGGGATCCGTGTGACTTAGTTGGCGGTCGGTGGGGCGCAAGTGTTGTCCTTGCCGACAGGTCTTATCATCGCTCGCCGCGGACGGTTCCATGTACAGACGACAGTTCTATTGGCTGCTGCCATGGCTGCTGCTATATGCCGGCGCCGCAGGTTCGCAGTCCTCGCAGGTCGGAGATTCCCCCCCAGTTATGGACCCAGTGAAGCAGGTCTCGTCCACGGCCACCCTTGTGCTGGCCGGCGCATCGTATGTAGGCGGCTGGAAAGAGCCGGAGCTGCCGGGCTATCGCGTGATCAATCGCGGCGCTGGCGGCGAGGAGACCCATCAGGTGCTGGCACGCTTCGAGCGGGACGTGATTGCCGCTAAACCGCAGGCGGTGCTGATCTGGGGCCACATCAACAACGTGCACCGGGCCCCGCCCGGCGGCATCGAGGCCGCCAAGGAAAAAGCCAAGGCGGACTACCGCGAAATGGTGCGCCTGGGCCGTGAAAACGGCATCGAGGTGATCCTCGCGACCGAGGTCACCGTCAGCGAGGCCGTGGGCCTCGCGAATCGGCTCGTGGCTTTCATCAACAACCTGCGTGGCAAGCAGAACTACAACGCCTGGGTCAACGAGCACGTCCGCGATGTGAACGCCTGGTTACGGACTTATGCCCGTGAGCAGAGGCTGCGCTTGTGGGATTTCGAGAAGGTGTTCGACGATGGCGAAGGTTTCCGCAAGCTCGAATATTCGAGCGAGGACGGCACGCACATCAGCGCCGACGGTTACGCCGCCTTGACGAATTATGCCCGGGCGCAAATTCGCCAATAGGTGTAAAAAAGGCCGTCAAATCCCGTTAAAAAATGCGTCACTGCAATGTGAGCATTGCATCGCAGACCCGCGCCGACGGCATGCGCCATGATGCACGGATCGCGAGCATCGCTCCTGTCCCTTTGACCTAGTGCAGGCGCTGCCCCGGTGGTGTCCACTAGCGGGCTGCAAAGTCACCCTCGAGAATTTGGGGCCGAAGGCCCGTTTGAGAATCAAGAATGCCTACCTGGCTCATCAACCTGCTCGGATCCGTCTATTCCAAGCTGCCGGTGGCGATCCGTCCGCCGCTGAAGCGGGTGTTCCTGTGGGGCCTGATCCGGATCCAGGGGCTGACTTCGGGCCGCCGCGTGCAGCAGGGCAAGCACGTCGAGTTCCTCGACTTCGAAATCGCTCACCTCGAGCCGTACGAATTTCTCTCGCCTGCCCCGAACGAAGTGCAGGTTCGCGTTGCACGTACAACAGTGAGCCCTGGCACCGAGCGCGCCGTGCTGTGCGGTCTGCCGGGTGCGCGTCGACCGTTTCCGTATGTTCCCGGTTACTCGGCCGCAGGCGAGGTCGTGGCTGTCGGTAAGAACGTGAAAGGCATTTCGGTCGGCGATCAGGTCGCGGGCCGCGTGCATCATTCCAGCAACGAGACCGTGCCTGCCGCGCTGTTGTTTCGGGTGCCGCCGGGCGTCGGTCCGGAGTCGGCGAGCTTCATCGAGCTCGGCATCATCACCTTGCAGGGCATCCGCAAGGCTCGCATTTCCGCTGGCGATCGCGTGGCGGTCGTGGGCCAGGGCCTGATCGGTCAGCTGGCCAACCGGCTGGCTCGCGCGGTCGGTGCTTCGACCGTCATCGCCGTCGCGCCGAGCCGCCGTCGAGCCAAGACCGCGCTGTCGGGCGCCGGCGCCGATGAGTTCATTTCCCTGGAGAAGGGCAATCAGGTGCTGGATGAGATCCAGGCCGACGTCGTGATCGAGGCAGTGGGTACGCCCGACGCCGTCACCACGGCGATGCAGTGCGCCCGCGACGGCGGCAAAGTCGTGCTGCTCGGCAGCTCCCGGGGCTTGAGCCGCGATGTGGATGTTTGGTCCACCACCCAGCAACGTAATCTCACGATCATCGGCGCGCACATCAGCGCGATTCCCGAACGCGACGCGAGCCTCACGCGCTGGAGCTATCGGCAGGAAGGCAAGCTGTTCCTGGACCTGCTGCACGCCGGCCGCCTGCAGGTCGCCGATCTGATCACGTGGCACGCCGCGCCGAACGAATGCAATGCCGTATTCGAAGTGCTGGCCAAGGGCGGCGCCGACCAGGTCGCCATCAGTTTCAACTGGCAGGCCGCCCACTAACTCAGCTGCGCCGCGCGCGTAATCGAATAAAAGTTTCTTGAAGAGGTGACATCGGTGGAACCGTTGAGAATTGGTATTGCAGGCGCTGGCGCGATCGCGCAACGAAATGCGCGCGAGGCCGCGACTTCCGGCGCTGCGAAGATCGTCGGCGTGTTCGATGTCAATCAGAAGGTCGCGCGCGACATGGCCAGCGCGCTCAAGGCTCCGTTCTTTCCCACCTACGAAGATCTGCTGCGCAGCCAGGAAGTGGAAGCGGTGCTGCTCTCGACCCCGCATCACTTGCACCGGCCGCAGACCGTGCAGGCCGCGAATGCCGGCAAGCACGTGCTGGTGGAAAAGCCGATGGCCAACAATCTCGAGGAAGCGGAGGAGATGATCCGCGCCTGCCGCGAGAACAACGTCAAGCTCAGCGTGAATTACAGCTTTCGCTATCTGCCGAAGATCCGCAAAGCGAAGGAGCTGATCGACTCGGGTCTGCTCGGCACCATCACCGGCGTGCAGATCGTTTCCCATCAGTTCAAGGATCCGGGTTACTGGACCGGGGCGCGCAGCAACTCGCCCGACAACTGGCGGGCATCGCGTGAGAAGTGCGGCGGCGGCTATCTGATCATGAACGTCTGCCACATCATCGATTACATCTACTTTCTCACCGGCCTGAAGGCCTCGCGCATCTACAGCGAATACGGCACGCTCGGCTCCCCGGCCGAAGTCGAAGACATCATCTCGATCTCCTATCGACTGGATAACGGCGCGATCGGCTCGATCAGCGCCAGCTCCATCATGCGCGGTACGGAACAATCCGAAGAGCGCATCTGGGGCACTAATGGCAGTCTGATCCTGAACGGCGAGGGCATCTCGTTCTATTCGACGCGGCCCATCGACGGCAAGCGGCCCGGTCAGCTGTACCACATCAAGAAATTCCCGACGTTCAGCTGGACGGCGGAGTGGGTGCGGCAGTTCGCCGCCGCCGTGCGCAAGGCGGATGGCCAGCCCGAAGTCTCGTTCCGCGAGGGCTGGGAAAATCTGGCCTTCATCCGCAGCGCCTATGCCTCGCTCGAGCGCGGCGCGGCGCTCGAAGTGCCGAAGTTCGAAACGGTCAGGTAATCCATCGTGGCCGCAATGATCAACGACGCAGCGCAGTTCAAACTGACGGTGGAGCGCGTGCAGCCGCCGGTCGCCGCACGCGGCACGCTTCAGACGTATGGTGTGGCAACTGCCGAGGACAATGCGACCGGACGAGTGCTCGCGTTGCTGCCGTCGCCCGATGTCGGGACGCTCGAGGTCGAGAGCACTCAGTGCATTCCGATCGACGGCACTCTGAGCGCGGAAGTGGCGTTGCATGTGCCAGCCCTGGCGTTGTCGCTGTGGGCCTGGGAACAGATGCAGCTCGAAATCGGCGAGTCTGCCGTGTACACGGCGGAGTCGCCGTTCGAGCATTTCCTGGGCGAGACCGCCATCCTGCGCGGCGCGCTGCCGGTGATTCAGCTCGGCGCCGTGTCGAATTATCGAGCCCCCGGCGCAGTGGAAGTGCTCGCCGTCGGCGAGACCTTGCTGAATGAATTGAAAGGTCGTCTCGCCGACAGCGTCGGCCTGGTGGCCATCGATCTGAGCGGCAAAGCCGAAGTGACCGATGTCATTTTCGAGACGCTGCCGCGCTGGGGCCGGCTGCTGCTCGCCGCGCATCGGCCCGCGCCGATCAATATCGATTTTTATAACAACGTGCACCGTAAGGGCATCGACATGCGCGGCTGCTCGTTCGATCCGTTGCAGGTGTTCGATCCGGCGCGGCGCGCGGACTTTGACGTGTTCATTCGCCGCGCCATCGCGCTGCTCACGCGACGTCCGGAAATGGTGCTGGCCAAGCGCACGTGATGCTGCATGACTGCGGGCAACACAACGGATAGCAGACGTGACGCGGGCCGGCCGGTCCGCGTCTGCATGCTGAGTTACTACTACGCGCCTCATTACAGCGGCTCGGCGATCCAGGCTCGAAATCTGAGCCATCATCTGCAAACGCGCGGTGTGGAGCTGTTCGTGGTCAGCGCCAACCTGACCGGCAGCGCCGAGTACGAGCTGGTCGAGAGCATCCCCGTGTATCGCTTGCCGGTGGTGAAGACGCCGTCGCTGCAGGTGCTGTCGTTCATGCTCCGGCTGGCGATGTTTCTGATCCGCCGTCGCAACACGTACGACGTGATCCATGCGCATGGCACGTTACAGCACACCATCGCCTCGCTGGTGGCGCGCCTGCTTGGCAAGGGCGCGTTGCTGAAGGTCGCGATGGCTCACAGTGACATCGATTTCAAAGGGCAGGGCAGGCTGTGGGGCCGTGCGAATCGCTACCTGGTGAGCCGGTTCGATCGTTACATCGCCACCAGCCGCATCATTCAAGAGGAATTCCGCCAGCACTCGTTCGCCAACGGCCGCGTGCACCTCATGCCGAACGGCGTGGACACCGACACCTTTCGGCCGTGCGCGTCTCGCGCCGAAAAATCCCAGCTGCGCGCGTCGTTGGGCTTGCCGGACCGTCCGACGGTTTGTTTCGTCGGCATCATCATTTCTCGTAAGAACGTCGATCTCGCCGTGCGCGCCTTTCGCGAGGTGCGCCGAGCGCAGATCGATGCGCAGCTCGTGCTCGTCGGGCCGCTGCCCGAGCGCAGCGATGCAGGCGCCTGGCGCTACTACGAGGAGCTGCTCCAATATGTGGAGCGCGAAGGATTGAAGGATTCCGTGATCTTCACGGGCCTGCAGCCGACCGCGGCGAGCTATTTGCGCGCCTCGGATGTCTTTTTGTTTCCGTCCAAGCAGGAAGGCATGCCGAACGCGTTGCTCGAAGCGATGTCCTCGGGCCTGCCGAGCGTGGCCTCGAAGATCAGCGGCACCGAGGATCTGATCGAGCAGGGGAGCAATGGCTTCATGTTTGCTCTGCAGGACGAGCCTGCTTTCGCGAGCACTCTGATCGAGCTGCTGCGCAATCCCGAGCTCGCCCAGCGCGTCGGCGAACAGGCGCGCCGGTTCGTCGAAAAATCCTATTCACTGCGCGCTCTGTCTGCTCGTTACGAGCAGATCTATCGCGACCTGACAGACGCTCACGCGTAATGCTCAACGCCAAATCGCCAGCGCTGTGGATCTCGCTCGCGGTGCTCACTCTGGTGACGCGCCTGCCGTTCTTTTTCGTCGACGTGATCGATTGGGATGAAAGCACCTTCATCCTGATGGGGCACTCGCTGCTGAACGGCTTCCTGCCTTACACCTACATCTGGGACAACAAGCCCCCGGCGATTTTCTTTTTGTTTGCTGGAATCATCAGTCTCGGCAACGACGTGCTGGTGGTGCGGATCTTCGGCGCGTTGCTGGTATTCGCAACTGCTGCGGTGGTGTACGCGCTGGCGCAGCGCCTGCATTCGCATCGTGCCGGCGTGTTTGGCGCGGTCGTCTACATCCTCAGCATGAGCGCGACCGTGTCGGGGCAGGCGACGACGTCCGAGCTCATCTCGACGCTGCCGGTGCTCGTGGCGCTGTGGATCCTGGTCGCACGACGTGACAACGCGCTGTGGTATGTCGCGATCGGCGCGCTGCTCTCGTTTGCGACGCTGGTCAGGCTCAATCTTGCGTTCGTCGTGATTGCCTGCGCGCCGCTGATCGCAGTTTATCAGTGGGAGCGCGGGGCAAAGGAATGCGTCAAAGCGCTGATCGCTTACGGCATCGGCGGCATCGCCGTACTGCTGGCGTTCATGGCGCCGTATGCTTTGAGCGGGTCGTTTCCGTTGTTCTGGTATTCGGTGTTCGAGGCCCCCTTCGCATACGCGACCACACAGAGCGGGCCGCTCGCGAATTTCGTGCAACACGCCTTCAACGCCATGGGCGTTCGCTGGGGATTCAATCCTCCGCAGTTCGCGGTCGGCGTGGCCGCATGGGTGGTGGGCGTGGCGGGCGCTGGCCTTGCTATCAAAGCGGCGATGGGCCGCGATCGCGAGCAGCGCATGACATTGATCAGCGTGCTCGCTTTCGTGATTGCAACGGGCCTGTCGATCGTGGTGAGCGGCGTGGCGCCGATGCACTACCTGATCGGCATGCTGCCCTTTATGACATTGTTGGCCGGCATCGCCTACGCGTACCTTGCCGAGCGACGCCTGCTCGTCGCCGCGGTCGCGACCATCGCCGTGTGCGCGGTGGTGATGCTGGCGCCGGTGGCGGCCGAATATAAAACCGCCTGGCAGCGGGTCGGCAGCGACAAGGGCCTGATGCACGGGCCGGCCTACGACGTGGCGGACTATCTCAAAGCGTCGTGCGCCAACAGCAGCTGCAAGCTCTATCTGCTGGAAGATCACCTGGCCTACACGCTGCTGAATGTTTATCCACCTCGAAAGATCGTGACCCACCCCTCGAACATCTCCAAGCCCTCGCTGTTGCAAGCGGAGATCGGGGCCGCGCCGACGCCCGAGGCGGAGATGCGCGCGGTCCTAGGGACACATCCGGATTTCATCGTGAAGCAAGAAAAGGTCTGGTATCTTCTGCCCGCGCAGGAACAGATCCTCGAGCAGACGTTGCAACAACATTACCGGCTGGTCCATGAGGTCGATGGGCGGCGGATCTATCGGGCAACCGGCAATCAAGCTCCGCGGGACACGCTATGACAAATGACATGAGTTCAGTATCGCTGGCTGCCTTGGCCGACCGGGCTCCCGCCCCGGAGCGCAGCCCCGTGCGACCCGCCGATGCCGCCGCCGGCGACATCGAGCTGTCCATCATCATTCCCACCTTCAACGAGATCGGTAACGTCGAAGAGCTCGTCTCGCGCGTGCGCAAGACGCTGGTCGGCGTCAGCTGGGAAATGATCTTCGTTGACGATGATTCGCCCGACAAAACGGCCGACCGCGCCCGGCAGGTCGCGCGCGGCGATCGTCGCGTTCGTTGCATCCAGCGGCTCGGCCGCCGCGGCCTGTCGAGCGCTTGTGTCGAAGGAATGCTGGCATCGCCTGCGCCATACCTCGCGGTGATGGACGCCGACCTGCAGCACGACGAGACCATCCTGCCTCGCATGCTGGAACTGCTGAAGAGCGACCAGGCCGAGCTCGTCGTCGGTTCGCGTTACGTCGGCGGCGGCGGTATCGGCGACTGGAACGCCATGCGCGCTTCCATGAGCCGCTTCGCCACGCGCCTGAGCCGGCTGGTGTTCAAGCAGGACGTGAGCGATCCGATGAGCGGCTTCTTCATGCTCAAGCGGGAAGTGCTGGATAACAGCGTGCGCTCGCTGTCGAGCCTCGGTTTCAAGATCCTGCTGGACATGATCGCGTCCTCCAGCGGCAAGCTGCGCATCGCCGAAGTGCCTTACACCTTCCGTAATCGTTTTGCCGGCGAGAGCAAGCTGGACAACGCGGTGCTGTGGGAGTTCGGCATGCTGCTCGCCGACAAACTGGTGGGCAAGTATGTGCCGGTTCGTTTCTTGTCGTTCGCCGCCGTCGGCGGCGCGGGCGTGGGTGTGCACGTCGCCATCCTGTCCCTACTGCTCAACGCCGTCGGGCTGCCGTTCACGACCAGCCAGGCGTCCGCCACCATCGGTGCGATGGTGTTCAACTTCTGGGTCAACAACTTCCTCACGTACCGCGATCGTCAGCTGAAGGGCTGGCGCTGGCTGAAGGGCCTGGTCAGCTTCATGCTGGCGTGTAGCGTCGGTGCGCTGGCGAACGTGGGCATCGCGTCCTATCTGTTCGAGAACAAAACGCAGTGGCTGCTGGCCGCGCTGTCCGGCGTGCTGGTCGGCGCGGTGTGGAACTACGCGATCACCCAGATCTACACGTGGGGCAAGCCGAAGTAATAGCGCGCGCGCTCCGGCGCGCGCCCTGATTCCTCATGAGTGGCGGTCAAAGTATTGTCCGAGGGATAGTCTCGAACTGGGCGGCGCTCGGCCTGAGCATCGTCATTTCGTTCTTTCTCTCGCCGTTCGTCGTCAACAAGCTCGGCAGTGTCTATTACGGCATCTGGGCGTTGACGCTGCAGTTCACCAGCTACCTGCACCTGCTGGATTTCGGCGTGCGCGAATCGGTGGTTCGCTACACGGCGAAGTACTGCGCGCGCAATCAGCCGGGGCAGCTCAACGCGGTGCTGACCACCGCTGCGCTCACTTATCTGCCCATCATCCTGTTTTGTTTGTTGATCACTGGCATAGCCGTGTGGGCGGTGCCGGGTCCGTTCAACATCGAGCCGGCGTACTACGAGGAGACTCGCTGGGCGGTGCTGTTCACCGGCCTGACGATCACCCAATCTTTCTTCTTCAATATTTTCCTCGGCGTGCTGCAAGGCCTGCGTCGCTACGATCTGGCGAACGGCCTGGAAATGGGCATGCAGGTGTTTCGCGTGGCCGCCATCGTCGCGCTGTTGTCGATGGGCTTCGGGCTGGTGGCGCTGTCGGCGATTCAATTCGGCGCGGCGTTGCTCACGGGCATGATCGTCATGGTCATCGCCATCCGCTTGCTGAAGCAGCGCGGCGTGAAGCTGCGTCCATCGTTACCTAAGGGCAAGCGGCTGCCGGCGATGACCCGGCGCATCGTCGGCTACGGCTTTTATTCCTTCGTCCACAGCATCGCGCAGAAGATCGTGTTCTCTTCGGACGTGCTGATCGTCGGCATGATGATGGCAGTGCAGTCGGTGACGTTCTATTCGATCGCCGCGACGCTGACGCAGTATCTGAAGACGCTGGTCGGCACCAGCGCCAAAGTCTTCCTGCCCGTCGCGAGCGAGATGCAGGCGAGCGGGCGCTCGGGCGAGCTCAGCAAACTGTTCCTCGCGGGCGCCAAGCTCAACGTGCTCATCGCCATGCCCATCGCGCTGACGCTTGCCATTCTCGGCACGCAGTTCGTCGGCTTGTGGATGGGCCCGTCCTTCACGGCGCCGATCGAAATCGTGCTGCCGATCCTGGCGGTCACGCAGATCCTGTCTTCGCCACACAACGTGGTAGTAAACATTCTCTACGGCATCAGTCGTCACGCGGCGCTCGCGTGGCTGCGATTGGGTGAGGCCGCGATCATGGTCGCGCTGAGCCTCGTGCTCGCGAGGTCGTATGGCCTCATGGGCGTGGCGCTCGGCCAAGCCATACCTCACGTGATTCTGGTCGTGATCGTGTTGCCGTACCTGTTGCGCTCCATTCTCGGGCTGCCGGTGTGGAGTTACATCGCCGGGGTGTACATGCGCCCGGTGATCGCCGCCGTGCCATTTGCGCTGGGCGCGTGGTGGGTCAGGCACAACGTGCAACTGAGCAATCTGATCGAGTTCGGGCTGGCGGTCGCGCTGTTGTTGGTGCTGTACGCTCCATGCGTCTATGCGATCGGACTGACGGGCTCCGAACGGCAACTGGTGTTGCGCAAGCTGGGCCTGCGTAAATCGGTGCCGGCGCTCAGCTGACAACAAAGATTCGAACGGCGCTGAGCTCAGCGCGGGAGTCATCGAGACATGAAGGCCAGCGGCTCGCCGCCGTCAGCAGGATTCCTGCAGCGAACGCTCGGGCGCATCTTTCTGGCCGAGGACGGGCCGGCGATGCTCGCCGTGGCGCTGTTCGCTCTGGTCGCCCTGGTGCTGTCGATCCAGCCCCTGATCGAAGCCGTCCAGCACATCCCGCTCAGCCGCGCTTATAACGAGGGCTGGAACGCCTATCACGCCTTGCGCGTGCTGGAAGGGACGCCGCTTTATCCGGTGAGCGCCACCGAGATCGCCAACAACTATCCGCCGCTGTCGTTTCTAGTCGTGGCCGGCGTCGCCAGCCTCATGCCAGGACAGGACATCGTCGTTGCTGGCCGGTTCGTCGCGCTCGCCGCGCTGCTGGGTACGGTGGCGCTGTTGTATTCGATGCTCATTGCCGCGGGCACAAGACGATGGGTCGCGGCAGCGGTGGCGCTCGCGTTCTATTGCTTCGTGGGCACCTGGGCTCGCGTGTACATTGCGATGAACGATCCGCAATGGCTCGCGCAGGTGCTGTCGCTGCTCGGCGCGTGGATCGTGTGGCGTCATTCCGAGTCGCCGAAGGCGCTGGCATTAGCCGCTGCCGTGATGGCGATCGCCGGGTTTGCAAAGCCCGTGGTCCTCGCCGTTCCGACAGCGACCTTCATCTGGTTGATGATCTACAACCGACGCGGTCTGATGGCCTGGTTGGCTGGCGCGATCGTCACCGGAGTAATGGGGCTCGCGCTTTGCGTCTGGCTGTATGGCGATGGTTTCGTCGAAGGCGTATTCAAAACGCCGCGCGTATGGTCGACGGCCGTGGCGGCAGCGAATCTCACCGGCTGGCGCAATATCCTGATCGTGCTCGCGGTGCTCATCGGCCTCGCGTTGTGGGAGTTCTTTCGAGCCGAGCGCCGCATTCCGCAAGATAGGTTTGCGCTCTGGTACCTGCTCGCGGCGATCGGCTGGACGGCGGCGATGATGTTTGGCGACGGCATCTCCATCAATGCATTGTTCGAGCCCATCATCGCGTCGTGTCTCGTGGTCGGGCTGGCGTTGGAGCGCATGCTGCGCTCGCAGTCCCGATTGCTGGGCACACTGTTCGTGCCGCACGTCGTGCTGGCGGCTGTCGGAATGTTTATCTGTCTCGGAGCGTATCAGCGCGTCGGCGTCGCTCTGGAAGAGCTGGGCGCACTCGATCAGCGACGCCGGGACACGGCCGAAGCGGTCGAGGCGCTCTCGCAAGTGAAAGGGCCGGTGGCCTGCGAGCAGCTGCTGTTGTGTTTCTGGGCCGACAAACACGTCCCGTTCGACTTCTTCAACTTCGGACAGCGGATTGCGCTCGACACCGAGGCCCGAGAGGGCTTCATTCAGCAGGTCGATGGCCGCAACTACGCAGCCCTGCAGTTCATCCGGCCGCAGTCCCTGGGCTCTTTCCGCCTGCCACAGCCCGTCAACGACGCGATCGCTCGCAACTATGCGATCGCGTACACCTCGTCAGTCGGCGTCGTGGCCACGCCCGCCGCCAGCCAATAATCCCGTCGAGGATTTTTACAACTGCTGGACGACAGGCTGCCGAAACCTCCAGGCAGCGGGCGTTTTGCCGGTGTATTTCGTGATGGAGTCCGCAAATTTCTGCCGTTTTTGCCCGATTTGCACGGACAAAAGGGCAAGTGCTTAGGGTTTGGTATGCGACTTGCTTTGCTATGGGGCAGCAAGGTTGACCCGTGGGTTAACCCTTCCGAATCAAGGTTCAACATCAGGAGAAGACATGTTACGGCCCCTGTTCATCACCTCGCTGCTTTCGGTCTGCGGGCTGGCCAACGCCGACGTGATCACGTTCGACGAAGTCCCGTCCGCCGAGGCGATCACCACTGCCGTGGATTCAGGGGGCTATCACTTCACCTCCAACCACATGCACACCTACGGCTGCGGTCACTGGGACCTGGTCGCCTCCAACGGCACCACGCACCTGGGCTATGAGTCCGGCCGCGGCGCGCCGATCACCATGACCCGTCAGGACGGCGGCGAGTTCTCGCTGTTGTCGCTGGATGCGTCCGAGTTCTACCCGAACAGCGGCGGCGATCGTCCGAACGCGGAGTTCCTGCGCATCGTGGGCACCTGGCTCGACGGCACCACCGCGAGCCTCGATCTGTTCCTCGACGGCATCGCCGCCGACGGCACCAATGGCGTGGTGGACTTCGAGCACTTCACGCTGCCCGCGATCTTCACCAACGTGGTGTCGATCGTGTTCGAAGGCATGCGCACGACCTGGCGTGACGGCCTGGGCTACAGCGGCGGCGTCGCCATCGACAACCTCGAAGTGGCGACCGGCGTCGTCGGCACTAATCCGACCAACGTGCCGGAGCCGGCCACGCTGGCGCTGCTCGGTCTGGGTCTGGTCGGCATGGGCATGGCCCGCCGTCGCAAAGCCTGAGCCTCGACAGGCGCTTCATAAAAAAACGCCACCGCGTGCGGTGGCGTTTTTCTTTTGGGGTAAAGGAAAGAGCGCCTAGGCGGCGCTCTCCGATCGCTGCTCGATCGGGGCAGGCGGCGCGGTGTTGGCCGCGGCGATCACCTGCTGAGAAATGGCCGGGTGATAGTTTTCCGATTTGAACGCGGCGTACAGATTCAGCGCGGGCTTACCGGGGCGCAGCGCCTTCTGCAGCAGCACCGCCAGACCGCTCAGCATCTTCAGCACCGGGAACGGCATCCAGAAGAATTTGAGCTCAGGCCGGGTCTTGCGCAGGCGGTTCGCCAGATCGCCGCGAGTGGTCGGCGGCACTTCCACCAGATTCACCATCGCCGGGGCGGCGTCGAACGATTCGGCATACGAGCGAATGACCTTGGCGGCGGTGTGCACGTCACAAACGCTCAGCGGCTTGGACGGCCCACCCATGCCGACGAACAGACGCACCACGTCGCGACCCAGCCGGCCCGGCGGCGTGAAATCCTCGAAATCGACCAGCGGTCCGAGGCGAATCGTACGAACATCGACGACCCCGGTCGCGGCTCGCTCGATGGCGATGGCTTCCGCTTCGGCCTTGGCCCACACGTACGGTCCGCGGGACAGATTGCCGCGATCCACCGGCGAATCTTCCTTCAACACACTCGGGCCCGGCTTCATCACGGCGACGCTGCTGATGTTGATCAGCCGACGCACGCCGGCGCGCTGCATGGCGTCCAGCAGATTGCGAGTGGCGACGATGGAGTTGCGCTCGTGCGCCGCCTGATTGCCGGCTGTTTCGGCGGCGAGGTGGGCGACGACAGAAACATCTTTCATCGCATCGGCCGGCACTTCGCGGCCGAGATCGCCTTCGATATATTCGATGCCAGGGACCTGTTGCCGCGCCGACGGTTTCCGTCGCACCAGCGCGCGCACGGGCCAGCCCCGTTGCCGCAGCTCACGCAGCGTCGGACGACCCAGGAAGCCCGATCCACCCGTGACCAGCACCACACCGCGGGAATGATCGACGCGGGGCAGGCGAGCGGTGCGCTCTTCCAGGCTGCGACGAGCTTCTTCCTCGGCTCGCGCGTCCACCGCATGCAGGCGCTGTGAGATTTCCTCGCAGATCTGCACCGTGTTCATGATCGACGCGCGCTCCATCGGCAACGGCGCCGAAGGCGAGCGCACGCTGTTGTACAAGCGTTCCAACAGTTCGCCCAAGCCGGGATAGCTCTTCTGCCGACGGAACAGCAGGCGACCGACGCCGCCGACACTGCCCCAGAACTTTTGTGACGACGTGCTGAAAGGCTTGAACACCACTGCAGGAGCGGAGGCGCCGGGACCGAACGATTTGACGATGTCGCCGAGAATGAAGTCGGCGGTGACCGAACCGTTCGTGCCGACGACGCGCAGATAAGATTCCACCGGTCGTCCGCGCAGCGTGACGATCAGCGTGGCCAGCGTTTTGCCGCTGCGGATCACGGCGCGCACTTCGCCTTCGGGTGCAACTTCAAACGAGGCGAGCTGCGGCGCGGCGCCTGGCTCGTGCTCCAGGGCGCTGAGCAGCAGATAGACCGGATGCGGCAGGATGTCGATCAACTGATCGACTGCCGACAGCGGCGCGCCGCCATCGGGCCGCCGGCGCACCGGCTTGAAAGAGAAATAACTCTCGACGTGGATGATGTCGCCGATCATCGGCAGGTGCTGCTGATACAGCTGCCCGGCGCGCTGAAACAGCACTTGGTGGGCAGCGCAGGCGCGGAGGCCGCGGCTTTCGGCGAGATCCAGAATCTCAGTCGCTTCGCGCCGGTTCAGCGCAAACGGCTTTTCGACATAAACACTCGCGCCGGCCAGCAGGCACTGCCTGGCGAGCTCGAAATGGGTGTGCGGCGGAGTGACGATGTGGACGATGTCCGGCTTCACCTCCTGCAGCAGCTGGGCAGGATCGGCAAAGGCCAAAATGTCCGCGCCAAAGCGCTCCTTGATGTCCGCGGGCGTAAGGAACGGGTCGCCGACGGCCACGAAGCGGGCACCCGGCTGGAGCCGGATGGCTGTTCCGTGCTTCTGGGCCATCTTGCCGCCACCCAGAATTGCGACCCGAAGTTCCTTGCTCATGACACCTCGCCGATGCGAAAAGGGCGGTGAGTTTACCCGCCGGGCCCGGCCCCCGGGTGGGACCTGACCCACACGTTGATACCGAGGCTACGAACCGCGCAGCTTAGCGGGAGAAATGCCTTCATGCGCGGCCCCTAAGTCGGTAGTACAGGCGGCCCAGATATTCGTGAATCGCCAGATCCGACACGGCCAGCGAGTTGGGCGAGGGGCGGGGCTCGGCGCGCCATATTTGATTCGGCAACTGATGATCGGTCGGCGCTGGAATGGCTCGCAATTGCTGTCGTTCGATCGCGCCCATGGCGCGGGGCAGATGGCCCGCGGAGGTGACCAGGAAGAACGGTTCGTCCCGCACCAGCGGGCGCAGATTGACGGCGCTCTCGGCGGTGGTGAGCGAGCCTTCTTCGAGCACGAGCTGGTCGGCAGGAACGCCGAGCTTGGCCAGCACGGCGCCCATGGTGCGCGCCGTCGGGGCGTCGCCCGACACGATGACTCTGCAATCGGGCCGATCGTGGAACAGCTCCAGCGCCAGCAGAACGCGATAGGCGGCCGACGCGCTGAGCCGGCCGCTCAGCGGCATGTTCGGGTCCTCGGCGGCCCATCCGGTCAGCACGACGATGTGCCGCGCCTCGGGAAACTGTCGTCCGTCATGCACGGTGGGATAGGCATATTCGAGCGGGCGCATCAGCGAGGAGGCCGTCATGCCCGATGAGAAGACGAACGCCAGCGCCCCGGAGGCCGCGAGCAGCCACCAGGAGGCGCGTCGTGTCTTGCCCCACATACTTGCGAGCAGACCCAGAACGAATAACAGATACGCCGCGCCCGATGGCAGGACTATCTCGCTCAACGCAGTCTCCCTATGATTTAGTGAATCGATAGCGGAGTTTCGATGCTACACAAACGGATCGCGAGACAGCTGCTGCGGATAATCGAAGTGGCGGCGCTTGGATGTTTGCTGATGCGTGCAGGCGCAGCGCTCGCGCAGGAGCGCGTTGCGAGCGAGCTCATTCCGTTGCAGGTCGAGACGGTGGCCGATGGCCTCGAGCATCCCTGGTCCGTCGCCTTTCTGCCCGACGGCCGAATGCTCGTCACCGAGCGTGCCGGACGAATGCGCCTCGTGACTAGCGCGGGCGAAGTATCCGCGCCGTTGAAGGGATTGCCCCCGGTTGCCGCGCGAGGGCAGGGTGGATTGCTGGATGTCGTGCTCGCGCCAGATTTCGCCGAATCGCAGCAAGTGTTCTGGTCGTATGCAGAACAGCGGGCGGATGGCAGTGGCACGAGCGTCGCGCGCGGTCGGCTGATCCGCGACGGCTTCGAAGATGTGAAAGTGATATTTCGCCAGTCGCCCGCGGTGCAGAGCAATGGACACTTTGGCTCACGCCTGGTGTTCGCGCGCGATGGCGCTCTGTTCGTCACGTTGGGCGAGCGGCAGGCGCGACACTTCGCCGTACGTGCGCAGGATCTGGAAACTCACTTCGGCAAGATCGTTCGGGTGGATCGTGACGGCAGAGCATTACCGGACAATCCATTCCTGCGCGTGCCCGGAGCGCAGCCTGAGATCTGGTCGTACGGTCACCGCAACGTGCAGGGCGCCGCCTTGCACCCGCGGACCGGCGAGCTGTGGACGGTGGAGCACGGACCCAAGGGGGGCGATGAACTGAATGTCGCCAGGGCCGGCGCGAACTACGGCTGGCCACTCGTGACTCACGGCATCGCTTATTCCGGAGAACCGCTCGGCGTAGCCACCGAGCGCGAAGGCATCGCGAAAGCAGTGAAATACTGGGTGCCTTCCATCGCAACCACCGGTCTCACGTTCTACACCGGCGATCGCCTCGCGCCGTGGCGGGGAAACGTATTTGTGGGCGGGCTTTACGGGATGCTGATCCGGCTCGAGCTCGGCGGCGAGAAAGTCGTGCGGGAGGAACGTTTGCTGACGGAACTCAAGGAACGCATTCGTGACGTGCGGCAGGGGCCGGATGGATGTTTGTACGTGCTGACGGACAGTCCGAAGGGACGGCTGCTGCGGATCGACCGCGCCGCTTCTTGAGCTCGTGCGGACGCTGCCAGCAGAGTACTTACGATGCCTGCGCGGCGTCGCTCAGCGTCTGCAAGAGTTGCTACAGGATAAGAAATGAAGTCCCGTTCGGGCGCGCAGCAGGGTACAAACGTTGTTCGAAGGAACCGTTTTTCGCGGCGGAAGGTTGTGCCCGTGCTCGGAACGTACATCACGTCCGTCTTCAGCGGGAACCCAAGTCATGAAACAGTTCGACAACAAACGTGTTCTGGTCACCGGCGGGGCGGGATTTCTCGGCTCGCATTTATGCGACCGGCTGGTGGCGGACGGTCACGACGTGCTGTGCGTCGACAACTTTTTCACCGGCTCCAAGGTCAATATCAAGCAGCTCATCGATCGCCCCGGCTTCGAGTTGATGCGCCACGATGTGACCTTTCCGCTGTATGTCGAGGTGGACGAGATCTACAACATGGCCTGTCCGGCTTCTCCCATTCATTACCAGCACGATCCGGTTCAGACCACCAAGACCAGCGTGCACGGCGCGATCAATATGCTGGGGCTCGCCAAGCGCGTCGGAGCCAAGATCCTGCAGGCCTCGACCTCGGAAGTGTATGGCGATCCGTCCGTGCATCCGCAGGTGGAAGAGTATTGGGGGAACGTCAATCCGATCGGCCTGCGCTCCTGTTACGACGAAGGCAAACGCTGCGCCGAAACGCTGTTCTTCGATTACTACCGGCAGCACCGGCTACGCATCAAGGTCGCGCGCATCTTCAACACGTACGGTCCGCGCATGCATCCCAACGACGGGCGCGTCGTGTCGAACTTCATCGTGCAGGCACTGCAGGGTCAGCCCATCACCATCTACGGCGACGGCAGTCAGACGCGCGCGTTTTGTTACGTCGACGACATGATCGAGGCGTTCCTGCTGCTCATGGACAGTCCCGATCACGTCACCGGTCCGATGAATATCGGCAATCCCGGCGAGTTCACCATGCTGGAGCTGGCCGAGGCGGTGCTCGATATAACCGGGTCGAAATCGAAGATCGTGATGCAGCCGTTGCCGGTCGACGATCCGAGGCAGCGACGGCCGGACATCGAAAAGGCGCATCAGCTGCTCGGCTGGACGCCCAAGGTGCCGTTGAAAGAGGGCCTGGCGCGGACGGTCGAATATTTCGACAAGCTGATCGGCGCGCCGAAGAAGCGAGTGCGGGTCGCGCCGATCACGTCGGTGCAGGCGGGAGGAGGGGGCGACGCCCGCGCGGCGGCGCGGGCGTGAGCATCAACGCTGCTTGAAGTCTTCCGGCGTCAGCTGGTGACGCGCGAGCAGCTTGTAGAAGTCCGTGCGGTTGCGCTTGGCCAGGCGCGCCGCCTGACTCACGTTGCCGCCGGTGATCTGCAGGATCTGCGACAGATAGTTGCGGGTGAACTCATCGCGGGCCTCGTCGAACGAGGGCAGGCGGGTCGGCCCACCGCCCAGCGCCGCCTGCACCAGCTCGGCGCTGATGATGGGGCTGGTGGCGAGCGCCACGTTCTGACGCACCACGTTTTCCAGCTGCCGCACGTTGCCCGGCCATTCGGCGCTGACCAGCAGCTCGACCGCTTCGGGCGCGTAGATGTGACGTTGCTCGCCGGTCTCCTGGGCGACCTTCTCGAGGAAGTGCGACACCAGCAGCGGCACGTCTTCGCGACGCTTGGCGAGCGAAGGCATTTCGATGTGCACGACGTTCAGGCGGTAATACAGATCCTCGCGGAAATGGCCGCCCATGATGAGCTGCTTCAGATCGCGATGGGTCGCCGAGATGATGCGGACGTTGACCGTGGTCGCATCGGTGCTGCCCACCGGGCGCACCTGATTTTCCTGCAGCACGCGCAGCAGCTTCACTTGCAGGCGCATCGGCATGTCGCCGATCTCATCCAGCAGCAGGGTGCCGCCGTCGGCCGCCTGGAACAGACCGCGATGCTCGCGAATGGCGCCGGTGAACGCGCCCTTCACGTGACCGAACAGCTCGCTTTCGAGCAGATTCTCCGCCATGGCGCTGCAATTGATGGCCACGAACGGCCGATTGCGACGCGGGCTGGCCTTGTGGATGGCGCGAGCCAGTAGCTCTTTGCCGGTGCCGCTCTCGCCGGTGATCATGACGCGCGCGTCGGTGCCGGCCACCATGTGGGCCTGGGCCATGCGCTCTTCCATCACCGCGCTGCGAGTGATGATCTCGCTGCGCCAGTCTTCGGTGGTGTCGGCGAAGCCGGAGACCTTGAGCGCCTTCTGCACCTGGTCGAGCAGTTCCTGCTTGTCGACCGGTTTGGTGAGGAACGCGAAAGCGCCGCTCTGGGTCGCCTGGACGGCGTCCGGAATCGTGCCGTGAGCGGTCAGGATGATGACGCGCAGGCCGGGGGCACGGCTCTGGATCTCTTTCAACAAGCCGATGCCGTCCATCTGGTCCATGCGCAGATCGGTGATCACCAGATCCGGACGGACGCGGGCCAGGGCAGCCAGTGCCGCGGCGGCGCTTTCGACAGCGTCGACCTCGTAATTTTCGGCACGCAGACGAATCGTGAGCAGCCGGAGCAGCCCCGGATCGTCATCAACGACTAGCAGACGGGCTTTGCGTTTCACTTGGGGCGGCATCGCGATTGCCAGGGGGCGTGGGACTGCGTTCAATGATAGACCTCTCGATTTCTTTGATCGCGTCCAGCTTCTGCTGGGCTTCGGCGAGGGCACGGCGCAGACGTGCGTTCTCTTCGATCTGCGCCTGAATGCGCTTGTCCGAGTTTGCCTGCGTCCGACTACGGTCGTCGAGTGTCGCAAGCAACCGACGATTTTCAGCCTCGAGCTTCAATCTAACATCGGTTTCGTGCAGCAATACGGCGGCAAGCGTTCGCTCATCCTGCGTGAGCCGCTCCGGCGTGGCCAGCAGCGTTTCCAGCAAACGTTTGCCCTCCGAGGGACTACTCGCAGGATGGCCGGGAGTTACCAGCGCAACGGCATAACGTAACGTGCTCGCCGTGGTCGGCGCGCGGGTGTATTCGCGCTCGACCTCATAAAACAAATCGGCCTGGCGCGCCGGATCGGGCGTGCTCAGATTGTTCATTACGTCCAGATAAGCGGGCGCATTGCCACTTCCCGAAGGGGTGACAGCCGCCGGCGCGTTCTCGGCAGCCGCGTTCGCCTGCGCTTCTCTGCGCAGACGTTCGGTGAGCGCGCAGCCCTGCGACAGCAGCGCCACGAGGCAGACCGACAGCAGGCCGATGGTGCGGTTGAGCTTCATCATTGACTGCTATGCCGGCTCGTTTTCGAGCGCGGGCGCCAGAGGCAGCCGCAGGCGGAAGTGAGCGCCCGGAAACATGCCGTCGAGGATCTCGATCGAGCCGCCGTGGGCCTGCACGAATTCGGAGACCACCGACAGGCCGATGCCCGTGCCTTTGAGATGACCGGAGACCGGCGCACGGCCGGAATAAAACGCATCGAAGATCGCTTCGCGCTCGTCCTTGGAGATGCCTGGGCCGGTATCGGCGACATCGAGCACCAGGTGATCCTTATCGGCTTTGGCATGAATGAAGATGGTCCCGCCCCGGGGGCTGTATTTGAGCGCGTTCGACAGCAGGTTATCCAGAATCAACTTGAGCTTGGCGCGGTCGGCGTGCAGCTCGATGTCTTGTACTTTCAAATCCAGGTGCACCCGCTGCGCCAGCAAAGTCAGCTGATGCGTTTCCAGCGCCGACTTGATCAGCGGCCGCAGCCGGAACTCGGAGATCTCGAGGCCCGAGTGCCGCGCCTGCCAGGCGCTGAACTCCAGCAGGTTCTCGATCAGCTGCTGCAGCTTGATGCCGTTGTCGCGCAGAATCGTGGTCACCTCGCGCTGCGCGCTGTCCAGTTCACCGACCGCGCCGTCCATCAGCAGTTCCGTGCCTTCGCGAATACTGGCAAGCGGCGTCTTCAACTCATGCGACATATGTCGCAGGAATCGATTGCGCTCCTGCGCCAGCTCCAGCAGCCGCACACGCAGCCATTCGAGCTGCCGGCCCAGGTTCACCAGGTCGGTGGGGCCGCGCACCGCGATCGAGCGCGAGAACGTGCCCTTGCCGAGCTGGCTGATCGCCATGTCGATCTGCCGGATCGGCCGCATCAGCAGAAACGTAAACACCGCCACCAGGATCGCCGTGAGCAGGATCAGCACCGAGGACTGCCAGAACAGATATTTCTGCGTGTCGGCCGTCGATTGCTGCAGACGTGACAATCCGGTCTCGACCTGTTCGCCGGTCACCGCCGACAGCGCGAATGCCGCCTGCCACATGGGCTGGATGGCCTCGACCGCGTCGCGAATCACTTCCGGCGAGGCCGGCGCGGGCGAGAGCAGGGCGGCGTCGATCCGCCGCAGCGAGCTGCGCAGCGCTCGCAGCTGCGCGCCATGCTCCGGATCGACGGCGACCGTTTCGATGCTTTCCAGCGTCGCCAGCAGCCGCTCGCGGCTGTCGCTATAGACATCGAGCAGGCCGGGATCGTTCAGCACCTGATAGAGCTTGGCGCTGCGCTCGATGGGCGCGATCTGCTGAAACAGCTGCTGGGTGTAATGCGTGGTCTGCACGCCGCTGCGAACCAGGGTCGCGCTTTCTTCGGAAAGATTGCGGACCTTGGTTGCGGCAATCACCACGCCCAGCAGCAGCGGGATGGAAACCAGCGCGAAACCGGTCAGCATCAGGCTGTTCAGAGAGCTCGGGCGAGGCAAACGCATGGGGGCGGATTCTAGCGCTCGGAGTGGCTGCATTGCGCGCTCGTAGCTTCTAAAGGGCGCTGGCCTGCCGGGGCAGCCAGGGACAACCTCACGCACCCACTGCGAGTCGGTCTCATGCTGGATTCAGTGCCGTCCTTGGCGGGGCCTGGGACGGTTAGTTCTTTTGCAACCCGGGTTCCTGCTGCAGGCGGCGCTCCCACGCCAGCTGCGAGCGGACGATGGCTTCGAGGTCGTCATGCTGCGGAACCCAGCCCAGCAATTCGCGGACGCGCTGGGCTTTGGCGACGAGCGAGGGCGGATCGCCCGCGCGCCGGGGTTCTTCGATCGTCTTCAGCGGCTGGCCGTTCACGCGGTTCACGGTCGAGATCAGCTCGCGCACGCTGTAACCATGCCCGTAACCACAGTTCAACGTGACCGACACGCCGTTGGCGCGCAGGTAGTCGAGCGCCTTCAAATGCGCGCTCGCCAGATCTTCGACGTGGATGTAATCGCGCACACCGGTGCCGTCGGGCGTCGGATAGTCGGTGCCGAAAATCGAGATGTGCGGACGTTTGCCCACCGCCGTCTCGGCCGCCACCTTGGTGAGCAGGGTGGCTTTCAGAGTCGACTGACCGATGCGCTGACCCGGGTCGCAACCGGCGACGTTGAAGTAACGCAGCACCACGTAGCGCAATGAGCTCGCGGCGGCGAGGTCGCGCAGCATCCACTCGCTCATCAACTTCGAGGTGCCATACGGATTGATGGGCTGAGTCGGGCTGTCCTCGGCGGCCACGCCGCCTTCGGGAACGCCATACACCGCGGCGGTGGAGGAGAACACGAAATGTTTGACGCCGGCTTCCTGGCAGCCCTGCAACAGGTTGCGGGTCGAACAGGTGTTGTTGCTGTAGTACTTGAGCGGGTTCGACACCGATTCAGGAACGATGGTGTTCGCGGCGAAGTGCATCACCGTGTCGATGCGATGCTCGCGGAGCAGGCGACTCACCAGCTCGCGATCGCCCGTGTCGCCGACCACCAGCTCACCGTGCAACACCGCCGAGCGGAAGCCGGTGGACAGATTGTCCAGCACCACCACCTTTTCCTGGCGCTCGCCGAGCTGCCGAACAACGTGACTGCCGATATAGCCGGCGCCGCCGGTGACGAGGATGGTCATAGTTTGTGATCTGGTCCGTTGAAAAGATTGCTGCGCCCGATTCTAGCAGCTGCGGTCCGCAGAGTAGTTCATCCACGGGCAAGCCGTCGTCACGTCGCTGCATCCAGACAGGCGCCGCCGACACAATCAGCGATAGACGCGGATCGTTCCCGCCGGTCACCATTAGCAGTTGCCAGTTCCAGTTTTCATTGTCCATGCCCAAATCGATGACGCGCCCTGATCCCCATCCGTACGACCGCTTGACTCCCGACGTGATCATTGCCGCCGTGGAATCGCTGGGCCGCGATTCCGATCGGCGCATTCTTGCCCTGAGCAGTTACGAGAACCGCGTGTATCAGGTCGGCATGGAGCAGGGCGCGCCGCTGATCGTGAAGTTCTATCGGCCCGGCCGCTGGAGCGATGCGGCCATCCACGAGGAGCACGGCTTTGCGCTGGAGCTCGCGGCGGCCGAAGTCCCGGTGGTGCCGCCGCTGGTGCGCGACGGGCGCACGTTGTTCGAATACGAAGGCTTTCGCTTCGCCTTGTTCGAGCGTCGCGGCGGTCGCTGGCCCGAGCTCGGCTCGGCCACCGAGCGGGAGTGGATGGGCCGCTTTCTCGGACGCATTCATATGATCGGCCGCCGGCAGCGATTCCGTTATCGCGAACGCATCGACATCGGTCGCATGGGCGAACAGTCGCGTGAGTTTCTGCTCGCCGAGGGCTGGATCCCGGCGCATCTCGAGGCCGCTTACGAGTCGCTGACGCGCGATCTGATCGATGCGATCCGCGAAACTTTCGACAGCGCGCGCGGCGTGGCCGAGCTGCGCCTGCATGGCGATTGCCACCGCGGCAACGTGCTTTGGACCGACGAGGGACCGCACTTCGTCGATCTCGACGACTGCGTGACGGGCCCGGCGATTCAGGACCTGTGGATGTTGCTGTCGGGGAGCCGGCGCGACATGGCCGAGCAGTTGTCACAATTGCTGGAAGGCTATTCGCAATTCGCCGATTTCGACTATCGCGAGCTGGCGCTGGTGGAAAGCCTGCGCACGCTGCGCATGATTCATTATTCGGCGTGGCTGGCGCGCCGCTGGGCCGATCCGGCGTTTCCGGCAGCATTCCCATGGTTCGTCGAGCCGCGCTACTGGGAAAACCAGGTGCTGTCGTTACGCGAACAGTTGGCCGCGATCGGGGAAGGTCCTTTGGAGCTGCGCTGAACGCATACTGAATGCCGCGTTTTCCGCCACAGGCGCAACGCGGCGTCAATCGGGAATGCGACCGCATCGACTTTTTGCGCGGTAGCCGCTGTGATAGCGTGCCGCGCCAATCGGCAGCGCGTGTGTTTAAAGGACACTGACCTAGTCGCCGGTACGGACATCGAAGCAACGCAAACATTCGCCCTGGGTGGGGCGCTCGAGTACTGAACAAATGCCGCAGGAATTCTCCCGTTTCGCTCGCTTGTTCATTGCCATGGCCGGCTTCACGGTGCTTGCCGCTTGCGGTGGCGGCGGTGGCGGCTCGCTCGGCGGCGGCGATCCTCCTCCTGGAGGCAACCCTCCTCCCGGGGGCAACCCTCCGCCCGGCAGCGGCAACGTCACGGTGAGCGGCCGGATCACGTTCGATCGACTGATGTTCCAATCCACCGGCGGTTTGGCTGGGAACGCTCCGGTCGAGATGCCGGCCCGTGAAGTGGTGGTTCAGGCCGTGTCCGGCAGCAACGCGCTTGCCACCACGACGACGGACGCCAACGGTAATTACTCTCTCACCGTGGCGGCGAACACCAACATGTTCATTCGTGCGCGAGCGCGCATGGAGAAGTCGGGTAGCGCGCCGACATGGACTTTCGTCGTTCGTAACAACGCCAATTCCGATGCGGAGTACGTGCTGGACGGCGCCAGCTTCAATAGCGGCACCGCCAATGTGACGCGCGATCTGCGCGCGACTACGGGCTTCAGCGGCAGCAGCTACACCGGCACTCGGGCAGCGGCTCCGTTCGCGATTCTCGATACGGTCTATCGCGCCAAGCAGATGATTCTCGGCGCGGACTCCACTGCGAGTTTCGAACCGCTGAATCTGTATTGGAGCACCAGCAACCGAACCACGGTCGACGGGTTCTGTCCGGACACTGGCGACATCGGCACGTCGTTCTATTTCCGCGACCCGAGCAACACCACCACCGATAACTGCGCTCAACCCTCGGTGTTGCCTGCCGGCATTTACATCCTGGGCGATTTCCAGGGCGGTGACGGCGACACCGACGAGTTCGACGCGCACGTGATCGCGCACGAGTTCGGCCACTACTTCGAGGATCGTTTCAGCCGCTCAGATTCCATCGGCGGCGAGCACGGCGGCGGCGATCAGCTCGATCTGCGCGTCGCCTTCGGCGAAGGCTGGGGCAACGCGTTCGGCGCCATGTCGCTGGGTGACCCGCAGTATCGGGATTCGTTCGAGGGCATCTCTCGGGACTTCGGCTTCAATCTGGAGGCCGACTCGGCCAACGACGGCTGGTATTCGGAAGCCTCGGTGGGCGAAATCCTTTGGGACATTTTCGATACCAACACGCCCGCCGAGTCGGGCGACAGCGTTGGGTTGGGCTTCGCGCCGATCTATCAAGTGATGACCGACGAGCAGGTCGACACGCCGGCGCTGACCAGCATTTTCTCGTTCGCCGAAGCGATCGGCTCCTCCGGCGGCATCGGCACGTTGTTGAACAACGAGGACATCAACGGCAACGACGAGTTCGGCGCGGGCGAGGACAACGACGGCGCCGACCCCGGCTTCACGGCGGTTTACACCAACGTTGCGGTGGGAACGCCGGTCACGGGCCTGTGCAGCACCTCCGACGCCAGCGGCAACATCGACGGCAACAAGCTCGGCAATCGTCGCTTCCTGCGTTTCGTGAAGAACACGTCGGGATTGGTCACGATCACGGCGAACGGGGTCGCCTCGGCCGGCGTGTCGGGCTCGCAGGCGGCGGCCGATCCGGACATCCTGGTTCATTCGGGCGGGCAGGTGCTGGATTTCGGCACGAATGTCGACGACGAGCCCATCGGCCAGAGCAGCGCCCCCGGCTCGGAAGTGATTTCGCAGGTGCAACTGGCCGCCGGCACGTACGTGCTCGAGGTGTACGCCTGGGAAGTGATCGATCCGAGGCAGAGCGTCACGACGCCTCGTTGCATGTCGCTGAGCATCAGCGGCACCAATTGAGCAGGTAACGAGGCTATAGCGGGTCACCACCCGAAGCGCGTCATAATAGAGGCATGATCAGGATGAAGCTTTCACTCCGGCAGTTGCTGCTTTGTGTTCCGATGGCCACTCTGGCGTTGCTGGGGGCCTGCAGTTCCGAGCCCGAGCCCGCCGCCGCGGCGCCTGCTCCGGCGCCGGCGCAAACCAAGCCCGTGGTCGCGAAGACCTCCGAGGACGAAACCAAATCGTTCGCCAAAGCGGTGGGCGATGGCAAGCCGGGCGCGGCGGTGACGATCCGCTACGAGTTCAGCGGCAAGCCCGCGATCGGCACGCCCACCGAGCTCGACGTGGCGTTCATTCCGAGCGCCGGCGTCGATTCGCTGGAAGCGACCCTGAGCGGCATGGACGGCATCACCCTGGCCGGTCCGCAGACCGCGAGCTTCAACTCGGTTGAATCGGGCAAGGCGTATCGCCACAAGCTGTCGGTGCTGCCGGATCGCACCGGCGTGTACTACATTACCGTCTCGGTGAACACGCAGATCGCCGGTTCGAGCTTGGGTCGCACCTTCTCTATTCCGTTCGTGGTCGGTCAGCCGGTCGCACAGCAGAAGGCCGCGCCCGCGACAGATGACAAGGGCGAGCCGATCGAGTCGATGCAGGCGGAAGAGAACAGCGAGCCGAAGAAATAATTGGGAAGCAGCCCTCGATGGCGACCCGCTGTTCCAAGTCGCTAAAGATTTCGACAGCCCGCGAGGGGATCCCCGCATAACGTTACGTCCATCGTCACACACGATGGACACGTAACGCATGATGCAGAAATTCACAGATCGCGGCCGAAGCTTTCGGCCCGCGATGTTGACGGCAACCATCCTGGTCGCCACCCATCCCACGTTCGCAGCAGATCATCTCGACACGCCCAGCGTGATCGCAGATCCGCGCGCCGACATCGGCGACCTGTTTGCCTGGACCTCGTACGACGGTCGCAGGCTCCACCTGGCGATGACGCTGGTCGGACACACTTTCTCGGATCAGCTCGAATACACATTTCACATCGACAGCGGCAAGCGCTTCGGGCAGACCGTGGCCACGACTTCGATCGTGTGCCGGGTGGATAAATCCCAAGCGGTCGATTGCAAAGCGGGTGACATCGACGTCGCCAAGGGCGATGCCAGCAACGCCAAGGGTCTCGAGAGTCGCGACAAACGCTTCCGTGTTTTCGCCGGGCTCCGCGACGATCCCTTTTATAACAACGTGAAGGGCACGCGAGACGCTTATGGTGTCGCGGCCGCGGCGATGATCAGCGGCTCCGCCGTCGATGCCGCAGGATGTCCCGCGTTCGGCGCTTCGGAGGTCGCCTCGATTCTGGAGAAGTGGCGTCACACCGACGGTGGTCCGGCGAAAAACTTTCTGGCCGGCTGGACGCCAGCGTCATTGGTGGTGTCCGTGGATCTGCAGGCCGTCAACAAAGGCGGAACCATGCTTGCAGTATGGGCGACTACCGCTCGCGGCCAAACGCAGATCGACCGCATGGGTCGTCCGCTGACTGGCAATGCGTTGCTGGGCTCGTTCTCGGACGAGGAGGTGAGCGATCGGCTGAAGGAGCGCTATAACAGCGCGACGCCTGCGACTGGCGCCGAGTTCATTCCGGAGATGCAGAAAACATTGGCCATCTACGATGGGTTCGACGGTCATTGTGGCGATCAACTGCTCGCCGATGGGAAGACCCAGTCGCCGTCGCGCTATCGCGCACTCGCCACTTTGCTCGCTGACGACCGGCTGTGGATCAACAGCGAAGCGTCGCTGTGCGGCGAGTTCTTCTCGGTCGAGCTTGCGGCCGTGGCGCATGATGATTCCATGATGATCTTCTGCGGCGGCAGAACTCCAAACGACGACGCCATCGATGTGTATCGGTCGCTGTTGTCGATGGGCAAGGCGAAGGGCATCGACGATGGCGTCGACCGCGACGAACGTCAGCACTCCTCCAGTGAATTTCCCTTCCTGGCGGCGCCATGAACAAGCACAAGGTTTTCGCGCTCCTGATGGCGATGGGCTGTGCCTTGCCGGCGGCCGCGCATGATTTCTGGATCCAGCCACAGCAATACTGGTCGCAGCCGGACGCCGCGATCCCGATCACGCTGCAAGTCGGACACGGCTCGGAGCGGCAACGCTCGCAGATTCGCTCGAATCGCATCGCGAGTTTGTTCGCGGTCGCGCCCGACGGAACAATGGAAGACATGCGAGCGAGCTTGCGTTTGCGTGGCCTGCAGGATGACGGTCATTTGCACTTCAGCGTGCCAGGCACCTACCTGGTGGTTCTGCAAACGGACGATCGCGGACGCAGCGCGTTGCCGGCGCACCGTTTCAATGAATACGCGAGAGCGGAGGGGCTGACGGGTGCTCTCGAGCAGCGCGAGCGCACTGGCCAGATGTCATCGCAAGCGGCCGAAAGCTATCGCCGTGTGAGCAAGGCCATCGTGCAGGTGGGCGCCGTGGAGATGAATCGCCAGGCCCACGTCACGACTCCGCTCGGATTACCTTTGGAAATCGTTCCGGAACGCAGCCCTTATGCGGAGCCGCTGGCAGGTGAGCTGCCCGTGCGCGTCTTCTTCGAAGGCCAGCCCCTGGCAGGCGCACTCGTCAAGCTCACGCAGCTCGAACACGACGCTGCGCCGGTGGAGATGCGTCGGACGGATTCATCCGGCCGAGCCAGCTTTTCGGCGCGGGGCAGGGGAGCCTGGCTGCTCAATGTCGTGTGGACCAAACCCGCGGCGGCCTCCGCCGAGGTAGACTTCGAAACCACTTTTTCGAGTCTGAGCTTCGGCTTCGTTTCCGAACGGACCGCACACGCGCCATGACCGAGCTCGCCATCGACGATTTGCTGACCACGCAGGCCGTGGCGATTCGCAACGTCCACTGCGACGGCGGCTGTCGTCACAAAAGCCCGGAGGAATGTCCGGGCTCGACCTATCTCGTGTTTCCCTATCGCGGCGTCTATGTGCGGCACCTCGGCCGCAGCGATGCGGTCGCCGAAGCCAATCAGGTGCTGTTCTTCAACCGATCGGAAAGTTATCGCATCAGTCATCCGCTGCGTGGTGGCGATGCGTGCCTGTCGATCTGGGTGCGCGACGATTTGCTTCTGGAATTGGTGTCCCGAGAGCATTTCCAGGAAGGCGAGGCCGTGATGTTTCGCAGGCAGCGCATGAACATCGATCCGCGGACGCAGGTGCTCGCGGCCCAATTGCGCCACAGCCTCTCGAATAAATCGATCGAGCCGCTGGAAGCGGAGACGCTGACGTTGACGCTCATCCGGCGCGCCTTGGGCGAGCGGACCTCACATTTGACGCGCGCGACTCACGGTCGGCTGAAGCTCGTAGATCGGGCCAAGCTGGTGCTGTCCTCGGAGCTTTCGCGACGTTGGACGCTCGTGGACATCGCAGGGGAGGTGGGCGTGTCACCGGTGTATCTGACACAGACCTTCGCGCAGGTCGAAGGCGTGCCTCTGTACAGATATCAACTGCGGTTGCGCCTCGCCCGCGCACTCGACCTGCTGGCCACCTATGACGATCTTTCGTCGCTCGGCCTGGAACTGGGCTTCTCCAGCCACAGCCATTTCACGGCGGCCTTCCGACAGGCCTACGGACGAACACCCGCGGAGTTCCAGCGCTCGGCCCATCTGCGCTGACTTGGTGCGCCCCGGATCGGCTCCAAGCCCCTGATGTGTCAGGAGCTTTACAGAAAGCGCAGGTTTCGTAGGCAGACGCCTTCCGGTTATCGCGTAGGGGCCGCCCAGGCGGCGGGATTCACACAAATAATCGAGTCGGAAGGTGGCCGGAACTGCGCCGTCCCTCTACAATGCGCGGCTCTTTTGCCCCTCCCACCCCCCACCGGTCCCCGCGTGTCCACTTCACAGCTTCGTAACATCGCCATCATCGCCCACGTCGATCATGGCAAGACCACCCTGGTCGATAAGCTCCTGACCCAATCGGGTACGCTCGATGCACGCAAGGCCGTGCCCGAGCGCGTGATGGATTCCAACGCGCTGGAAAAAGAGCGTGGCATCACCATTCTCGCCAAGAACACCGCGATCCGCTGGCGCGACTACCGCATCAACATCGTCGACACCCCGGGCCACGCCGACTTCGGCGGCGAGGTGGAGCGTGTGCTGTCGATGGTCGACTCGGTGCTGCTGCTGGTCGACGCCGTCGACGGCCCGATGCCGCAGACCCGCTTCGTCACGCAGAAGGCGTTCTCGCACGGTCTGCACCCCATCGTCGTGATCAACAAGATCGACCGCGACGAGGCGCGTCCGAGCTGGGTGCTGGATCAAACATTCGATCTGTTCGACAAGCTCGGCGCGTCCGAATCGCAGCTCGACTTCCCGGTCGTGTACGCCTCGGCGTTGCGCGGCATCGCCGGCAACGCGCCGGACCAGATGGGCACGGACATGACGGCGCTCTATGAAGCCATCGTCAAGCACTGCCCGCCGCCCGATGTGAACGAACAGGGTCCGCTGCAGCTGCAGGTCAGCCAGCTCGATTATTCGAGCTACGTCGGCGCGATCGGCATCGGCCGGATCAAGCGCGGCAAGATCCGCAAGAACAGTCCGGTCGCGGTCGTCGACAAGGACGGCAAGGTGCGCAACGAGCGCATCATGCAGGTGTTGGGCTTCCTGGGCCTGGATCGCGTCGAAGTGGACGAGGCGAGCGCGGGCGACATCGTCGCCTTCGCCGGCATCGAGCACCCGCAGATCTCCGATACCGTCTGCGATCCGGCCAAGCCCGAGGCGCTGCCGGCGCTGGTCGTCGATGAGCCGACCATCAGCATGACGTTCGAAGTGAATACGTCGCCGTTCTGCGGTCGCGAAGGCAAGTTCGTGACCAGCCGTCAGATTCGCGAACGTCTGCAGCGTGAAGTGCGCCATAACGTGGCGCTGCGCGTGGAAGACACCAACGATCCGGATAAATTCCAGGTCTATGGCCGCGGCGAGTTGCACCTCGGCGTGTTGCTCGAAAACATGCGTCGCGAAGGCTACGAGCTCGCGGTTTCCCGTCCCCGCGTCGTGCAGAAAGAAATCGATGGCGTGATGTGCGAGCCGTGGGAAACCTTGGCCGTGGATCTGGACGAAGGCTCACAAGGCGCCGTCATGCAGGCGCTCGGCGAGCGCGGCGGCCAGCTCACCAACATGGTCCCGGACGGCAAGGGTCGCGTGCGTCTGGATTACAAGATCCCTTCGCGCGGTCTCATCGGCTTCCAGACCGAGTTCCGCACCATGACCTCGGGCCTCGGCCTGATGCATCACATCTTCGATCACTTCGGTCCGGTGCTGGACAAGGAAGTGGGCCAGCGCCAGAACGGCGTGCTGATCTCCAACGGCCAGGGCAAGGCGCTCGCCTATGCGCTGTTCAGCCTGCAAGAGCGCGGCAAACTCATGAGCTCGCACGGCGACGAAGTGTACGAAGGCCAGATCATCGGCATTCACAGCCGCGACAACGACCTGGTCGTGAACCCGCTCAAGGCCAAGAAGCTCACCAACATGCGCGCCGCCGGCCGCGACGAGAACATCATCCTCGTCCCGCCGATCCGCTACACGTTGGAACAGGCGATGGAATTCATCGCCGACGACGAGCTGGTCGAAGTGACGCCGTCGAACATTCGCATTCGCAAGCGTTTGCTGAAGGAAAACGACCGTAAGCGGGCGGGTTACAAGTCGTCCTCGGAAGACGCCGACGAATAATTTTTGCCGATTCGAACGGGCGGTCCGGTGCAATGCCGGACCCGCCCGCAAGGCAGCAATGCTGTCTGCAATCTCAGACATAACGGCAATTCTGCGTTAGTCGTTTACCTTGCTTTCACATAAATCCGGGAGCTGTTTCACACCTCCTTGAGCGTCAACACCTTACGATGCTCGGTAATTTGCTTCACAACTCAGAGTGGGGACGATATCGGCGCTGACCGCGCGCCGTGCCCGTCGGGAAGACGACATGCATCGACTGCTAGAACAGCAGATCAGGGAAGCGACGCAATCCGGCGGTGAGCTGGACCTCGGCAAGCTGCTTGCCGCGGTCGGCAATTGTTATACGAAAACCGACGAGGAACGCCGTGGCATCGTGCGTTCCATGCAGCTCATGTCCGATGAGGCCACGCAGCTCACTCGCGAGTTGCGGGAGAGCACGGCGAGCCAGCTGCAGGCGGTGCTCGATCACGTGAAGGACGTGATCATGACTGTCGACGACGCCGGCCACATCGCCTCGATCAACGCCACCGGTCAGCGCGTGTTCGGTCACGCCGAAGCTGACGCGATCGGTCGACCCTTGAGCTTCCTGCTGCCGCAGGTCACGGCAAAACAATCCATCACCGCCGAATTGGAGCAACTCGCCGCGCGGCTCGACGACACGCAAGTCGATCTGGCTCCGCACGAGACGCTCGGCCAGCGCAGCGACGGCACCCAGTTCTCCGCCGAGATCGCGGTCAGCAAGACGCGCATGAATCGACGCGACGTGTTCGTCGTCTGTCTGCGCGATACCAGCGATCGAAAGATGGCCGAGGCTGCTCTAAAAGACAGCGAGGCGCGCTATCGCACGCTCGTCGAGCATGCGCCGGAAATCATCGTCGTGGTCGACCTCGACGAGAATCGCCTGGTCGATGTGAACGAAAACGCGGTTCGTTTTTTCAAGATGGATCGCGAGTCTCTGCTCAAGAGCAGCCCGGACACCCTGTGTCCGCCGCATCAGCCGGATGGCTCGCTGTCCTCGCACGCCAATCGCACTCAGTTCGATCGCACGCTGGCGGGCGAGGCGCCCGTGCTCGAATGGGTGTTCCGGGACAGCTTCGGTAACGACATTCCTTGTGAAGTTCGTTGGGTGCGATTGCAGTCTCACGGCCAGCGGCTCGTTCGCGGCAGCATCACGGACATCACCGAACGTAAGCGCTCCGAGTTGCTCGCTGCCGGCGAGCGTCGCGTGTTCGAGCGCCTCGCGGCGAACGTCGATCTGCGCATAACGTTGCAGGCCATCACCGATGTGGTCGAGCGTGTCGCACCGGATTGCGTCTGCGCGATCCGCATGCTCGATGACGAAGGCAAACATTTGACGTTGTGCTCGGGCCCGCGGTTGCCGGCGGTCTACGCGCAGGCGATGGAGGGCATCGCGGTCGCTGCTCGTAACGGCTCGTGCGCGGCGGCGGTGTATCTGCAGCGGCAGGTGATCGTGGCGGATATCGCTCGCGATGCGCTGTGGGAGAACACGCGCGATGCCGTGCTCGCCGCGGGACTGCGCAGCTGCTGGTCCACACTGATTCATTCATCCGACGGCCGCATCTTAGGCACGTTGGCGTTGTACTTCCGCACGCCGAAGAGTCCGTTGCGTCGGGATTTCGAGTTGATGGCGCGCATGACGCAGCTCGCCGGCATCGCGATCGAGCGACGCTTCGCCGAGAACGCCTTGCGCGATAGCGAGGCCCGCTATCGTCGGTTGTTCGATAACGTGATGGAAGGCGTGTACAGCTCCACCTACGATGGTCGCTTCGTGTCCGTGAATCCGGCGTTGGCGCGAATGATTGGCTATTCGACGCCGACGGAACTCTTGGCGCTCCCGCCCGCCAGCATGTATCACGATCCCGCCGAGCGTGCGGCCATCATCGCCGCCATTGAGAAGGATGGCGAGGTTCGCAATGCCGAGTTCCAGATGCGACGCGTGGACGGCACCATCCTCACGGTGATCGAGAGCGCACGCGCCGTTCGAGACAAACACGGGCAGATGATCGGCTACGAGGGCACGATCTCGGATATCAGCGAGCGCAAGCGCGCCGAGACTGCGGTCTTCGAGGAAAAGGAAAAAGCGCAGGTCACATTGCAGTCCATCGGTGACGGCGTCATTACCACCGATGCCAACGGTTGCATCGAAACGTTGAATCCCGTGGCCGAGAATCTCACCGGCTGGGAATCGAGCGAAGCGCGCGGCAAGAAGCTGCACGAAGTTTTCAATATCCTGAATGAAGCGACGCGCGAGCGGCTGGACGATCCAGTGACGCGAGCGTTGCGCGAGGGGCGGGTGATCGCGGTGGCCGATCACACCGTGCTGGTGAATCGCCGCGGTCAGGAGATCGCCATTCAGGATTCGGCGGCGCCGATTCGCGATCGTTCTGGAAAGATCATCGGCGCGGTCATGGTGTTCCATGACGTGAGCAAGGAACGTCGTCTGCGACGCGCGCTTGCCTATCAGGCCAGCCACGATGCGTTGACGGGCCTCATCAACCGACGCGAGTTCGAGAATCGTTTGACTGAAGCGCTGCTGACGGCGCGCTCGGACGAGGGCACGACGCACGCGCTGATGTATCTGGACCTGGATCAGTTCAAGCTCGTGAACGACACGTGCGGGCATCAGGCGGGCGATCGTCTGCTGAAGCAGATCACGGGGCTGCTTCAGACGCGCATCCGGACGAGCGATACGATCGCGCGTTTGGGTGGCGATGAGTTTGGCGTGCTGCTGCAGGATTGCACGGCCGATCGCGCGGCCAAGATCGCCGACAGTTTGCGACAGGCGATTCGTGAGTATCGCTTCGAGTGGCAGGATGGCGCGATGAACGTCGGCGTCAGCATCGGCATCGTCGAGATCAATAGCGCCAGCGAGAGCATCGCGAGCGTGATGGCGGCGGCCGACGTGGCCTGTTATGCGGCCAAGGATTCGGGGCGCAATCGCGTTCATATGTATCAATACAGCTCGGCGCCGGAGCGGCATCGCGAGATGCAGTGGGTGTCGAGACTGACGCGAGCCTGCGAGGAGAATCGGCTCGAGCTTTATTACCAGCCGATCGTTCCCATCGGAGCTACGCGCGATACGCGCGGGCATTACGAATTGCTCCTTCGCATGCGTAACGAGCAGGGCGAGCTGGTGCAGCCGGCGGAGTTCATTCCGGCGGCGGAGCGCTACAACGTGATGCCGATGATCGATCGTTGGGTCGTGAGCCAGGCCCTCGGCGCACTCGCACACTATCGCGGCGACGGTGATCCGAGATTGGGTTACACGTTGTCCATCAATCTCTCGGGCACGTCGTTGAACGACGATCGGTTCCTGGAGTTCCTGATCAATGAGCTGCAGGCCTACGATTTGAGTCCGGGCGCGGTCTGTTTCGAAATCACCGAGACGGCGGCCATCTACAACCTCGCCAATGTCGTCCACTTCATGCGCGAGTTCCGCACGCGAGGATGTTTGTTCTCGCTGGATGACTTCGGCAGCGGCTTGTCGTCGTTCATGTACTTGAAGAACCTGCCCGTCGATTTCCTGAAGATCGACGGCTCGTTCATCCAGAACGTCACCACCGACCACGTCGACCGCAGCATGGTCGAAGCCATCACCCAGATCGGTCGCGCCATGGGCCTGAAAACCATCGCCGAACGCGTCGAAAGCGCCGAGGTCCTCAAATGCCTCGCCGACATCGGCGTGGAATACGCGCAGGGCATCTACATCGCGACCCCGGAGTCGGTCGAGTCCCTGAGCCGAATCACTCGGACGCACCCCCAGCTGCGCTTGGTTCACTCGGCCTGACAAGCCAAGAGGCGTCGGCTCTCGCACGCCGCCGAGGTGGGGTACCTCCTTCCGGCACCGTGCTCCCCCTTGCCCGCGCTATCGCGCGTGCCGCTGGGTCCCGTCCCTGGGCGCACTGTGACGAAAAGGTTCCCTCTTTTTCGACGCTGCCGGAAGAAGGTACCCCACCTCAGCGACGTGCCGACACGTCGTTTGGTGAGTTGAGGCTGCGTTTGTCTTTCCATTGTAAAACTTCTGAGTCTCGCAAGACCCGGAGTGTCAGCGCTCTGGAGTCTGCTTACCCTAACCACATCGTTTTGGTTGGGGTGTATCGGTGTCGAAGAAGAGTTCTGATCGGATCGGCGCGCTCGATTGGCAGCGCATTTCCGACGAGTTGGGTGTGCAAGGCCACGCCATCATCCGGGGTTTGATCGAGCCCGAGCAGTGCGCAGAGCTGGTCGGCTTGTACGCGGATGAGGATCGGTTTCGGAGCCGGGTCGTCATGAAGCGGCATGGCTTTGGGCAGGGCGAGTATCAGTACTTCAAATATCCTCTGCCCGAGTTGGTGGCGTCGCTGCGGACCTCGCTGTATCCGCACCTTGCGCCCATCGCGAATCGATGGAACGAGCTTATGAAAAGCGACGTGCGGTTTCCGGACACGCACAAGGAATTCATCCAGCGATGCCATGAAGCCGGTCAGCTGAGGCCAACGCCGCTGCTGCTTCAGTACGAAGCCGGCGATTACAACTGCCTCCATCAGGATCTGTACGGCGAGCAGGTGTTTCCGTTACAGACAGCGGTCCTGCTATCGCAACCCGGCCGTGATTTCACAGGCGGAGAATTCGTACTGACGGAGCAGCGGCCGCGAATGCAGTCGCGGGCGGAGGTGGTGCCGCTGGAGCAGGGGGATGCGGTGGTATTCGCCGTCCATCATCGGCCGGCGCAAGGAACGCGAGGGATCTATCGAGTGAACATGCGCCACGGCGTGAGCCGCCTGCGATCAGGGCGGCGGCACACGCTCGGGGTGATCTTCCACGACGCGACTTAGGCTGCCGCAGCAGGACGATGGCCATCGCGCAGCGCTGCTTTGGCGGCGGGCGGTTCGATGGTTTCGCCGGCTTCGCGAGCGATGGCACACAGCAGGCGCACAGCGTCGCCGGGCTTCTTGTCGCTGCCGGTGGCGAGTTTCAGCTTGTGGTGCTCGAACGTTGCGCGCAGACCCTCGGCAGCGATTCGAAGCGCGTCCTCCGGACCGCCTTGCTTCATTTCGCCAATTGTTTCGTCTGCCGCCTGTGCGGCGCGGGTGAGCCAGTCGAGCGTTTGGGTGCTCTGCGGGCGGGCGAGCACCGGAGAGCCGAAGAGCTTGGTGCCCAGCGCATCGAACGCCTTGCGCTCGATCGCATTCGCTTTGCCGCTGTTGGCCTGTTGCAGCCACTCGGCGAGAGCGCTGGCGTGCTTCTGGAAGGTACGCAGCGACTGCCGCAGCTCAGCCTGAGCATCGCCCACCCGAAGTGCCTGCTCCCGACGATAGCGCTTTGCGAGGCCAGCCACGTGCTCGACGAACTCGTCGGCGTCCTTGATCTCGCGGGCGACCGCTTCGAGCCGCTTGCCGATCTTCACGACCTTGGCCGGCGCAACGTCACGCTCGGGGGCGGGGCGGCTCTTGCTCGCAGGCGACTTGGATTTGGCGGATTTGACGGGCATTGGGGCGCACACGGCTTCGTTGGAAGCCGCTATTTTGCACCAACCCCGGCAGCCGCGCTAAAGGTTACGCCGTCGTCCGGCAGTAGCTGTTGATGAAGTCCTGATGCCGAGGAAGCTTGGCGACCGTCTGGGCGACGCTGGCCTTCATGCTGTTGAGAGCCCGCGCGAGATCCTGCTCCTGCATGCCGCGCGGTGAGGGGTGGTAGTGCTTGGGAACGATGCCTTGACCGAGCAGCACCTGCACCCATGAGTCCACGCGGAACAGTTCCCCGTCGGCTTGGAAGGCGTGGCCGCCTTCCTTGAACATTTCGATGCGCCGGGACAGCGACGCCGGGATGTCCATGTTCCTGCAGTAGCTCCAGAACGGCGAGTCGTCCCGCTCGGTGGTGTGATAGTGCAGGATGATGAAGTCGCGGATCTTCTCCATCTCGACCCGCGACTCGTCGTTGAATTGATCGATGAACGTCTGGTGCACGCCGTTGAAAGGAAACATCTGCATCAGCCGCGTCACGCCTGTGATGATCACGTGGATGGCGGTGGACTCCAGAGGCTCGACGAAGCCGCTGGCCAGCCCCATGGCCACGACGTTCTTGTTCCAGGTCTGACGCCGGCGCCCCGGTTTGAACTTCAGTACGAACGGCGGCCGCACGGGATTGCCGCTGACCGCCTGCATGAGCTTCTGTTTTGCGTCGTCATCGGACAGATAGCGGCTGCAAAACACGAAGCCGTTGCCCATGCGATGTTGCAGTGGAATCAACCAGCGCCAGCCGGCCTCGTGAGCGATAGCAACGGTGTATGGATTGGGCGCGCCAGTGATTTCGGTCTGCACGGCGACCGCGCTGTCACAAGGCAGCCAGTGCGACCAATCTTCGAAACCGGTGTGCAGCGTCTGCTCGATCAGCAGGGCTCGGAAGCCGGTGCAATCGATGAACAGATCGCCGGGGACGACTCGCTCCGACTCCAGCGTGAGCGATTCGACGAAACCCGTCGTGGCGTGCTGCTGGACGGATTTGATCTTGCCTTCGACGCGCTTGACCCCAAGATTCTCGGCGAAGCGCCGCAGGAAGCGCGCGTAGGCAGTCGCGTCGACGTGATAGGCGTAATTGATATCGGATTGGGGCGACGTGCCGAAGCGGCCTTGCTTCGCCGCGAGCCATTCGACGCAGTATTCGCCGAGCTCCGAATTCAGCCCGTGGCGCAGGCCGTGCAGCCAGAAGTGATGAAACTCGCACAGCCACGTGGGTTTGCCATGCCGGCCGAAGGGGTGGATGTAACGATCGCCGATCTGGCCCCAGTTCTCGAACCAGATGCCGAGCTTGAACGAGGCAGAGACACTGCGCATGAACTCCTGCTCGTCGATGCCGAGCAGTTGATGAAACACGCGGATGGGCGGCACCGTCGACTCGCCCACGCCGATCGTGCCGATTTCCTCCGATTCGACCAATGTGATATCGAGTAACGGGCCGAGCTGTTTGGCGAGGGCGGCGGCGGCGATCCAACCGGCGGTGCCGCCGCCGGCGATGACGACTCTCTTGACGGGCGTGGGGCTCATTCTTGCTCCGCGGATCAACGATTCAAATTGTTGAGCAGCATCGCGCGGATGCGGCGTGCGCTGCTGTCATCGATCGGCCCGAGTGCGCCGCGCGCCTGTTCGGGCAGATGCTCGCCGGCGCGGTCGGCGGGACCGAACACGTAGTACTCGAATATTTCTTTCCACGCGCGCTTCTCGCGCTCGGGACGATCCCGCAACGTCCAAAGCGCGTGATACAACGCGTTCATCGGCGAGGGAATGAACTTCGGCGACGTGCTCCACCAATAGTTGATCAAGGTGTTGAACGGGCTCAACGCCTCGACGTGATGCCACCACAAGCTCGGGATGAAAACGGCGTCGCCCGGTTCGACTTCCGCGACTTGCCCGGCGGCGAGAGCTTCCCGAAAGCGCGGGAAGCGCTCGAAGTCGGGGTTCGAGAAATCCACCAGGCTCACGGCCTGACCGCCGGGCGTCGGCTCCAGCGGGCCCGGATAGAGATTGACGATCTGCTCCGGTGGAAACATCGTGAAGCGTCGCTGGCCGACGGCGACGCAGGCGAGGTTGTTGGGTGCGTCGTAATGACAGGACGCAATGGTGCGATTGCCGATCCAGATGCTCGCGAGCGGCTCGAAGCCGTGGCTGGCGAACGGCACATCGTTGTCGCGGCGAAAGCCCGGCAGACAAGCGTCGATGGTGGTGGAGCCGATGTAGTTGGTCGGCGGGCGGTCGTCCTCGATGTGCTTTTCGATGTCCATCAGCACGTGATCGAGCGGCGCGCGCTGGCTGAGGAAATTCAGCTGCGTATAGTCGGCGTTGTAGAACAGCCGACCTTTGATGTGCGGATCGCCCCGCGACGTGCCGACCGTCTTGCCGTTATAGAACGATCGCAGGTAATTCATCGCCTCGTGCCGCGAGCGCAAACCGGCTTGCACCAGCGGCCATTGTGAAACCAAGCCTTTGAGGACGACCGGCTCGTCGCCCGCCAGCAGCTCCGGAAGCGGCAAGGTCTCGACGGTGTAGCCCTCGAGCTCGCGCGTTCGCTTGGTTACGCCGGTCATGATGCCGCTGCCACCTCCGCGTGCTGGCGTCGCCGCCGATGTTTCATGTCGATGAGCTTTTTCACGTTGTTTAGCGAGGCGATCACGAGGAAGGCGCCTTGTAAAAAGCCCGCGCTGTTCAATTTGTACAGCGTGTCGCCGTCGAGTCCGCGCAGCCGTTCCTCGCTGATGGTGTACAGCCCGCGCAGATTGAACTGCTCCTCGTTGCTGAATTTGATTTCCACGTTCACCGGCTCGATCAAGCTCGCCGCGGTGAAGGCGTCGAACATGGCCTTGCTGAGCGCGAGCCCTTGATGGATGCCCTGCAGGATGGTTCCGATGCGATCCAGATAACGGCTGTTGCCGCCTTGAGGAAGAAACACGGGCTCGCCTTCGGTGTGGCTGATCCGCGGACTGTCGAGATCGACGTGGATGACGGGTTCCCTGCGCAACTCGCCGTCTATGTCTTGGTTTTGAAAGCCGATCAGGAACGGTCCGCGGGCCACGATGCCGGGGATGTAGGCGGCATTCCAGCCGTGCTCGTCGAGGAACAGGTTTTCGTCCTGCTGGAAGCCGAGCAGGGCGATGGATTGAAACTCCCCGGTTTGCGCGTCCTTGCGGAAGAAAATCGGATACTCGCGTTGCACGTCGCCGTACTCGGTGGGGAAGGTGAGTACGGTGCCGACGTTGTCGCCGAATTCGGCGCCATGGCGAGTGATCACCCGCAAATCCTTGTGGGCGATGTTGTTGAGCATCACGTGCCGTGCCAATTTTTCACCTCGGGATCGGGCATCCTGCCACGACCCTCGGGCGAGCAGCAAAAGGCGTGACTTTTGCTGCTCGCCCGCCGCCTGCGTCGGCGGGGTACGTCCCTGTACCCGGGGATCGTTGTAGATGCCGCTAGAACTTGTAACGCGCTCCGAAAGCGTAGCGCGCTCCCTGGTCCTCAACATACCAGGGTTGCATGACCGAGCGCCCGTGCCATCGCACGTCCTCTTCCGTGAGGTTGATGCCTTCCAGCGATAGCGACAGGTTCTCGTTCACGTCGTAGCCCACGCTCAAATCGACCTGGTAGTACTCCTCCACGTACTCGGGGTTGCGGAAATTGCCGCGGTTGGTGTTCTGCAGGAACTCATCGCGCCAGTTGTAGGCGAGACGCACCTGGAAGCCGTAGTTCTCGTACATCAGGATCACGTTGGCCGAGTCGCTCAGACCCAGCAGCGCGAACTGGTTGATGTTCGGGTCGCCGGCGTCGTTGAAGCCTACGTCGCCGTTCACGAAGGTGTAGTTGGCCTGGATGCCGAACCCGGTGCTGCCGAAGAAGTGCTGACCGCCGAGCTCCCAGCCGTCGATGGTCGCGTCTGCGTTGTTGATCGGGCGCGTGACGTTGAACTGGTACTCGGGGTCCTCCGGGGTCGGCAACAGGTCGTACTGGGTGGCGAAGGCCAGGTGCTGGGCCTCGGTCTGGTTGAAGTTCTCGGCGCCGCCTCTCCAGGTCACGCCGTTGTGCACGAACTCCTCATCCGGATGCTCCATCATCGCCATCATCACGAACAGATTCGTGTCGTCCGTGCGCCAGCCGCCCGCCTGTAATGCGGCGAGGGCCGCCTGCGCGCGCGGGCCGCTCGTCTGATCGGTGATGCCGAACAGGCCCCTCTGGTTCACTTCCTGGCCGATGAAGTTCTTCACGTCCTTGCGGAAGTAGCCGGCGGACAGATAGCTGGCGTCGGCGAAATACCATTCCACGGACAGATCGTAGTTATTCGACTCCAGCGGCTCCAGGTCCGTATTCGACTCGTTGGCGGTGGGGAACTGGCCGTTGATGGTCGAACCCTGCGAGCCGCCGACATCGATGGCCGCGCGCAGCTGATTGTATTGCGCCCGAGCAATGGTCTTGCTGTAGGAGAAGCGCGCTTTGACGTTCTCCACGACCTCCATGTCGATGTCGAAGTTGGGCAGGAAGTGATCGTAGTCGGTCTCCTCCTCCAGGGTCACGTTGGTGATCCCCTGCCATTCCGAGAAGTCGTTGTTGTCCTGCCAGATCAGGCCGCGAGGCAGGAGTTGGTTGGAGACCGCTTCGACATCCGTCTTCTCATATCGCAGGCCCAGCAGCACGTTGGTAGGTCTGGAGAACAGTTCGGTACGCAAGCCGTACTGGAAGTAGGCGGCCACGGTGTCTTCGGACACGGTGTGGTTCTGATCGAAGGCCGGGTTATAGGACAACACGCCGTTGGTGTTGGTCGCGTCACGCCAGGTGCCGTAGTTTGCGACCGCCCACTGCGCGAGCGCGTTCGCATCGCCTTTCCAGCCGGAAGCCGGCACGCCTGGCGCGCTGAAATCCTCGAACTGGTTGATCAGGCTGAACGGCTGCAGCAGATCCCGCGGCAATTCGCCGGGGGAGGAGACGCCCCAGTCGCCCAGAGTCATCTGCGCGTTCGAAGCGCGCTGACGCGACTCCATCGCGCGCGTCTCGATGCCGAACTGCACGCGATTGTCGTCGTTGAACTCCAGCTTGCCGTCGAGGCGCGCCTGGGTGATGTCGCTGACCTGTTCCTGATAGTTGATACGCAGGTACTGGCTGCCCAGGTGATCCGGCGTGAAAGCAAAGTTCGGATCGCCGCCGGAGGCCGGGATTCCAGTCGTCGGCGCGGTAAACAACGTTCGCGTCGCCCGCGGCAGGCCGTCATTGAAATAGAACGTTTGCAGGAAACGATTGGTGCAAAGGTTTTCGTTCACTGCATCGCACGTGCTGGGCACGCGCGCCGCGAAGCTGAACAGCGTTTCGCCGCCACCCGTGACCGGATCGCTCGGCAAGCTCTCGGCCTTGGAATCGTGCACGTCCAGAGCCAGCGAGAAGCGGTCGGTGACCTGCCACTCGGCGTTGAAGCCAATGGAATTCAGCTCGTTGGTCTGCTCGCGATGCTGTTGCTCGAAGCCGAAATCCTTGGTGACGCCTTCGTCTTCGGCCAGCACCATCGGAGTCGCCACCGCGCGGCCGGTGTCGAATTCCACGAAGTGGTAGCGGTTCGCGTTCATCCACAGCGTCTGGTCGCCGCGGTCTTCGATCAGCTCCATCTCCGCATAGGTGTAGTCGGCGGTCAGGGTCAGCGTATCGGTAGGAGCGAACTGCATCGTCAGCTGCGCATTGGTGCGCTCGCGTTCTCGATCCGAGAAGTGATATCGAATGTCATTCGGGATCGCATACAGCGAGCCGACCGCCGGCGCATTGATGATGGTGGCGTTGTCCGCGAACTGGGTGGTCTGTGCGCCAGGCGTCCACCGACGAATGTTCCAATCGTTGACGGTCGAGCTGGAGGAGCCGCTGTCGCGCTTCTGATAGCTTGCGGACAGGCCGACGCCGAAGTTCTTGTCGTCGTTGGCCCAGCTGAAGATGCCAGAGACTTCCGGCGTGAAATCGTCGCCGGTGCGATTGGTCGTGTCGTTGACTGCCTTGACGCCGACGTTCACGACAGGCTCGCCGTTGCCGTCCAGCGGACGAGCGGTCTTGACGTTCAGCGTGGCGCCGATGCCGCCGGTGGTGATGTCCGCGCGGCCGGTCTTGTAGACCTCGATGGCGCTGATGCTTTCGCTCGCGAGGTTCGCGAAGTTGAACGCGCGGGTCTGGCCGGCGATGCCGCCGTCGCCCGATCCGCCACCGCCATAAGCATCCGCGGCCGGCATGGTGCGACCGTTCAGGGTCACCATGTTGTATTGAGCGCCGAAGCCGCGCGCGGTCACCAGCGCGCCTTCACCGTTGCGGCGATCGATGGAAATGCCGGTGATGCGTTGTAACGATTCGGAAAGGTTGCTGTCTGGAAACTTACCGATGTCTTCGGCGCTGATGGCGTCGACCACGCCGATGGCGTCGCGCTTGATGTCCATGGCCGATTCCAAGCTGGCCCTCATGCCGGTCACCACCACTTCTTCCAGTTCGGCCTGTCCTGGCGTGGTGGAGGATTGCTCTGCGGCGGCGGCTTGAGCGTTTGCCCCTTGCAAAGGCGCAACCGAGGCCAGCGCCGCGGCAATAGCTACCGCGAGCCTGTTCTGTCTCATCATCACGATTCCCCCTGATTAGCGGACGTCGATCAATGCACTGCTAAAAGCTGCTCCAAAGTTCTACGCGGGCGAGCGCGGCCGATACCGCTACCATCGCCGTATGTAGCTGCGCCCACGATGCCTGTCCTCAGTGGCTGCGATGAGGACTGGCGCGGAAGCGACAGCTGGCTGCGGGTCGACCGAACGCGTCGGTCGACCGGAAAATATCGGCACGATTGCATGGGCCCCGATATGGGCCCTGATAAGAGGTAGGGCAGGAGACGACGACGACCAGTCCTGACATCGCTGTCAATTCGCGGTGCTTGTTGAGTCGTTCCATCCTGTACGACACGATCGGTCCCCCACCTGATAACGCTATCATTCTTCGCCATAAGATGATCCAGTCCGCGGCAGTTTGCAACTCCTCATTGCAACGTTGTCATAGCCTGAATTTACCGGGCTTCGACGCGAGCCGGGTTTCATGTCTGACAATTTCTCGGCCATGACAGCGCGAGACTATGAATATCGGCAGTTCGCGACTCCCGATGGGCGGAGGCTCGCTTCAGAAGCGCGTGTCCATGACGTGGAGCACAGTTCCGGCGTGGCTGGAACGACGACGCCACCGTCAACAATTTAGCGTTGCCGCGCGCGGGGTTGCGGTGACAAAATCGCGCGCCTTCAACGAAACGGAACGCACATGACTGACGCCGCTGCCGCGCCCGCCGCCGGGCCTGCTCCTCTGCCGATGTTCTATAAGAACCCGATGCCCCTCGAGCCGCAGCGTCATGCGGCAGCCGGGCTGAAGCCGCAGAGCGATTTCCTTTTTGCCGCCGGCACCAATGCGCTGCCGCTCACGTCGACCGAGATGGCGTATGCCGCGCGCACCTATCCGATCGTGTTCTCGACTAGCACGCCGACCGTGCCGTTCGCTGTCGTGGGTTTGCGTGAACACGAGAATCTGTTCGTGGACGCGCAGGGCGCCTGGCGTGAGGACTGCTATATCCCGGCGTATGTTCGTCGTTATCCGTTCATCTTCTCCGAGGTGCCGGAGACTCAGCGCCTGGTGTTGTGCATCGACGAGGGCGCGGACTGTTACGAAGCCACGTCCTCGCGACCGCTGTTCGCCGACGGCAAGCCGACTGAAGCCTTGCAGCGCGCGCTGCAGTTCAACGAGACCTTCCAGCAGCACTATGTGGACACGCGCCGTTTCGGCGAGTGGCTGGACAAGAACAACATGCTGGAAGATCGCATGGCTCGCGCCGATCTCGGCGCCGGTCAGACGTTCACCTTGCGTGGATTCCGGCTGATCAATCCGGAGCGCCTGCGCGTGCTGGAAGACTCGCAGGTGCTCGAGCTGCACAAACGCGGCTGGCTGCCGTTGCTGCATTTCCATCTGCAGTCGTTGCACAACTGGGGCCTGCTCGGCTCGCTGACTCGCGCGCGCGGCGGCGCTCAGCCCTCGCAAGCCAAGCCGTCGTAATCGTCCCGTCGCATCTCATTCGAGATTGCCGGCCGCGAGGGCGCCCCTCGCGGCCGGATAACGAGAACCATCCGTCATCTTTTTCCGCGCCAGTTGGCTAGCATCCGGCGTTTGCGAAGGATGCAGGCAGGAAAGACCGATGGGCGCGCTGACGGAAGAACAAGCCAAGTCGTACATCGTCAAGCTGTTGACGGCCATGAGCCAGGCGGGCGGCTCGGATCTGTTCGTCTCCAAGGACTTTCCGCCGTCCATGAAGCTGCAGGGCGCGATGAAGCCCATGACGCAGCAGAAGCTCACCGGCGAAGTGACGCGGGCCCTGGCGCACTCGTTGATGAACGAGCGCCAGCGCGAAGAGTTCGCCCGCGATCTGGAATGCAACTTCGCCATCTCCGTGCCTGGCGTGGCTCGCTTTCGCGTCAACGTATTCGTTCAACAGCAGAACGTGGGCATGGTGATCCGCACCATCGCCAACGACATTCCTGATCTGGCCAAGCTCGGCCTGCCCGACACGCTCAAGGACATCATCATGACCAAGCGCGGCCTGGTGCTGGTGGTGGGCGCGACGGGCTCGGGCAAGTCCACGTCGCTTGCGGCGATGATCGATCATCGCAATCGCACCTCCGCCGGCCACATCGTCACGGTCGAAGATCCGGTGGAGTTCGTGCATCAGTCGCGGCAGTCGCTGATTACGCATCGCGAAGTCGGCATCGATACGCACTCCTGGCACAACGCGCTCAAGAACACGCTGCGGCAGGCGCCGGACGTGATTCTGATCGGCGAAATCCGCGATACGGAAACGATGGAGCACGCCATCACGTTCGCGGAGACCGGGCATCTGTGCCTCGGCACGCTGCACTCGAACAGCGCCAATCAGACGCTCGATCGCATCATCAACTTCTTCTCCGAGGACCGGCGCAAACAACTGCTGATGGATCTTTCCAGCAATCTGCGGGCGATCATTTCTCAGCGCCTGGTGCGCACCGCCGATGGCAAGGGGCGTCGCGCGGCGGTGGAGATTCTGCTGAACACGCCGATCGTCTCGGACAAACTGCTCAAAGGCGAATTCCACGAGATCAAAGCCATCATGGCCAAGTCTCAGGAACTGGGCATGCGCACCTTCGACGCCTCGCTGTTCGAGCTGTACAACGAAGGGGCGATCACCTTCGACGAAGCCATCAAGAACGCCGATTCCGCGAACGAGCTGCGCCTGAACATCAAGCTCAACGGCCGCGTGCAGCCAACCGAAGCGCTGTCGCTCGCGCCGGCCGCGCCCGAAACGAAGGATGATGCCGCGGCGGCTTAGCCGGGCTCGGAACCAAGACAAGCGGAGCGCGTTCCAACAGGGATGAGAACCGTCACCGGCACCGTGATCCATCCCAACGGCAGCGCCGACAGCGCCGAGCGTACCCGCCGTCTGCGCACGATCGCCTGGCTGATGGACAACTCCATCCCGCTGCCCGGCGGGTTTCGCATCGGCATCGACGCGCTCATCGGTCTCGTGCCTGGCGTCGGTGACGCGGTGGGTGCGCTGATCTCCGCTTACATCATCAATGAAGCGCGGAGCATGGGCGCGCCGCGCAGCGTCCTGATCCGCATGATGAGCAATGTGATGATCGAGACGCTCATCGGCGCCATTCCGTTCGCGGGCGATCTGTTCGACGCCGCTTTCAAAGCGAACAGCCGCAATCTGGCGCTGCTGGCGCGATATCAGTTGGATCCGGTCGGCAGTCGACGCGGTAGTCGCCTGTTCGTGGTGGGCTTCTTCCTGCTGCTGGCGCTGCTGGTGGCACTGATGATCGCGATCCCAGTGCTGATCGTGTTTGGGATCGTGCAGCTGTTTTGATCGGACCTGATTCGATCACACCAGGCGTACGTCGACGCCTTGCGCTCGGATGGCCTCGATGCACGCAGGATCCGCGGCGCTGTCAGTGATCAATACATCCATCTGATCCACCGGCGCAATCACCGACAGATTCCGTCGCAACAGCTTGGACGAATCCGTGACGGCGACGACGCGCTGCGAGATGCGGATCATCTGCGCGTTCAACTGAGCTTCCAGCACGTACGGCGTCATCAAGCCGATCTGCGGATCGAGGCTGTCCACGCCTAGAAACAATACGTCCGCGTGCAACGTGCTCAGCGCCTGCTCGGCTTGCGGGCCCGAAAGAGAAAAAGACTTCTGGCGCAGTACGCCGCCGGGAATGATCACGTTCACGTGCGATGAGTTCGCGAGCAGCACGGCGATGTTGAGCGCGTTCGTGATGACGTTGATGGATGCGAGTTTCAGCGTCCGGATCTGCTTGGCGATTTCGGCGGTGGTGGTGCCGGAGTCCAGGATCACGGTTTCGCCATCGCGAATCATTTCAGCCGCCGCCGCGGCGATTCTCACTTTCTCCGCGCGATGCAATGTCTGTTTGACGTTGATCGGCAGCTCGTCGCTGTCGCCCCGTGGCAATGCGCCGCCATGCGTGCGCACGACGACGCCCATCTGTTCGAGCGCCGACAGATCCGTACGAATGGTGACAGCGGAAACGCCGAAATTCTCGGCGAGCTCGGCCACAGTTCCTTGGGTATTGGTTTCGATGAGCGAGCGAATGCGTCGCCGGCGCTCTTCCATCGACACTGCGCCGTGGCCGGCGCGAGGGCTGTTTTTGAGCTTGGCCATGGTTGCGGTTCTACTTTCGTTTCAATCCGAGTGAAAGCATAACCCATCTATTCTTGCGTTCCAATCGAAAACGAAAGTAAACGAAAGTTTCTTGTACTTTCGATTTCCGTCGCATAGGATGACCGCGCCTGGCCAAAAAGCCTGCGGGGATGTCCAATGTCTTACACATATAAAGCCGTCTCTCTTGCCGTCCTCGGCGTCACGCTCGGCGCTTCGGCGCTGGCTCAAGATACGAACGAGGAGCCCTCGACAGGGCAGCTCGAAGAGATCGTGGTGACCGGAACGCGAGCTGCGCTCGCTCAGTCCCTCGGTCGCAAGCGTGAAGCACAAGTCGTGCAGGACTCGATCGTCGCCGAGGATCTGGGAAGATTTCCGGACGACAACGTCGCCGACTCTCTGTCTCACATCACCGGCATCACGCTGCAACGAACCCGCGGTGGTGAAGGGCAGTACGTCAACGTCCGCGGTCTCGGTCCCGAGTTCAGCATCGTGACGTTGAACGGCCGCATCCTCGCGACCGATGGCGATGGACGAGAGTTTGCGTTCGACGTGTTGCCGTCCGAGGTGATCTCCGGCGCGGATGTTTTCAAGTCGGCCAACGCCGTGAACCTCGAAGGCAGCATTGGCGGCTTGATCAATCTGAGCTCGGCGCGGCCGCTGGATCGGCCTGGCCTGCGCACGTCGCTGTCCGTCGAAGGCGACTACAACGATCTTTCCGAAAATACAGGCTACAAAGTCAGCGCCGTTCTCAGCGACACCTTCGCCGAGGACACCATGGGCGTCATGCTCACCGCCGTGTATCAGGACACCGAGGTGCGCTCGGACGCCGTGCACGAGTTCTATATCACGTCGGACTCGCCGGGCGAGTTCGACGCCAACGGCGACGGCGTGATTTCCGATACCGAGACCGAGCTGCTGGGACTGTGCTGTACCAGTTTCGGCACGCGCATCCAGGACAGAAAGCGCAGCGGCGTCACCGCCGTGTGGCAATGGCAGGTCAACGACAGCTTCCAGATGGCGGTGGACGGCATGTTGACGCGCCTCGACGCGCCGACGATCGGCTATCACCAGTCGTACTACGTCGAGGATTCCATCCTCGATGAGGATGCGGGGTTGCATCGCTGGAGCGACGTAAGCATTCGCGATCACTGGGTTACGGGCATGAGCATCGCGGAGCTGGTGCCGGAGATTTCCACGATCAGCGAGCATCGTGTGGTGGACACCACGCAGATCGGCTGGAATGCGGTCTGGGAGACGACCGACAGCTTGAAGTTCACGTTCGATGCGTACCGTTCGAAAGCGGAGCGGGATTCCGGCGGCAAGAACACCTGGATGGTCTCGGGCATCGCGGGCAGTCATACCGGCCGCGTCGATATGAATCGCGGCGGCATGCCGAACATCAGCGTCACGCTCGAAGACGGGCGTGACCTTGCGACGGCCCTGGGCGCCGGCGCGCTCGGCAACGCCGATTACGGTCTGCATTACATCGGACTGTCGGGTACGGATGTGACCGACGAAGTCACCGGTTTCTCCGTGGCCGGTGACATGCAGCTCGACTTCGCGACTCTGCAATCGCTGCAGTTCGGCGCCGCCGGCACCGAGCGCACCAAGGTGCGCAATACTTTCGAGAACGACACCAACGGCGGCTCGTGCCAGTACTGCAACATGTACGACACGACTTTCGAAAGCCTCGGCGCCAACGTGGTTCGCCCCGTGTCGCTGCCGAACTTCATGCGCAATGCCGGTGGCAACTTTCCACGTCGCTTCGTTTCATTCGACGCGAACGCCTATCTGAATGCGCTGCGAGCGCTCGACGGGCAGCCGATTCTCGATGAGCACGGCGATCCGACCGGCGAAGTCTACGATGCCTCGCGTACCGCGGCGGCGTTCAATCCTGTCCAGTCGTACGACGTGGAAGAGGAAACGATCGCGCTGTACTTGAATGCGAACTTCCGGGGCGATGCATGGTTCGCGAGCGCCGGCGTGCGCTGGGTGTCGACCGATACGACCGCCAGGACCGCCGTCGACAGCATCGTGTTCGTCAACGATCCGACGCCGGAGATCCCCACGTCGAGCCCCGATGTCACCTACAGCCCGGCCGAGCCGCTGACCCAGAAGGGCAGTTACGACAAATTCCTGCCATCGCTCAACGTCGGTTACTGGCTGCGTGACGATCTGTTGCTGCGTGTGGCCGCGGCCAAAGTGATGGCGCGACCTTCGCTCAATCAACTCGCGCCGACCCGCATCGACAACACGTTGGATCGCACCTATGCGGTCATCTACGACGGCAACGCCAATCTGCAGCCGGTGGAGGCGGATCAAGCGGATCTGTCGGCCGAATGGTACTTCGCCGACAAGTCGGTGTTGAGCGGCGCGCTGTTCTGGAAAGACATCAGCGGCTTCATCACGACGCAGCTGGAAGAGAACGTCGACATCGGCGTGGTGGGCAACATCGGTGGGGCGGGCGAAGCGCCCGTGCTCTACGACATCAGCCGCCCCATCAATGGCGACAAGGCAAAGGTGCTCGGCGTCGAGCTGGGATTGCAGCACTTCTTTGACAATGGCTTCGGCGTGCGCGCCAACTACACGTACACCGATACCAAATCTTATGTCGGCGGTGTGCACGTGGGGCCGCTCGAGAATGTTTCCGAATCCGCCTATTCGGTGGCGCTGTTGTTCGAGAACGATCGTTGGGATGCCCAGCTCGCGGCTGACTACAGCGGCGAGTACACCGAGCTCAGCGACGCGGTGGCCGACATGTCGCAAAAGGCCGAGCCCATCACGTGGGTGACCGCCTCGGTGGCTTACAAGATCACCGAAGCAGTGAGCGTGTCGCTGGAAGGCCGCAACCTGCTCGATGAGTACTACGTCTCCTATCTCGATGGCCGCAGCGACATGCTGAGCAACGAGGGTGGCTTCGAGACCTGGGGCCGCTCGTACCTGCTGGGCGCCAGCGCCAAATTCTAAAGAGGAGCTATCGTGATCGATCATTCGCAGCGTCGCCCCGTCGTCTTGGCATGGCTGCTCGCCGTCAGCTCGCTGGCGTTTGCTTCGGCATCGCCGGCGGCACAGCCGGCCCCACGCAGCAACGGCCTGGCGCAGACGCCGCCGGTGGGGTGGAGCAGCTGGAACAACTTCGGCGATGACATCAATGAGCAGTTGGTCATCGAGACCATCGACGCCCTGGTCGCGAACGGCATGCGCGATGCCGGTTATATATTTGTGAATCTGGATGACGGCTGGCAGCGTTACAAGGGTCAGCGGCGGGATCATCCGCTCGAATACGATCCGAAGAAATTTCCACGCGGCATCAGCTATCTCGCTGACTACGCGCATCAGAAGGGCATGAAGCTCGGCATGTACTCGGGGCCGGGACAGACCACCTGCGCGGGCTACACCGGCAGTGAAGGTCACGAAGCAGAGGATGCACGGATGTTGGCCAGCTGGGGCGTGGATCATCTGAAGTACGACAGCTGCTGCTCGCATCGTGAAGCGCCCAAGGAGGAGCTGCAGAAGATCTTCCGTACCATGTCGAACGCGCTGATGGCGCAGAAGCGCGGCATCGTGCTGCATGCCTGTCATTGCGGCTGGGGCGACATCTGGGAGTGGGCGGCCGATCTCGGCGTCAATCACTGGCGCATCGGCCAGGACATCTCCGATGATTTCAACTATCCCGGCAACCGCGAGCAATATTACTTCGACGTGCTCGATCAGCTGGATCGCGGCGTGGGCCTCGAGAAGTACTCCGGCCCCGGACACTGGAACGACTATGACATGCTGATCGTCGGCCTCGACGGCAAGAGCAAACAGCTGGTCGGCACTGGCGCATCCAACACGGAATATCGAACGCACTTCAGCCTGTGGGCCATGGTGTCATCGCCCATGCTGGTGGGCGCGGACGTGCGCAAGCTCGACGCCTTCTCGTTGGAGACACTCACCAACAAGGAAATCATTGCGCTCAACCAGGATCCCGCCGGCAACGTCGCTCGCAAAGTGCGTGACGACGGCGATCTGGAAGTGTTCGCCAAGGAGCTGGCGGATGGCAGCCATGCGGTGCTGTTGCTCAACCGAGGCGCCGCCACGGCGACCATGACGTTCAGCCCGCGCGCCGATCTGCAAGCGCCCATGGATCGCTACAGCATCCGTGACCTCTGGCGGCATCAAGATCTCGGCACGTACGACATTCCGTTCACTGCCGAAGTGCAGAGTCACGAAGCTCGCGTATTCCGCATCCGTCAGCTGGCGACCAGCGCCAACGGGCGCTCGGTCCTCGATGCGGCTCAGTCTGGGTCCGCGCAATGAAGGCATGGTTGCTTTACGCCGTGACCACGCTACTCCTCTGGGGGGTGTGGGGCGCTTTGGCCGGACTGCCGAGCGCCAACGGCGTGCCCGAAACCTTGAACTACGTCGTCTGGTCGCTGACGATGATCCCGCCCGCGATTTTCGTCCTGAGCCGCAGCGGCCAACCGTTGCAGCGGGATCGTCGCTCGATCGCCTTGGGGCTGAGCATCGGCTTGCTGGGCGCGGGCGGGCAGCTGCTGTTGTTTCATGCGGTACGCATCGGGCCGCCGTATCTCATCTTTCCGATCATCTCTCTGTCTCCGGCATTGACGATCGGCCTGTCGTTCGCGCTGTTGAGAGAACGCACTGGCACGCTAGGCGTGCTGGGTATCTTGCTCGCACTGCTGTCGCTGCCACTGTTTGACTATCGCGCCGGCGGTGAGCCCACGGGCTACGGCGGCTGGTTCGCCATGGCGCTGCTCATTCTGGCGGCGTGGGGTGTGCAGGCGTATGTGATCAAACTGGCCAACGCCAGCATGGATGCCGCGAGCATCTTCTTCTACATGATGTTGAGCGGTCTGCTGTTGAGTCCCGTGGCGCTGGCCATGACGGATTTCTCGCAGCCCATCAATTATTCCCTGGACGGGCCCGGCCTGGCCGCGGCCATTCAGCTGTTGAACGCTGTTGGTGCGCTCACACTCGTGTTCGCATTCCGTTACGGCAAGGCCATCATCGTGTCTCCGCTAGTGAATGCCGGCGCGCCGTTGTTGACCGCGCTGTTGTCGCTGTTGCTCGCAGGCGCGATGCCCGGGCCTTACAAGATCGCCGGCATCGCGCTGGCCTTGACCGCGGCGCTGCTGCTTGCCGTCCAGCCCGAGGAGTCGTCGCAGCGATGAAAACGTTGCTCGATATCGTGGCGCGACACAAGCGGGGAGAGCAGGCCGGTGTTTACTCCTTGTGCTCGGCGCATCCGCGGGTTATTGAAAGCGCCATGCGAGAGGCGGCTGCCTGCGATGCGCCGCTGCTCGTGGAGGCCACGTCGAATCAGGTGAATCAATTCGGCGGTTATACAGGGATGACGCCTGCGGACTTCCGTCGCTTCGTGCTCCAGATCGCGCGTGACGCGGGTTTCGGTGAGGAAAAGTTGTGGCTGGGCGGCGATCATCTCGGGCCCAATGCCTGGCAGCATGAGCCTGCCGATGTGGCGCTGGCGAAGTCCGCCGAGATGATTCGGCAGTATGTCGCCGCCGGCTTCCGGAAGATTCATCTCGATTGTTCCATGGCCTGTGGTGGCGATCCGCACCCTCTGCCCGAAGCGCTCATTGCCCGTCGAGCCGCGCGCCTGTGCGCCGTTGCTGAGAATACATGGCGTGAGGTGGGGGGCGAGCCGCCGGTCTATGTCATCGGCACGGAAGTGCCCGTGCCCGGTGGGGCGACGGAGTCGCTCGGAGAGCTGGCAGTCACGAGCCCGGACGCGGCCCGCGCAACAATCCAGGCTCATCAATCGGCGTTTGCCGATATCGGCCTGGACAGTGCGTGGTCGCGAGTCATCGCGCTCGTGGTCCAGCCGGGCGTCGAGTTCGATCATCACAAGGTGATCGACTATCGACCTCACAAGGCGCAGGCTCTGAGCACGTTCATCTCGCGCGACAGCCAATTCATCTTCGAGGCGCACTCGACGGACTATCAGACCGCGCCGAACCTTCAGGCGCTGGTGCGCGATCACTTCGCCATCCTGAAAGTGGGCCCAGGTGCAACGTATGCACTGCGCGAGACGCTGTGGGCGCTGGCTGCCGTCGCGCACGAACTGCCCGGTGGAGCCGCGCAGGAAGATCTGCGTACCACCGCTATCGAAGTCATGCGCAGCGATCCGCGCTACTGGCGCAACTACTATCACGACAGCGACCGCGAAACGCTCGATCTACAGTTCAGTCTGAGCGATCGCATCCGTTATTACTGGCCGCATCCGCGAGTGAAACGAGCGTATGAGTCGTTGCTTTCGAGACTGCGCAATGTCTCGCTGCCGCTCACGCTGTTGAGCCAGTTCATGCCCCATCAATACGAGGCAGTTCGAGACGGCCGCCTGCAGGCCAACGTCGACGAGTTGCTCAATGAAGGTATCGCCGTGGCGCTGCGTCCTTATATGCGCGCATGCGGCGTACCAGGTCCCCAGGAGTAAAGGTCAATGGCGACTGATTTTCCCGGCGTCGGGCACGCAGAGTTGCAAGCCCGCGGCGCCGAATGGACGGCACGCGAAATCGCGCAGCAGCCGTCCGTATGGCCGCAGATCGAGCGGCTGGTGGCTGCGCACCGCGCGCAGCTCGATCGTTTTCTGGCGCCGCTGCTGGCGAAGGGCGATTTGCGGATCGTGCTGAGCGGCGCGGGTACGTCCTCGTTCATTGGCGATTGTCTCGTGCCGGCGTTGTCCGCGAAGTTGCATCGTCGCGTCGAATCCATTGCCACGACGGACCTCGTCAGCGGGCCGCATCTGCGATTGCAGCGTGAAGTGCCTACGTTGCTGGTTTCCTTCGCGCGTTCGGGCAACAGCCCGGAGAGCGTGGCCGCGGTGGATTTTGCGGAGCGCGCGTTGGGCGACGTCCATCATTTGATCATCACGTGCAACGTAGAGGGTGAGCTTGCCAGGCGTGCGCCGGGATTACGAAGCGCGGTCTCCATCGTGCTGCCGGAAGTGACTCACGATCGAAGCTTCGCAATGACCTCGAGCTTCACTTCCATGCTGCTGACCGCCGCGCTGGCCTTCGGCGTGGTGCGTCCGGAAGGTGTCCAGGCCGTGGCCGCTTGTGCGAACACTGTGTTGATGCAAGCATGGCCGCTGGCTCAGCGCCTGGTGGGGCGCGAGTTTCAGCGTGTGGTGTATCTCGGAAGCAATGAGCTGCGAGGTCTGGCATCGGAGGCCGCGCTCAAGCTGCTGGAGCTGACCGACGGACGAGTCGTGGCGCTTGCGGAATCGACGCTCGGCTTCCGGCATGGCCCCAAGACGGTGATCAACGACCGGACGCTCGCGGTGGTGATGCTCTCGAACGACGCCTACACGCGCGCTTATGATCTGGAGCTACTCGCCGAGTTGCGGCGTGACGGGCGCGCTGGCGCTATCCTGGCGCTCGGTGCGAGGCAGGAAGGCCTGCCGGAGGGCGACAACTTGATCTATGAAGGCATGCGCGATGCTGGCGACCTCGAGCTCGCACTCGTGCACATCGTCGTCGGCCAGACCTATGCGCTGCTGCAGTCACTCGCGCTTGGCTTGACCCCCGACCGTCCGAACGCCGCAGGCGTGGTCAATCGAGTGGTTCAGGGAGTGAACATCCATCCTTGGCCGGGGCTGCGCGATCATGTTCCTCGGCGTTGACGGCGGCGGCACCAAGACTGCGTATGCTTTGATCGATATCGCCGGCCGCATTCGCGCCCGGCATGTCGGTCCCAGCGTCAGCCACTTGTCCGAAGGCTTCGCGCGAGCCACGGAACTGTTGATTGGCGGCATCGGCACGACGTTGGCGAAAGCAGCCTGTGCGCCTGCGAATGTGACATTTGCTTTCGTCGGCTTGCCCTCGTACGGCGAGGACAGCGCGACGACGCCTGCCATGGATGCCATGCCATCCTCCTTGCTCGATGCGACGCGCTATCGCTGCGGCAACGATACGGTGTGCAGCTGGGCCGGCTCACTGGGATGCAAGAATGGCATCAGCGTGATCGCAGGCACGGGCTCCATCGCCTACGGCCAATACGCCGGGCGCGAGGCGCGGGCAGGGGGCTGGGGCGAGATCATCGGCGATGAAGGCTCTGCGTATTGGATCGCCCGCGAGGGATTGAATCTGTTCTCGCGCATGAGCGATGGGCGCACGCAGCGAGGCCCGTTGTATGAGCTCGTGCGTGCTCGCTTCGGCATCTCCATCGATCTCGATCTGTGCGCTCGAATCTACGGCGAGTCGGGCAGCGTGCGTAGCGTGTTCGCCCAGTTCGCTGTGCTGGTTCACGAGGCAGCGAAAGCAGGCGATACGCAGGCGGCCGCAATTTTCGAGAGGGCGGCAAGAGAGCTGGTCGACTGCGTGGCCGCGGTCCGACGCTCGTTGTCGATTCCTTCCGGCACGAGCATTCCGGTGTCTCACAGTGGCGGCGTGTTCAATGGAGCCGCACTCACCTGCGATGCATTCCGTTCCGCGCTCGAGCATGCGAATCTCGGGTTCGAGTATCGATCGCCCTTGTACTCGCCTGAATTCGGCGCGGCGCTGTATGCGGCACAACTCGCGGGTCAGCCGCTCGATGACACGGCTTTGAATACCCTGAGAGAGCAATGCTCGGCAGCTTGAGATCAGCGCAGCTTTGGGCTGCGGTAAGCGTCCTCGGCATGGCCATGCCGACGGCAGCCCTCAGCGCCGAACAACCTCCCTATCGAAGTGACGATTTCGTCCGCGTCGAGAAGATCGACGCTCACGTCCATTTGCACGGAACCCTGCCGACGTTCATGTCACGCGCCGCCGAGGACAACATCCGGCTGCTGACGATCAACGTGAACTACGCCGACTTCCCGCCACTCGCTCAGCAGCGGAGCGATGCCTTGGCGTTCGTTCGCGCGCACCCGCATCGTGTGGCGTTCGCTACGACCTTCGATGCCGGTGGCAGCGAACAGCCGGGCTGGGAGCGCAAGGTGGAGAGGCAGTTGGCTGGCGCACTCGATGCAGGCGCGGTAGCCGTGAAGGTGTGGAAGGACATCGGCATGCAGCAGCGTGACGGCGATGGTCGCGCGGTGATGATCGATGATCCTCGCTTCACGCCCATCTTTGGGATGCTCGAAAAGCGAGGCGTCGTCGTCCTCGGCCACCTGGGCGAGCCGCGTAATGCCTGGCTTCCGATTCCCGAGATGACCATTCGCGGCGATCGCGAATATTTCACCGCCCATCCGCACTACCACATGTTCTCGCATTCGGAATGGCCGACCTACGAGCAGCAGATCGCCGCGCGCGATCGCATGCTCGATCGCCATCCGAAGCTGCGCTTCGTCGGCGTCCACCTGGCCTCGCTCGAATGGAACCTCGATCGCGTGGCGGATTTCCTCCGGCGCTACCCGAACGCCTCGGTGGACCTCGCAGCCCGCCTGCCGCACGTGCAGCTGCAGGCCAGTCTGGATCGCGACAAGGTGCGACGTTTCTTTCTCGAATTCCAGGATCGGATTCTGTACGCGACTGACATCGCGTGCCAGGGGCCGCAGGAAGACAGCGCCTGCGCCGCTCAGGCGCACGATACCTGGCTCGATGACTGGCGTTTCCTCACCAGTGCAGACACGATGCAATCGACGGAGTTCGCCACGGCATTCCGCGGACTATCGTTGCCTCGTGACGTAATCGACAAGATCTACCAAGGCAACGCGCGCCGTCTGTTTTCACGAGCATGGACTGAAGGCCATTAAGCCTTCAGCGACGTCGCCGTCACGGGCAACTTGCGGAGCCGCTTGCCGGTCGCGGCGAAGATCGCGTTGGTCAACGCCGGCGCGATGGCCGATGTGCCGGGCTCGCCGATGCCGCCGGGAGCATCGCTGCTCTTGACGATGTGCACTTCGATAACCGGCGCCTCGTTGATCCGCATCATGCGATAGTCGGTGAAGTTGTTCTGCTGCACGCGGCCCTTGTCGAAGGTGATTTCGTTCCACAGGGCGGCGGTGAGGCCGAAGTTCACGCCGCTTTCGATCTGCGCGACCACGGTGTCCGGATTGACCACCTGCCCGCAGTCGAGAGCGCACACCACGCGATGGACCCGAACCTCGCCGTCCGGTCCGACTGAAACTTCCGCCACCTGGCTCATGTAACTACCGAAGGCAAACTGCACGGAGATACCTCGGCCCACGCGCTTGCCTTCCATGGCGCGAAGGGGCCGCGACCATCCAGCTTTTTCCGCCGCGAGATCGAGCACGGTGCGCATCCGAGGAGTGTTCTGCAACAGCCGCTGTCGATAAGCGAGCGGATCCTGCTTGGCCGCGGCCGCCAGTTCGTCGATGAAACTTTCAACGACCCAGATGTTGTGAGTCGCACCCACGCCGCGCCAGAACGCGGTCGCCACCGGCGACTCATGGCGCACGTACTCCACGCGCACGTTGGGGATTGCATAAGGTTGGTCTTTGGCGCCTTCGATGGCATCGCCGTCGATGCCATTCTGCACGGCCGCGGGCGCGAAGCGGGCCATGATGGAGGAGCCGGTGATGCGATGGAACCAGGCCACCGGATTGGATTTCTCGTCGAGCCCCGCCGAGATCCGATCGAGATAATAGGGCCGGTACATGTCGTGCTGGATGTCTTCCTCGCGCGAATAGATGAATTTCACCGGGCCGCGCGCCTGTTTGGCGAATTCCACCGCGAGGCCGACGAAGTCCACTTCGAGCCGTCGACCGAAGCCGCCGCCCAGGTAATGGTTGTGAACTCGCACTTTATCCAGTGGCAAACCGGTGAGCTTCGCCGCGATGCCTTGCGCCAACGCGGGCACTTGCGTGCCCACCCACAACTCGCACATGCCGCCGCGCAGATCGACGGTGCAATTCATCGGCTCCATGGTGGCGTGCGCGAGATAGGGCATCTCATAAACAGCCTCGATCTTGCGAGGCGCGCGGGCGATCGCGTCGAGCGCTTTGCCATCGTTACGAGCCACCGCGCCTTGTTTGTCCGAGGCGGTGCGCAGCCCTGCAACCAGACTCTGCGTAGTCATGGTCGCGTTGCTGCCATCGTTCCATGTCGGCGCCGCTGCCGCGAGTCCCTGTTTGGCAGCGCCCATGTGATCGGCGAGCACCGCCACCGCGTGGTCGAGCTTGATGACCTGTCGCACGCCTTTGACGGCGAGCGCCTTCTTGTCATCGGCCGATTGCAACTTGCCGCCAGGCACGGGCGAGATGGCCACGCTCGCGACGCTCATGTTCGGCAATCTCACATCGATGCCGAAGACAGTGCGGCCATTGACCTTGTCGGCCGAGTCGAGACGTTTGAGGGGCTTGCCGATGAGTTTGAAGTCCTTGGGTTGTTTGAGCGCGACTTCCTTGGGCGCCGGCAGCTTCGCCGCGGCATCCACGACGTCGCCGTAGTTGAGGGCGCGGCCGCTTGCTTGATGCGTGATCACGCCATTGCGAGCCACGCATGTGGACGGATCGACCTTCCATTGTTGCGCCGCTGCCGTGACCAGCATGGTTCGCGCGGTCGCGCCCGCTTGTCGCAGCGGCTTCCAGGTGGCCCGTATCGAGGTACTGCCGCCTGTCACCTGACCGCCCAGCAATGGATCGCCATAACGTTTGTTGTCGGCCGGAGCCTGTTCGAGCTTCACCTTTGCCAGATCGACTTCGAGCTCTTCGGCCAGCAGCATCGGCAAGGAAGTGAACGTGCCTTGGCCCATTTCCACTTTATGAATGATGAGCGTGACCTCACCGGCGCGATCGATACGAATGAACGCGTTCGGCGCAAGTCCCGAGGACTCCTGCGTCATGTTTCGAGTCGCATGTCCGACCGCGGCTTCCGGCGGCTTCTCGTTACGTTTCGGTGTTTCTGCGCCGAAGCCCGGTAACGTGAAGCCGAGCAGCAGGCCGCCGCCGGCTTGCAGAAACTTGCGGCGTGACGCCGTCAATTGCTCGTTCATGTTGTTTTCTCCGCCGCACGCTTGATGGCTGCACGAATCCGTCCATAGGTGCCGCAGCGGCAAATATTGCCGGTCATGGCTGCATCGAGGTCCGCATCGGAGGGGCGGGGCTTGGCGGTGAGCAAGGCGGTGGCCGCCATGATCTGTCCCGACTGGCAGTAGCCACACTGAACCACGTCCAGGTCACGCCAGGCCGCCTGCACCCGCCGGCCGACCGGATCCTGCTCGATGGCCTCGATCGTCACGATCTTCTTGCCCGCCACTGCCTGAACTGGAGTGACGCACGAGCGCGTCGGCTGACCGTCGACGTGCACCGTGCACGCTCCGCAGGCGGCAACTCCACAGCCGAACTTTGTGCCGGTGAGTCCTATGACATCTCGGAGGGCCCATAACAGTGGTGTGTCGGGGGCAACATCCACGGAATGGGATTTGCCATTGACGGTGAGGGCGGGCATACAGATCTCCCAGGACCGGAAGGGCTGAGGGCTGGCGTACAAGGACGCCTGTGTGCCTGGTCGGTTCCTGGTTTTGCCCGGGCTGCGCAAAGTACTGAGAGCGTGAGCTGCCGACGGATGCGCAATCCGTGCGCCACAATGGTCGATCGTTGACGTGACTGTCGGTGAACTTTCTTATCGAACGCTGCGTTAGATCCAATTAGCTCGCTAGGGGAGGAGAGCCATGCCAGTGTCGAAGCGACATCGCTTGCAGTCGTGGGCGCGCGCCTGCGGCTTGGGACTGCTGTTGATCGGTGGAGTCACCGTCCAGGCACAGAGCAACCCGACCCCGAGTCCGCAAAGCGCGCGGGACCAGTGCGAAAAATCATTCAAGCCCAGCACCGGGCAACCCGGCAAGGACGTGGTGTGGGTGCCCACCAACGATGCGTTGGTCACGCGCATGCTGGAGATGGCCAAAGTCGGCAAGAACGACCTCGTGTATGACCTGGGCGCGGGCGACGGCAAGATTGCCATCGCGGCGGCCAAGCAGTTCGGCGCTCGCGCGGTGGGCGTCGAATACAACCCGGACATGGCTCAGCTGGCGCAATGTATGGTGCGCGCCGAAGGCGTCACCGAGAAGGTCAACGTGATCCAGGGCGATATCTTCGAGACGGATTTCAGCAAGGCGAGCGTGGTCACGCTGTATCTCTTGCCCGAGCTGAACATGCGTCTGCGCCCCACGCTTTTGAAAATGAGGCCGGGCACGCGCGTGGTGTCCCATTCCTTCCTCATGGACGACTGGCGTCCGGATGAGAGCTCGGTGTCCACCGATGGCGCCGCTTATCTGTGGATCGTTCCGGCCGACGTCGCCGGCAAGTGGACGTTCAAACAGCAGGGCGGCAAAGACAGCTTCGATGTGGAGCTCACACAGACTTTCCAGAAGCTCAGCGGCACCGCCGGCAAGGGCAAGGAGGAAATCACCAACGCCGAGATGCGGGGCAATCGCATCGAAATGATGTTTTCGGAGGGCGACGTTCACACACGTGTCGTCGGCCAGCTGACAGGAGACCGGATCGAGGCGGACGTGACTCGGAACGACAAGAGCTCCACTTACATCGGCACCCGTCGTTAGCTCATGAGCACGACCTTTGAACGCGATCGAGCCGCGCAGGAGATCACGACGCGCTGGCCGGAGCCCGGCGTTCCAACGCCGACGCTGAGCGTCTTCGATGCGACCATGATTACGGTCGGCATCGTGATCGGCGCCGGGATCTTCCAGACGCCGTCGCTCGTGGCCGGCATCGCTGGCTCGCCCACGGCGATGCTCACGGCGTGGGTGTTGGGTGGTGTGCTTTCGCTAGTGGGCGCGCTCACCTATGCCGAATTGGCCACGACGTATCCGAGCGCCGGTGGCGATTACACGTTTCTGACGCGCGCCTACGGCCGGAATGTGAGTTTCCTGTTTGCCTGGGCGCGCAGCATGGTGATTTGCACCGGCTCGATCGCCTTGCTGGGTTTCATTCTCGGCGATTATCTGTCTCGGCTATTCAGTCTTGGGCCGTATTCCTCCGCGATGTATGCGGCGCTGGCCGTGATGGTGTTGACCGTCATCAATCTGATCGGGCTGCGCGGCTCCTCGCGAATGCAGAACGCATTGACGTTGCTCGAGATCACGGGCGTGCTGCTGGTCGCAATTGCAGGCATGACGCTGGAACCTGCGGCGCCTGTCGCTACCGCGTCGGCTTCGGAAGGCTCAGGGGCTTTCGGCCTGGCGATGGTGTTCGTGCTGCTGACGTTTGGCGGCTGGAACGAGGCGGCGTACGTTTCGGCGGAGGTGCGTGGCGGGCCTCGCTCGGTCGTACGTACGCTGGTGATTTCAATCGGCGTCATCACGCTGGCTTATCTGATCTTTGTGATGGGCGTGCTGCACGGACTCGGCTTCGAGCAGCTGAAGGCCAGCCAGGCAGTCGGCGTGGATGTGATCGAGCGGGCTTTAGGACCGGTCGGCGGGCAGATGATCGGCGTGATCGTCGCCATCGCAGCGCTCACCTCGATGAACTCCACCATGCTCGTCGGTGCGCGCAGCAACTACTCGGTGGCCCAGGATTGGCCCGTGCTGCGCTTCATGGGGCAATGGCAGGGCGAGCGTCACGCACCCGTCGTCGGCTTCATCGTTCAAGCCGCGATTGCACTCGCCTTGATCGTGTTCGGTGCGATCGAGAAGGATGGCTTCTCCACCATGGTGGAGTTCACCGCTCCGGTGTTCTGGTTCTTTTTCATGCTGAGCGGCATAGCGTTGCTGGTGCTACGGCGCCGAGATCCCGAAAAACCTCGGCCGTTTCGCGTGCCCTGGTATCCGCTGCTGCCGCTGGTGTTCGTCGCGACCTGCGCTTATCTGCTTTATTCCAGCATCACTTACGCGCAGTCGCAGAACGCCGGCTACGTCGCGCTCGTGGTGATGATCAGCGGCGCGCTGGTGTTGCTCGGGATCCGCGTTCGCAGGCTCAAGGCGCCTTGAGACCTTTGCCCGTCGCTGCCCAATAGATGCCGCCGTAGAGATGGTGCAAGAACTGCTGGTCGGCGTAGGTCGCCGGCAGATGTCCCAACCCCGTGTAGAAGGCGCGGCCGCCGTCATAGGTTTGATACCAGCTGATCGGATGGAAGGGCGCCGTCTTCGCTTCCGCGCGTCGCTGCTCCGAAGGCTGATACGTCGACTCGTCCACCGACAATAGATAATGCAGGCCCGGCGAGCGCGAGGCGTCGAATTCGTACCATTCCTCGGTGGTCAAAAAGCGCGGTGCGAAGCGCTCCATGCCCGGGAAATTCCGGTTCTCGACGTTGATCGTCGCGGTCTGGATGGCCGGATGACGGACGAACATATGGCCGAGCATCTTGTTGTACCAGGGCCAGTCATGCTCGGTGTCCGCCGCGCTGTGCACGCCGACGAAGCCGCCGCCGTTGCGAATGTAGCGTTGGAAGATCGCTTGCTGCTCGTCGTCGAGAACGTCGCCGGTGGTGTTCGCGAAAATGACGACGGCATGCTTCGAGAGCATCTCGTCCTTGAACAGGCGATTGGGGTCTTCCGTCCAGAACACCTCGAAGTGATGCAGCTTGCCCAGCCCGCGAATCGCGGTGACGGCTTCGAGAATCGACTCGTGATGCCAGGTGCCGGTCCGGCTGTAGACCGCGACACTGAACTGCTGCGCCATCGTGACCGGCGCGACCGAGCAACCCAGCAGGCTCAACCAGATCTTCCAATGCTTCATGGGACAACCGTGTGCGAGGAGACGGCGCGCATCTTAACGCACGGCGAGCGAGCGCTCGACGAACGTCGTCAGCATGCGGATCAAGCGGGCGCGATTGACCTTGGGGTTGTCGGCGATGGCGGCGTCGACGCCGCCGTGGAATGCATGGAACAACATGATCGCAGTGGAGCGGGGCTGCTCCGCGCTCCACGCGCCGTGCTTCGCACCCTCGCTCAACATTTTCGTGAGCTGATCGATCGCCGGGTTGTCGCTCATGGCCTTGCGATCGTAATGCTCGATTTCATGGAAGATCACGTCGTGGAGGGCGACCTGGTCGAGATAGCCCTCGACGATGGTTTTCACCCACACCTGCAACCGGGCGCGCCATTGATTCGCGCCGCATTTCTCCATGGCGGCGTCGAGACGGGCGCAGAAGTCGTTGACGAATCGCTCCTGGAGCGCGGTGAGGATGGCTTCCTTGGAGGCAAAGTACAGGTAGAACGTGCCTTTGGCGACGTCGGCGGCGCTGACGATGTCGTCGATGCTGGTGCCGCCGATGCCTTTTTCGAGGAACAGCTGTTGAGCTGCATCCAGCAACTCTTCACGACGCAGCTCCGCTGGCTTGGTACGGGGCCGACCCCGGGCTCGGGCTGGCGCCGTCACTATGCGACACCGGCGAGATTGGCTTCGATCGCCGTGCGGTTGATCACGAGCTCGTGCGGCCGGAACGCGCGTGCTTCGAGCCAGCACAATGCGGTGCTGACCGAGCCGAACGTGGCGGCGGGCACGCCCAACAGGGAGTGTGTACTGATTTGAGGCATCTTCTCGTAATAGGCGCCAGGGATGACGGACGCGAGGCCCATGACATTGCAACGGATGGCGCGCCGCTGCCCATCGAGCCACCAATGCAACCACCGGTCGCGCTCGGCGAGCAGGGCGGTGTCGCCGCCTGGAAAAATCTGCAGGGCCGCGAACGGCTCGTTCCATGACAACCAGTCGCGCCACCGGGCCGCGACATCCCGCAGATCCTCTGCTTTCCTGCGACCGTCGATGATGGAGACGACCAGGGGCCACTGACTGACGTCATGCTGTGTCATGCCGGCAAATAATGACTGGCGGTCAGTCACTAGTCAAGTCAAATGCGAACGGATCGCATTTGTCAGGTCTCGGGGGCGGAGCGATTGGACGATTGCAACTCGGCCGAGGTGCGCCCAGGCTGGTGCGGTCACGAAGCAATGGGTGCGACCATGAGCAGAGTGCAACTGGCGTTGCTGACTACCGTGCTGGCGGCAGCGCCGGCGTTCACTGCCGAGCACGACCGTCACGCGCTCGGGAAAGTGGAATTTCCTGTCTCGTGCTCGGCGCCGGCGCAGGCGCAGTTCAATCATGCGATGGCGCTGCTTCATCACATGACTTACCCGCAAGCTCGGGAGGCTTTCGAAAAAACCATCCAGATCCAGCCAGAGTGCGCGATGGCGCATTGGGGCGTGGCGATGACTTTGTTTCAGCCGCTCTGGCCGACGCGGCCGAATGCGGCGGCACTGGCGCGCGGTTGGGAGGAGGTGCAGAAAGCGAAGCGCTTGCAGGCGAGTCCGCGCGAGCGACAGTTCATTGCCGCGGCCGAGGCATTCTTTACGCAGCCCGAGTCGCCGGATTATTGGGTGCGCATTCGTCGTTGGGAAGCGGCATCAAAGCAAGCCTACGAGGCGTTGTCAGGCGATGACGAAGCGGCACTGTTCTACGCGCTCTCGCATCTCGCGACCACACCAGCGAGCAGCAGCTCTCGCGAGCACGCAGACAAGGCGGCGGAAATTCTGCTAGCGGTTTATGACAAGCAGCCAGACCATCCAGGCGCCATGCATTATCTGGTGCACGCCAATGATGTACCCGGTCGCGAGCGCGAGTTGCTGGACGTCACGCGAAAGTACGACGCCATCGCGCCGAATAATCCGCATGCGTTGCACATGCCCACTCATATCTATACGCGGCTGGGCGACTGGAACGGCTCGATCAAAGGAAATCTGCGCGCCGCCGAAGCGTCGTTGCTGCATCCGGCGGGCGAGAAGGGCGAATTGGTTTGGGATGAATTCGCGCACGCCATCGAATATCTGATGTACGCGTATTTGCAGCAGGGCGCGGACGCACAGGCCGCCGAGCAACTGAGTCGCCTGCGGCGGACGCAACGAATGGAGCCGACGTTCAAGACCGCATTTCATCTGGCGTCCACACAAGCGCGCTTTGCACTGGAGCGGCGTGCATGGGACGAAGCGTTGCAGATTCAGCCGCGCACCCCCGCCTACCTCGATTGGGATCGTTTCATGTGGGCAGAAGCCATCGCGCAGTTCGCGCATGGCCTCGGCGCCGCGCACCTCGGGAAGAACGATGAAGCGCAAATGGCAATCAAGCGGCTCTCGGAGTTGGAAGGTGTCGCTCGCAAGGCCAACGAAGAGCTGTTTGCACGCAGTATCAAAGTGCTCCAGCTCGAACTGACGGCTTGGTCGTCGTACGAACGAGGCCAGAACGCGCGAAGCATCGAGATCATGCGTGAGGCAGCGGAGTTGGAGAGCGTCACTCCGAAACATGCCGTGACGCCGGGTCCGACGCTGCCTGCCTTTGAGCTTCTAGGCGACTTGTACATCGCGCAGGACAAACCCGCCCAAGCGTTGGCCGCCTATCAAAGCTCGCTGAAGTCCTATCCCCGGCGGTTCAACAGTTTGCTGGGCGCTGCTCAGTCGGCTCGAAACATCGGCGATACCGCCAGGGCGAAGGCGTTCTATGCGGAATTGATCGAGATAGCGGCGCCCGATTCGCCGCGCCTGCAAGTCAAGGAAGCTCGACAGTATGTCGCAGGAAGCTCAGGTCGCTGACGCGAGCTTCGCTGCCGCCTTTCGACAGCGGTCCAACAGGCGCGCATCGCCTGACTGGTCGGCGTAGGCCACGAACTCCGGCGTCGGCCCGCGCCATTCGAGTGCGTCGACGCTGTCGAAGAGGCGAGCGTCGGTGCGCAGCGTCGCGAGCCGCTTGAACAGCAACGCAAGTTCCAGTCGCTCACCCAGCGTTCCGGCGGGGAACTCTTCGATGGCGCCAAATTTGTTGACCATCCGGGCGGCGCTCACCTTACCGATGCCTTCGAGACCCGGATAACCATCCGCGGCGTCGCCGACCAATGCCAGGAAATCGGGAATCAGCGCCGGCGGCACGCCGAATTTTTCGTGGACCGCCTGAGCGTTGCGCATCTGTTTGCTCTTCCGATCCATCTGCACGACCCGCTCGTCACGCACACATTGCGCGAGATCCTTGTCCGGCGTCCAGATGCACACCTTCTGAACGCGCGCATCCTGAGCAGCCAGATGCGCCGCCGAGGCGAGCGCGTCATCCGCTTCGAGCTCCACCATCGGCCAGCACACCACGCCCATCGCCTTCAATGCGCGCTCCAGCGGGTGAAATTGCGCCCACAGTGCCGGCTCGATGCCGTCGCCCGTTTTGTAGCCGGGCCAGAGCTGGTTTCTGAAGGACTCGATGACGTGGTCGGTCGCCACGCCGATGTGAGTCGCTCCTTGCTCGATCAGCTCCAGCACCGTGTGCAACACGCCGTTGGCCGCGCCGAGCGGCTTGTCCTGGCCCTTGTTGAAGCGACGCAAGCCATAGAAATGGCGAAACAACTCGTACGTGCCATCGACCAGGTGAATGACCATGCGTGCGCCTGCGGAGAATCGGACGGGTAGTCTGACACGCGCGCCCGATTCCGTCGCGACGGCCCTACGCGTTTCCCCAAAATGTGGAACAGGTCACTCGGCGTGGCAATGGTAACGTGACCATCGACGATGCTTCGACATGATCGGCCTCTCCGATGTCGACGAACATGCGGGCGCTGTCCGAATGGATCATCGTCATTCCGATTCGAACATGCGTAGTTCGTACATCCGAAGGCGATGTGAAATCTTGGAATTCTCAAGCCGCAGCTGCGAGCACTTCCGTCCGCTCGATCGTCGGCTTATCTCGCACCGATCTTCCCACACGTTTCTGCAGAAACGCCAACTGTCAAATTAGACGGATTCTACAATCGCATTTGCGAGCCAAGTCGTCTCACGCGGAGAGGCGATCGCTCCCGGCGAACACGACACTCCATGAGCCCGCGGCGAGAAACGCCGTGCACGACCTGGGTGCAGAGAAGGCATCGGCGCGGGCTCGTTGCCTTGTAGTAAGCGTTTGTAGGGACGGAAGTCCCGGATTTCAGCCGGCGCGATTCGGGCGTTTCGCAGGGCTGCGAGGGAATAGACGCATCTTTGCCCATCCGGGGCGTCGTACACTCTTCAATAGCTATGGTCAGCTTTCCTCGTAGGGTTGGCTGTGGTCAGGCGCCCGGCAGGTGTTCTCAGCACCTCCAGGCGCCGCTTCCGTCGAGTTGCGCGCCCAGTATGGGATGGTTCAGAATAGTTGTCCACAATTTATGGGCCATATTTTGGCCCCACTCGAGGTGCCATGAAAGCGCCAAAGTCGGTTCCCGCAACTCAATTCAAGGCGCACTGCCTGACATTGCTAGAAGAGGTGCGCGCGACTCGCCAGCCGCTGCTGATCACACGGCATGGCAGGCCCGTCGTGGAGATTTGTCCCTACGCGCCCAAGGACTCCGCGCAGACGAATCCATTGAAGGGCAGCGTCATTTACCAGGGTGATCTGACCTCGCCGATCGACGAGAAGTGGGACAGCGCGCCGTGATTGTTTTGGATACCCACGCGTGGATCTGGTACGCGACGGAGGATCCGCAACTCTCCAGACGAGCCAGGGGGAGGATTCAGCGCGCACCCGCGATCGGTGTACATCCGGTTTCGTGCTGGGAAGTCGCGATGCTGGCGCAGAACGGACGACTCAAGCTGAGCATCGATATTACAAAGTGGGTTGGCCATGCGCTGGAGCGGCCGAAAATTGAGCTCCTGCCGTTCACACCGGCGGCCGCAATTCGAGCAGCAGGACTCGGCGGAGCATTTCCTGGGGACCCGGCTGACCGGTTCATCGTCGGAGCGGCGCTCGAAATGAAGGTGCCCGTCATTACGAGAGATGAGCGCATTACTCGCTGGGGACACGTCGAAACGATCTGGTGACGTCCTCTTCATTCTGCCGTTCGCGCTTCAACGGGGCCTGCAGTGATAACGCCGCGGATGCTGAGCATGCCCTGCAGATGTCGCCGGAGGGGGGCTTCAATGAGGGCCGCAGAGTGATGGCAGCGGACACCGAGTCACCAACTGTATCGGCATTATCACCGAGGCGGCTTCAATGAGGCTTGCCCGCGCGCGGGCAAGAATCGGCAGTAACTCTACGCGGCGTGTTATTTTACGCCGCGATTGAGGAGAGCTGCACTGGATGACTGATTTGGATGCTTTGTTCGACGGCCGCTCGTTCGCGGCCATTTTGTTCGATATGGATGGCACTTTACTGAGTTCCATCGAGGCGGCCGAGCGAGTCTGGACTCGCTGGGCGGCGCAGTTTGGCATCGATGCCAGAACCTTCCTGCCCGACATTCACGGGCGACGGGCTGTCGACTCCGTGCGACGCTTGAATATCCCGGGCGTCGACGCGGAAGCCGAGGCGGCAGCGATTACGGCGGCCGAGATCGAGGATGTGGAGGGTGTACGTGCCATTGCCGGCGCGCGTGAGTTTGTAGCGATGCTGCCGAAGGAGCGGTGGGCCATCGTTACGTCAGCGCCGCGAGCGTTGGCGGTTCGCCGATTGGAAGCGGCGGGCTTCACGCCACCGTCGGTCTTCATCACCGCCGAAGATATTCCGCGCGGCAAGCCCGATCCGGCGTGCTATCAACTCGCCGCTCGCAACCTGGGGTTCACCGCCGATGATTGTCTCGTGTTCGAAGACGCGCCGGCGGGCATCAGAGCAGGCGAGGCGGCGGGAGCGCCGGTTGTAGTCATCACGGCGACTCACCAGCATCCACTCGAGACTCGACACCTGATGCGTGCGGATTTCAAGAGCTTGCAATCCACCGTTCAAGCCGACGGGCGTTTGCAGATCGTGCATAACGCAGCTTTCAAGAAACTCTGACATGACACTTATTCCGACGCCGGGCAGTCGCCCGGCGCCCGGATGATGCGAGAATGCCGGCTCCAGCAAGGAGTCCGTCATGGCAGATTTTTCAGCTTTCCCGATCACCAAGAAGTGGGCGCCCCGACACCCGGACCGCCTGCAGCTGTATTCGCTGGACACGCCCAACGGCGTCAAGGTGTCCATCGCGCTGGAAGAGATCGGGCTGCCCTACGAAGTGCATCGGGTGAGCTTCGACACCAACGACCAGCTGTCGCCGGAATTCCTGTCGCTGAACCCGAACAACAAGATTCCCGCCATCATCGATCCGAACGGGCCGGGCGGGAAGCCGCTGCCCTTGTTCGAGTCCGGCGCCATCCTGATTTATCTGGCGGAAAAGACCGGCCAGTTGCTGCCGCAGGATCCGATCCTGCGTTACCAGACCATCCAGTGGGTGATGTTTCAAATGGGCGGCATCGGGCCCATGTTCGGCCAGGTCGGATTCTTCCACAAATTCGCCGGCAAGGAGATCGAGGACAAGCGGCCGCGCGATCGCTACGTGAACGAGTCCAAGCGTCTGCTCGGCGTGCTCGACAAACATCTCGAGAACAAGACCTGGATGATGGGCGATCAGTTCACCATCGCCGACATCGCGATCTTCCCCTGGGTGCGTAACCTCGTGGGCTTCTATGAAGCCGCCGAGCTGGTGGGCTTCAAGAATTTCCCGAACGTGCAGCGCGTATTGAACGCGTTTCTGAAGCGGCCGGCGGTCGAAACCGGATTGACGATTCCCCCGCGGCCGCAGAAGAACTGAGCGCGCGTCAAACGCGGCCAGAAGACCCACCCCCTGACCCCCTCCCGTGGACGGGAGGGGGAACTTAGTTTTTATATTTTTTTAAGCGGAATTAGAGATGCTGTTCGCCATCACCGCTTGTTGGGATTGATCAGGTACTTCTCGCCGGTCGCCCGCCGGTTGTAGGCCTTGATCACATCCAGCTGCAGAGCTTCTTCCAGGGAAATCTCGGCAGTGTAGTGGCTCGCAAAGGTCGTCTTCAGCTCGCTCGCGACGCGCTCGCGCAACTTCTGCGTCGCTTGCGGGCCGATCTTTTCAAGGAACCAGGTCAGCAGCCAGCCGCCGACGCCCCACGCCATGCCCACCTCGCTGCGATCGATTTCGATCGGGCGAGTGTCGAGCACGCCATAGGTGTAGACCTGCTTGTGGATCGGCGAGCCGTAACGGCTGTAGCTGGTGCTCTTGCGAAGGATGGCAGCCTCCATGCAGATCAGGATCTGATTCGCGAGCTTGCCGCCGCCCACTGCATCGAAGGCCAGCGTCGCGCCGGTCTGCGCGATTGCATCAGTCAGCTCCTTCATGAAGTCGGGGGAAGTGCTGTCGCAGATATACTTTGCGCCGATGGCTCGTAACGTCGCCGCTTGTTCCGAGCTGCGCACGACGTTCACGAGCGCGATGCCGTCTTTCATACAAATCTTGTTGAGCATCTGGCCGAGGTTCGACGCAGCGGCGGTGTGCACCAACGCGGTGTGATTTTCACGGCGCATGGTTTCGACCATGCCGAGCGCGGTGAGCGGATTGACGAAGCAGGACGCTCCTTCAGCGGGTGTCGTTCCCTCCGGCAGCACCAGACACATGGCGGCCTTGGCAACTCTGTACTGCGCATACATGCCGCCGCCCAGCGCGGCGACCGTTTTGCCCAGCAGTTTCTGCGCATCGGCGCCCGCCTTGACGACGACGCCTGCGCCTTCGTTGCCGACCATCATCGACTGATCGATTCGTTGCGCCACGCTGTTCATGGACTGCGGCGGAATCGTCGCTGTGATGGTTGGGCTTTCGGGCGTGCCACCGGCGCGTGCCGTCGACAGATCCGCCGGACCGAGCAGCAGCCCAAGGTCCGATGGATTGATGGGCGAGGCGAGCACGCGAATGAGTACTTCATCCGCGGCGAGTTCGGGAATCTTCGCCTGTCGCAGCGACAGCTGCAGCTCGCCGCCGGCAGTGATCAAGGATCGCAGCTGCAAATTGGTGGTCTCGCTCATGGCCGTGCTCGTGAAGGTCGATTCAGGGCATTGCAGGTTACACCACGCGCTCAGGCCGATGCACTCGGAGCCAAGACGGCGCGATTTGTACCGACAGGCGGGCCCGCGGCGCGGTCAAGAAGAGCGCCAAGAAAACGGCTAAGAAGAAGACTGCCAAGAAAAGTGAGGGCTCCGGCAGTCCTCAAGTACGCTTACTCCCCGTCAGCCAGTCCGCCGCCGAGCACGCGATATAACGTGACGACGTTGTCGCTCGCGGTGAGGCGGGTGGACACCAGCGACTTCTCGGCGTTGTAGAGCGTGCGCTGAGCGTCGAGCGCTTCGAGGAACGTGTCTACACCTTTTGTATAACGAGCCTCGGCCAGCTGATAACTATCGGCAGCCGCGTCAACCAACGCGCGTTGGGCATCCAACTGTTCCTGGATGGTGCCGCGGACGGCGAGGGCGTCGGCGACTTCTTTGAAGGCGGTTTGGATGGCCAGCTCGTATTGAGAGACGAACAAATCGCGTTGCGCCTTCGCGTAAGACAGGTTCGCGATATTGGCGCCACCGTTGAAGATGGGCAGCGTCAGGCTCGGTCCCACGGACCAGGTCGATGCGCCGTCACTGAACAGATCGGACAGCTCCGTGCTGGCGAGCCCGGTGCTCGCAGTCAGCGACAACGATGGAAAGAAAGCGGCACGGGCCGCGCCAATGTTTGCATTGGCCGACTTCAACTGATGCTCGGCCTGCAACACATCAGGACGTGACAAGAGCACAGAAGAGGACAAGCCCGCCGGCACGTCGGCGAGCCACTGATGATTGTCGGGCAACTCCGTCGGCAGCAGCTCATCGGGCAGCCGACTCCCCGTCAGCAACTCCAGGGCGTTCCGATCCTGCGCGATCAACGCCGTCGTGCTCGCAAGGTCCGCGCGAGCCTGCTGATAGATCGTCTCAGCCTGCCGCACATCCAGCCGCGAGGACACACCGGCTTCAAGTCGTTTGCGCGTCACTTCCATCGACCGCTGGGCACTCTCAACCGTACGGCGAGACAACTCCAGCTGGCTGTTATCGGCTGCCAACGTGAGATACGCACTGGCCGTCTCGGCAATCAAACTGATGCGCGTAGCCCGGGCCGCCTCTTCGGTGGCGAGATACGATTCCAGCGCCGCCTTGGACAAGCTGCGCACGCGACCGAACAAGTCGATCTCGAACGCGCTCAAGCCAACGCTGGCTGTATAAAACTCGTTCTCAATCGGTGTGCCCGCGCCAGTAAACGTGTTGACGCTCTTGGACCGCGTCGCGCTCACATCGCCATCGATCCGCGGAAACAAATCAGCCCGCTGAATCCGATACTGCGCCCGCGCGGACTGAATGTTCGCCAGCGCGCTACGCAGATCCCGGTTATTGGCGAGCGCCTGCTCGATGACCTTCTGCAACTTCTGATCGACGATGAACTCACGCCACGGCAGATCGGCAGCTGTCTTCTCGCTCGCCGCCGCTGGCTCGTAAGCCGCGCCGCTCGGCCACGTGTCCGCAACCGGAGAGGCAGGCCGCTCGTAACGTGGCGCCAGCGTGCAGCCGGCCAACACCACCGACACCGCGGCAGCCAAAGTCAACGTGACAGCTTGCTTACGCATGTTGAGCTCCTTCGCCGTGGACGCGCACGCCGGCGTCCTGCGTCTCACCCTCGACAACGGAGCGATCTTTGAACAACTTGCGCACCAGAACGAAGAACAAAGGAACCAGGAAGATGGCGAGCACAGTCGCGGTCAGCGTGCCGCCGACCACGCCAGTGCCGATGGAAATACGGCTGTTCGCGCCCGCGCCAGTGGACACAGCCAGCGGCATCACGCCCGCGACGAAGGCCAGCGAGGTCATGATGATGGGCCGCAGACGCAGCCGGGCAGCTTCGATGGCAGCATCGACCAGGTTCGCGCCACGCATGTAAGCCGCTTCCGCGAACTCGACGATAAGAATGGCGTTCTTGGCCGACAGACCGATGGTGGTGAGCAGCGCCACCTGGAAGTAAACATCGTTCTCCAGCCCACGCAGCGTCGCACCGAGCACCGCGCCGACGACACCGAGCGGGATCACGAGCATGACCGACAACGGCACCGACCAGCTTTCATACAAGGCCGCGAGACACAGGAACACGACCAGAATCGAAATGCTGTAGAGCAGAGCCTTCTGACCGCCGGCGAGGCGTTCCTGATACGACAGGCCGCTCCAATCGAAGCCTGCGCCCGGCGGCAGTTTGCCCACCAGCTCTTCCATCTTGTCCATGGCGGTGCCCGAGCTCTCGCCGGGCGCCGCCGACCCCTGGATGGAATAAGAAGCAAGACCGTTGTAACGGCTCAGGTTCTCGGGACCGTAAGTCCAGTTCGTGGTCGCGAAGGCGGAGAAGGGCGTCATCGTGCCGCTCTCGCTGCGCACGTACCACTGTGCCAGATCCTCGGGTGAGGATCGGAACGGCGCATCAGACTGCATATACACGCGCTTCACGCGTGCACGATCGATGAAGTCGTTCACATAGATGCCGGCCCACGCTGCGCTGAGCGACGTATTGATGTCGGCCAACGACAATCCCAACGAGCTAGCCTTGGCCTGATCGATTTCCACATGGAGCTGCGGCGTATCCGGCAGGGCGCCGAGGCGCACGGCGGACAGCGTGGCATCGGCACGCGCGTTGTTGAGCAACTGATCGCGCATCTGCCTCAGCGTTTCACGAGTAGTGCCCGCGCTGGCCTGCAGCTGGAATTCGAAGCCGCCGGACTGACCCAGACCGGCAATGGACGGCGGATTGAGCGAAAACACCTGCGCATCGCGAATCGTCGAAAACGCCATGGTGGCGCGCCGCGCGATGGTGTCGGCGCGATTCTCCACGCCCTTGCGTTCTTTCCAGTCCTTCAGGTTCACGAACGCCATGCCCGCGTTCTGACCGCTGCCGCTGAAGTTGAAGCCGGAGATCGTGAACATCATCTTCACGTTAGCCTTTTCCTTCTCGAGAAAATGTTTCTCGATGGTCTTGGCTACTTCCAGTGTGCGCGTCACCGACGCGCCGGGCGGCAGCGTGAACTGCACCATCACCTGGCCTTGATCCTCGGTGGGCAAGAAGCCGGTCGGCAGGCGCAGCAACAGCAGGGCCATCACAGCCGTGATCGCGCCGAAGACCAACATGCCTTGCAGTGGGCGCTTCAGCACCTTGACGACGCCGTGCTCATATCGATTCACCGCCCGATCGAACGTGCGGTTGAACCAGCCGAAGAAGCCGCGATGCTCGGGTGCGCCATGCACGTGCTTGAGCAGCTGCGCGCACAGGGCAGGGGTGAGCACCAGCGCCACGACCACCGACAGGATCATCGACGACACGATGGTGATCGAGAACTGTCGATAGATGACGCCCGTCGAGCCGCTGAAGAACGCCATCGGCAGGAACACGGCCGAGAGCACGGTGGCGATGCCGATCAGCGCCGGCGTGATCTCGCCCATGGACTTCAACGTCGCATCGCGCGGCCCAAGCCCGTCCTCACGCATGATGCGCTCGACGTTTTCCACCACGACGATGGCATCGTCCACCAGCAAGCCGATGGACAGAACCATCGCGAACATGGTGAGCGTATTGATGGAATAACCGAACACCTGCAGCACACCGAACGTGCCGAGCAGCACGACCGGCACCGCGATGGCCGGGATCAACGTGGCCCGCCAGTTCTGCAGGAACACGAACATCACGATGACCACCAGCACGATGGCCTCGATCAGCGTCTTCACCACTTCTTCGATGGAGATCTTGATGAACGCGGTGCTGTCGCGCGGATAACCGACCTCGTAGCCCTCGGGAAGCGCGGACTTCAACTCTTCGACGACTTTGCGCACGCCTTCGGCCGTGGTGAGCGCGTTCGCGCCGGGCGCGAGCTTCACGGCCAAGCCGGATGCGGGGTGGCCGTTGGAACGCGGCACGGAGTCGTAGTTTTCGCTGCCGAGCTCGACGCGAGCGACGTCGCCGAGTCGAACCGTCGCGCCACTGGGATCGTGCTTCACGATGATGGCGCGGAACTGATCCGGCGTTTGCAACTTCGATTGCGCCGTCACGGTGGCGTTGAGCTGCTGGCCGGGCAGTGACGGCAGCCCGCCGATCTTGCCGGCCGACACCTGCGTGTTCTGCGATTCGATCGCCGCACGCACGTCGCTCGGCATCAAGTTATAAGAAAGCAGCTTGGCAGGATCGAGCCAGATGCGCATCGCATATTGCGAGCCGAACACCTGCACGCCGCCGACGCCATGCACGCGCGCGATCGGGTCCTGCAGGTTGCTGACCAGGAAGTCGGCCAGATCGCTCGCGGTGGCGCGATCGGTCGTGTCGGCAACGGCCACGATCATCAGGAAGTCGTTTTGTGACTTAACGACCGTCACACCCTGTTGCTGCACGGAGGAGGGCAGACGCGGCAGCGCCTGCTGCACTTTGTTCTGCACCTGGACCTGCGCCGTGTCCGGATTGGTGCCTTGCTCGAAGGTCACTTGGATGGACGACTGACCGTTCGAGCTGCTGGACGAGGAGAAGTAAAGCAAGCCGTCGAGACCGGTGAGCTGCTGTTCGATGACCTGAGTCACGCTGTTCTCGACCGTTTCCGCCGACGCACCGGTGTAAGTGGCGCTGATGGCAACAGTCGGCGGCGCAACGTCCGGATACTGCGCGACGGGCAGCGATGTGATCGCCGCCGTGCCGGCCAACATGATGACGATGGCGATCACCCACGCGAAGATGGGGCGCCCGACGAAAAATCTAGCCAGCATGATCAGCCTCCCGAGGCAGCGGAGGCGGGTTCGGCAGCAGCGGCTTTGGTACCAGAACCTACGTCCACGGGATTCACGGTGTCGCCGACGCGGACCTTGTTCGTGCCTTCGACGATCAGTCGGTCGCCTTCGGCGAGGCCGTTGCTGATCAACCAGCGATCGCCGATGGCGCGCTCGGCCACCAGCGTGCGCTGTTCGACCTTGTTGTCGGCCGTGAGCACGAGCGCGGTCGCATTACCTTTCACATCGCGAGTGACGCCTTGTTGGGGCGCGAGGATGGCAGTGGTGCTCACCGCCTGATCGAGCACCGCGCGTACATACATCCCGGGCAACAACACGCCCTCGGGATTAGGGAACTCTGCGCGTAAGGTCACCGAGCCGGTGGACTCATCGACCGCCACTTCCGCGAATTTCATGGAGCCGGAGTGGCTGTACGTCGAGCCGTCTTCGAGTTTCAAATTCACCTTGGCGCGGCCGGACTTCATGCCGGTCTCGCCAATCAGCCGGCGCAGCTTCAACAGCTCGGCGCTCGACTGCGTCATGTCGACATAGATGGGATCGAGCGTGCGGATCGTGGACAGCGCCGTTTCCTGATTGGCGGTGACCAGCGCGCCTGGCGTCACCGACGACTTGCCGATGCGGCCTGAAATCGGCGCACGCACTTTTGTGTAATCCAGATTGATCTGCGCGCTCGCGAGCGTCGCTTGCATCTGCGCGACCTGAGCAACCGCCTGCGCATGCGCCATCTTCGCGTCGTCCGCTTCTTGCTGAGACACGCCTTCGATGGCGAGCAATTCGCTGTAGCGCTGATCTTTCAAGCGAGCGGCATCGACCGCGGCCTTCGCGTTCGCTAGCGCGGCTTTGGCCTCGGCGGCTGCCGCTTCATAGGGTGCCGGGTCGATTTCATAGAGCACCTGGCCGGCTTTGACCTGCGAGCCTTCTTCGAAGCGGCGCGATTTGATGATGCCCGACACCTGCGGTCTGACATCCGACACCAGATAAGGAGTCGTGCGACCGGCCAGCTCCGACTGCAGCACCAGTGGCTGCGGCTGCACGGTGATGAAGCCAACTTCGGTGGCGGGACGCTGCGGACCACCGGCCTGATCCTTACCGCAGCCGGCCAGAGCCATGCTCATGGCGGCGAGGAGAAGCGCGAATCGAGTCAGGGACTTGGGGGCAGAGCGCTGCATCGGGCGGGTCATCGGACTGGACAGGGAAAAAGCCATTGGACTAATCTGCGACCGAAACTGAGTGTGAACGTTCATTCTCACTCTAGTATGCCGAGGCCCGAGGCAAACGCCCAGGGGCAGATTGTGAAAACATTGTGAACATGTCTGTAGTTACGGAAAAGAAACGCCCCGTCAAAGAGTTGCGCGACCAGGTCCGCCGCGACCAGATCGTCTCGGCGGCGCGCGCCTGTGTGGTTCGTCACGGTTTCCACGCTGCCAGCATGGGTCAGATCGCGGCCGAAGCGCACATGAGCGTGGGGCAGATCTATCGCTACTTTCCCAGCAAGGAAGCCATTGTCCACGCCATCGTCGAGGACATCGTCGCCCGACGCCTGAAGTGGATGGTCGACACGGACCGGCAGATCGATTTCGCGGCTCGCTTTGCTCATCGCAGTCATGTGCATGCCTCCGAGGACGAGCGCAGCGAACGCGTCCTGCTGCTGGAAATCACCGCCGAGGCGACACGAAATCCCGCGGTGGCCGAAATCGCCCGAGCCGCCGACCGCCGCTTGCGCGATCAGGCCGTCGAGCTCGTTTGTAACAGTTATCCAGAGCTTTCCAAGGACGAGGCCGCCGCGCGGGTCGAGTTCGTCAGGGTGCTGTCGGAGGGTAGCGCGTTTCGCAGCGTTACCGAACAAATTGCGTCCCCGGCGCTGCTGGAAAGCATTTACCGCGATGTCCTGCAGCGCCTGTTTCCTCGCATGGACGAGCGTGGGCTGGGTTAGCCCGGTACAATCCGCGGTCACCATTCATCGAATCAGCCGGTGCACACCGGTCGGGAGGGCTTGAAGGAATGATCTCCGCTCAAGAAGCGCTGCAACGCCTGCGCGACGGCAATCGTCGTTTCGTGGCGAGCATTGGCAGCGGCGAAATGCACCTGCACCTCGCGCGGGGCGTGGAGCTGACTCAGGAACAACAGCCCATCGCCATCATTCTCGGTTGCTCGGATGCACGCGTGCCCGCGGAGATCGTGTTCGATCAGGGCCTGGGCGATTTGTTCGTGATTCGCGTGGCCGGCAACGTCGTCGCGCCGTCGCAGGTCGGCAGCGTCGAGTTCGCCGCTTCTCGATTCAACACACGACTGGTGGTGGTGCTGGGGCATTCACGTTGTGGCGCCGTCCTGGCCACGATCGAAGAATTGCAGCGGCCCGCGGAAAACCAGTCGATCAATCTGCGGTCCATCGTCGATCGCGTACGGCCCTCGGTGGAAGGGCTGCTGCGCACCGAGCTCAAGAACGATCTGCACACGCTGGTGGGTCACGCCGTGCGCTCCAACGTGCGCGCTTCGGTCGATCATCTGCGCCATGGCTCGGCGGTGCTCGAACAGTTGATCCGGCACGAAGGCTTGATGGTGGTCGGCGCAGAATATTCCCTGGAAACGGGTGTGGTCGAATTCTTCGATGGCGTCTGACGCGGATCTGGTTTTCATGGCGCGCGCCATCGAACTGGCGCGCGAGGCCGAACGTGCGGGCGAGGTGCCGGTCGGCGCGGTGATCGTCAAAGACGGGATCGTCGTCGGCGAGGGCTGGAACCGGCCCATCAGCACCAATGATCCCACGGCGCACGCCGAGATCATCGCGTTACGAAACGCCGCGCAGAATCTCTCGACCTATCGATTACTCGACACCACGCTCTATGTGACATTGGAGCCGTGCGCGATGTGCGCAGGCGCCATGGTTCATGCTCGGGTGAAACGTCTGGTGTACGCCGCGACCGATCCGCGCGCGGGCGCATCGGGATCTATTTTCAATATCACTCAGCATTCAGCGCTGAACCATCGCCTCGAATGTGAGGGCGGCGTGCTGGGCGAAAGCTGCGCGGAGATGCTCAGGGCGTTCTTCGTCGCGCGGCGCTGATTGCCTTTGCGGTAGTATAGGTTCACCAAGCCAGCCCGGTTCGCACCGAACCCAGCCAGCCTATCCGTTCAGGAATGCTGGGAGACAACAATGCGAATCGGAGTCAGGAAGGCGGTGGCGCTGGCCATCGCCACGGCCAGTGGCGTCAGCCACGCTCAAACCAACAAGGATCTGTCCGGACAGACGCTCGAGACGGTGCTGATCACCGCCAAGCGCGACGATCGTGTCAGCAAAGGCGCGACGGGTCTCGATATGGACATTGCCGAGACTCCGCAGTCCATCAGCGTCGTGACCCGCGAGCAGATGGAGAATTTTGGCGCCGACAACATCAACGACGCCTTGCGCCTCGCGACCGGCATCAACGTCGAGGAATGGGAAACGAACCGCACCAATTACATGGCGCGCGGTTTCGAGATCAAGAACACGCAGGTCGACGGCGTGGGTCTGCCGAATGACTGGGGCATCGTCACCGGCGCGATGGACTCCTTCGGTTACGAGAAAGTGGAAGTCATCCGCGGCGCGAACGGCTTGCTGACCGGCGTCGGCAATGCGTCGGGCACCATCAACTACGTTCGCAAGCGGCCCACCAACGTCGCCCAGGGCAGCATTGCGGCCAGTGCGGGCTCGTTCGAGCAGCGCCGCGTCGAGGCCGATTATTCGACACCGTTTACCGCCGATGGCAAGTGGGCCGGCCGCGTGGTGGTTGCCGGCGAAGATCAGGACTCATACGTGCGCGGCATGAGCAACGATCGCATGTTTGTTTACGGCGTCGTGGACGGTCAGCTCGGCGAGCGGTCCACGCTGACCCTCGGCGCCTCCTATCAGGATGCAAACACCGATGGAAACATGTGGGGCGCGCTCGTGCTCGCGTATACCGATGGCACGCAGGCCGAGTTCGGCCGCAGCGCTTCGACGTCGCTCGATTGGACGTTCTGGGACACCGAGAACACCACGGCGTTCGTCGAATATACGTTCAAGCTCGCCGACGCCTGGGATTTGAAGCTCACTTACAACTATCGCAAGTACGAAGACGACAGCAAGTTGTTCTTCGCGTACACCAACGACGGCATCGATCGTGACACCGGCCTTGGGCTGCTGGGTAATCCCGGCAGCTGGCCGACGCAGGACGAGGCGCACATGTTCGAGCTCGCCGTGAACGGCCGGTACGAGCTGTTCGGTCGCGAGCACGAAGCAATGCTCGCGCTCAACCATTCGAGCAGCGAGCATCTGCAAGAGTATCGGCCCACGGATCCGAACGATCCCGCTTGGGGCGAGCTGCCGCCGTTTCCTTATCCTGGCGACGCGTTCGACGAACCTGTCTGGGGACCGGCGGAGGAATACGGCGCCACGGATCAGACGCTCAAGCGCGCCTTCGGCGCCACGCGACTCAGCGTCACCGACAAGCTGCGCGCCATCGTCGGCTTCAACTTCGCCGAGTATGAGCGTGACGGTCATGAGAGCCAGGTGCTCTTCGATCAGCGCGAAAGCGAGCTCAGCCCGTACGCCGGTCTGACCTACCAGCTCATCGACAATCTCATGCTCTACGGCAGCTACTCGGATATCTATCAGCCGCAGGACCAGTATGACATCGACAATCGCTATCTCATCTCCTCCAAAGGCCTGAACTACGAAGTGGGCCTGAAGGGCGAATGGCTCGACCAGCGTTTGCTGACGACGGTGGCCCTGTTCAAAGCCGAGCAGGAGGACTTGGCCACGTTCGCCGGACAGCATCCCGACGGGCAGTACTACTACGAAGGCGTGGACGTCGATTCCAAGGGCATCGAACTGGAGGTCGCCGGTCGCATCGGCGAGCACGTCGATCTGGTGGTCGGCTACACCACGTTGCAGCTCGAAGACCAGCAGAATCGGGACGTGTACCAGTGGGTGCCGCGCCGAACCGCGAACATCGCATTGAGCGCGCGTCTGCCGAGCTTCACCGCTGTGTCGTTCGGCGTGAACGGCCGTTGGCAGAGCGACATCTCCAAGGTGGATGAGTACACCAACGTGCTCGTGCGACAGGACAGCTACGCGACGTTGAATGCGTTCGCACGTTGGGAAGTGACGCAGAATCTGCATCTGCGTGCCAACGTGCGCAACATCACGGACGAGAAATACATCACCAGCCTGTATCAGGTCGGCTATTACGCCGCGCCCCGCAATTACGAATTTGGCGTGGGTTATAAGTTTTGACCGCCAGGGATGGCGGAAATGTTGGCAATGCAGGAGCAATTGCCAGCGGACCGCCAGGGATGGCGGAAATGTTGGCAAAGCATGGAGCAATTGCCAGCGGAAGCTCACAGCGGGGCGGCATCGGGCCGCTCCGCTGACTTCATCCCAACTGTTGCGCGGTTTCGCGCACGATTGTCAGCAAGCGGGCCTGTGCTTGGGTGGGACGCCAGTCGTCCCGCACCGTCAGCCCGATGCTTCGTATGACCTTGCCGGCCGGGTGGGGCAGGCACACCAGCATGCCTGCTTGCAGCTCATAGTGAACCTGGTTGGTCGAAGACAGCATCATGTGATCGCCTTCCATCAGGAAGGCGCGCGCCGCTCCCAGCGAATTGCATTCGATGAAGCTGTGCGGCGGCTCGACGCCTAGATCGTTGAACAATGCGTCGAAGTGGGCGCGTAAGGGCGAGGTCGCTCGTGGCGCGATCCAGGGATAACTCGTGAGATCGCTGGCCGTGAGCCTGCGACGCCTGGCCAAAGGATGCTCGGCGCGAACCACGATCGACAACGGATCGTTGAACAGGTGCTCCTGTACGATGCCGGCGCTCACCCGCAGGTCGCGTAACGCGCCGATGAGAAAATCGGCCTGGCCGGATTGAAGCGCGGCCAGCAGATGTTCATACGTGCCTTCCATGATGGAGACGGCATGCTCGGCATGCTCGCGCGTGAACTGGATCAGCGCGCTGGGAATGAGAAAGCTGCGAGCCAGCGGCATCGCGCCGATCACGGTGCTGCCGGATTCGCGCCCGCGTAGTGCGTCGATGTCTGCTTGTGCTTGTGAGATTTCCACGAATGCACGATGCGCCCGGCGGGCGAGTTTCTCTGCCTCTCGCGTCGGCACGACGCCGTAACTGGTCTTCTCGAACAGCGTAGCGCCCAATGTTTGCTCCAACGTGCGCGCGGCCCGATGCATGGTCGGTTGGGAAACTCCGCTGGCACGCGCGGCGTGGGTGAAGTTGCGGAACTCGACCAGTTTGGTCAGGGATGCCAGCTGAGCGCCGCTGACGCGTCGGAATAACTGCTCGCGCTCGGCAGCGGTCAGTTCAGCTTTGGCCACCTCCTGCATTCCATCCCGCAGTTGGGCGAGGGCGCGTGCGATACGATCCGCACAGATCGCGCCGGCCGCCGTGGGTTGCATTCCTGAACTGGTTCTCGTGAACAACGACGCGCCGAAGTGGCGTTCGATGGCGGCGATGGCCTGGGTCACGGCCGATTGCGTCAGATGCATCTTCACTGCCGCCGCACTGATACTGCCGGTGGCGACGACTTCGTTGAAGGCCTGCAAATGGCGTAGATTGGGGAATGTCATGGCCGATTGGTGGCTGCGATTGCCAAGTCGACTATAGCAATCTCTAATACCACGGCGCGACTTTGAATAGGCCTCCGGCGCGCCGCTGCCACAGAATCCGGAAAGTGGGGTAGGCCGCCGAGCTCTGCAGCAGGAAACAAACGCGGCTCGCCGCCCGCGAGTCATCAGCTGGGGGATTGCAATGATTCAAGAGCGGACTGCGCTCGTACAGGCGCCCAACGTGGCCATCACGGTGGCGCTGTGCTTCCTCGTCGCCGTGGTGGAAGGCTTCGATATCCAGGCGATGGGCGTGGCCGCGCCCCGTCTTGCGCCTCAGTTCGGCTTCGATCCCGAGCAGATGGGATGGATTTTCGCCATCAGCAACATCGGCCTGGTCATCGGCGCGAGCCTCGGTGGTTGGCTCGCGGACCAGGTCGGCCGCAAGCCGGTGTTCATCGGCGCGGTAGTGTCGTTCGGCGTCTTCACCTTGCTCACATCGCTGGTCGGCAGCTTCGAGGCGTTGTTCGTGGTGCGCTTCTGCGCCGGCCTCGGCTTCGGCGCGGCGCTGCCCAACATGATGGCATTGGCGGCTGAGGTGAGCTCGCCGGAGAAGCGGGCGTCCACGGCGGCTGTAATGTTTTGCGGCATGCCGCTTGGTGGCGGCACGTCGGCGTTGCTGACGCAGTTGCTGCCGCCCGATTTCGACTGGCGGATTTTGTTCGAGATCGGCGGCATTCTGCCGTTGCTGCTCGCGCCGACCATCTACTTCTTGATGCAGGAAACGCTCGACAAGAGCGCGGCTGCTGGCCGGCCACGCGCGGATGTGATCGGGGCGTTGTTCGGCGATGGCCGCACGCCGGTGACATTGCTGTTATGGCTCGCGTTCCTGCCGACGCTGCTGATTCTTTATCTCATCTTGAATTGGTTGCCGACGCTCGTCGTGGCGAACGGTCTCGATCGCGCCGTCGCGCCACAGGCATCGCTCGCGTTCAACTTCGCGAGCGTCGCCGGCGCGCTGGTATTCGGCAAGATGGTCGATCGTCTGGACACCCGCTGGCCGATGACGTCGGCGTACGTCGGATTGATCGTGGCGCTCATCGCTCTGAGCAACGCGAGCGGACTGGGAATGACGCTGCTCTTGAGCGGCGCGGCGGGCTTTTTCCTGCTCGGCGCGAATTATGCGCTTTACGGTGTCGCGGCCACTTATTACCCGCAAAGCGTGCGAGGCACGGGCTCGGGCGCAAGCGTCGCCGTCGGCCGTGTCGGCTCCATCGTGGGACCGCTGCTGGCAGGCATTCTGCTCGGCTCGGGCACGAGCGCCAGTGGCGTCGTGCAGTACATGGTGCCAGTCGCCGCGTTGGCAGGCGCAGCGGTATTGGGCTTGAGCTTTTTCCGCCGGCCGTCCGAGTAACGGGCTGGATCTATAGCGTCGGCTAATAGCTCGGCGCGAAATTGAATTGGTCGGGCAGGGCAGGCTCGCGCCACACTCGAGACTGGAGGTTGGAATGTCAGTCGTAGTCAAAAACATTCAGCGGGCCGAGCGTCGCGTGATCGACGGACTGGCCGAGTCCGGGGTCGCCACCGTGCACGAGGCGCAAGGCCGCACGGGCCTGCTGGCGCCTTTCATGCGTCCGATTTACGCAGGCGCGCGCATCGCCGGGTCCGCCGTAACCGTGAGTATTCCGCCGGGCGACAACTGGATGATCCACGTCGCGGTCGAACAGTGCTCGGAAGGTGACATCCTGGTGGTCGCACCCACGTCGGCCTGCGATGCGGGATATTTCGGCGAATTGCTGGCGTGCTCGCTCATGGCTCGCGGCGTACGCGGCTTGATCATCGAAGCCGGCGTGCGTGACGTGAAAGACCTGACAGCCATCGGCTTTCCTGTCTGGTCGAAATACGTCTCCGCGCAGGGCACGGTCAAAGAAACATTGGGCAGCGTCAACGTGCCGGTCGTGTGCGCGGGCGCGGCCATCAAGCCGGGCGACGTGATCGTCGCCGACGATGACGGCGTTTGCGTCGTGCCACGCGAGAAGGCGGCGAGCGTGCTGGAAGCATCGACCGCGCGCGAGAAGAAGGAAGCAGGCGTGCGTGCACGGCTGAAAGCCGGCGAGCTCGGCCTGGATATCTATGGAATGCGCCAGCGCCTCGCGGAGAAAGGCCTGAAGTACGTCGATTCTCTGGAATGACGGCAATGTTGAAGTCCATTCCTTGTACGTTGATGCGCGGGGGCACCTCGAAGGGGTTGTACTTCCACGAGCGTGATCTTCCCGCCGAACGCGAGCTTCGCGATCGGGTGCTGCTGGCGGCGATGGGCTCACCGGATCCCAGGCAGATCGACGGCGTGGGTGGTGCGCATCCGCTGACGAGCAAGGTGGCAGTCATCCGCAAGTCGAGCGCGCCTCACGCGGACGTCGATTATCTGTTCCTGCAGGTCGTGGTCGACAAAGCTGAAGTCAGCGACAGCCAGAACTGCGGCAATATTCTGGCCGGCGTCGGGCCGTGGGCCATCGAGAATGGACTCGTGCCCATCGCGGGTGACGTGACGCCCGTACGCATTCATATGCTGAACACCGCGAGCATCGCGGTGGCTTACGTGTCTACACCAAATGGAGCCGTGGAGTACGAAGGCGACGCACGCATCGATGGTGTGCCCGGCACCGCGGCTGCGATTCCGTTGGAATTCCTCGATGTGGCGGGATCGAGCTGCGGCTCGTTGTTGCCCACGGGCTCGGCGGTCGATGAGATCGATGGCGTATCGGTGACCTGCATCGACAATGGTATGCCGGTGGTCGTGTTGCGGGCGGAAGACTTCGGCCTGTCCGGCGACGAGACGCCCGAGCAGCTGGAGAGCAATGCGGAGTTGAAAGCAAGAATCGAGGCGATCCGGCTCGCCGTCGGTCCCCGGATGAATCTGGGCGATGTGACCAAAAAGACCGTGCCGAAAATGACGCTCGTGTCGCCACCTTGCGAAGGAGGAGCGATCTCCACCCGCACGTTCATTCCGCATCGGGTGCATGAAGCGATCGGTGTGCTCGGCGCAGTCAGCGTCGCCACCGCTTGCGTGATCCCAGGGTCGGTTGCTGCCCAAGTGGCGAAGCTCGCCAGTGACAAGTCGGCGCAACGCATCGAGGTCGAGCATCCGACAGGATTTTTCACCGTCGATATCGAAGTCGCGGTCGAGGCGGGCAAGATCAACGTCCGTCGCTCCGCGTTGTTACGCACGGCGCGCAAGCTGATGAGCGGCCAAGTGTTCGTGCCTGGCCGGCTGTGGAGCGGCGCATGAGCACGATCCGAAGAATTTGCCTGCTGGGTTTTGGTGAAGTCGGGCAGACACTCGCGGCGGACTTCCAGTCGGCGGGTGTCACTGAGCTCGTTGCCTTCGACTTGTTGTTCAAAGATCCGGAGAGCGTCTGCGCGCGTGCGGCCCGAGCCGCTGACGTGCATGTCGCGAGCAGCGCCATTGAAGCCGCCTCGGGTGCCGATCTGATCATCAGTGCGGTCACAGCGGCGCAGGATCTCGTCGCCGCCCGCTCGGTTGTTGGCGCACTGAAGACGGACGCCTATTTTCTCGACGTGAACTCTGTGTCTCCCGGCGTCAAGGCGCAGGCGGCGGATCTGATCGATGGCAGCGACGGCCGCTATGTCGAAGCCGCCATCATGTCGCCGATTTCGCCGAAACGCGTCGGCTCGCCGATGCTGTTCGGCGGGAAGCACGCGGAGGCGTTTCTACCGTTGGCGCAAAAGCTGGGCTTCACAGGAGCGCAGTTCTTCTCCGAGCAGGTGGGCAAAGCGTCGGCGGCCAAGATGTGTCGCAGCGTCATGATCAAAGGCATGGAGTCGTTGTTGACCGAATCGCTGCTCGCCGCGCGCCACTATGGCGTGGAAGCTACGGTGATCGATTCGTTGCGAAACCTGTTCCCGGCCGCCGACTGGTCGACGCTCGCGCGCTACATGATCTCGCGCTCGCTCATCCATGGCCGTCGCCGGGCCGAGGAAATGCGGGAAGTGGCGCAGACCGTGACTGAGGCGGGCCTGCAACCTCACATGAGCGCCGCGTCCGCGCAGCGTCAGGATTGGGCAGCGGCGTTTCGTGACACGGCCTCGATCGAAGACTTGGAACCGATGCTGGACGCCGTGCTCGCACGCGTGAAGGCGGAGAAAACCTCATGCTGATTATCGATTGTCACGGTCATTACACGACCGCACCCGATGCCCATCAGAAGTTTCGCGATCAGCAACTGGCGAAACTGAAGGATCCGCTGGCGCCGACGCCGACTCCCGCTCGCATCAGCGACGATGAGATCCGTGAGACCATCGAGAAGAATCAGCTCAAGCTGCAGAAGCAGCGCGGGGCGGACATCACGATTTTCTCGCCGCGCGCTTCGGCGATGGCCCATCACGTGGGCGACGAAGAAGTGTCGCAGCAGTGGACGCGGGCGTGTAACGATCTGATCAAGCGCGTCGTGGATCTGTATCCGCAGAACTTCGTGGGCGTGTGTCAGCTGCCCCAGTCGCCGGGCGTGCCCATCTCGCACTCGGTACGCGAGCTGGAGCGGTGCGTGAAGGAGTTGGGATTCGTCGGCTGCAACTTGAATCCCGATCCATCGGGTGGTCATTGGACCGCGCCGCCGCTCACCGACAAGCACTGGTATCCGTTCTACGAAAAGATGGTCGAGCTCGACGTGCCGGCGATGATTCACGTCTCGGCGTCCTGCAATCCGAACTTTCATGCCACCGGCGCGCATTACATCAATGCCGACACCACGGCGTTCATGCAGTTCATCGAGGGCAACCTGTTCAAAGATTTCCCGACGCTGCGTTTCATCATTCCACACGGGGGCGGGGCAGTGCCATATCACTGGGGCCGGTATCGCGGCCTCGCCGACATGCTGAAGCGTCCGCCGCTCGCTCAGCACGTGATGAAGAACGTGTTCTTCGACACTTGCGTGTATCACCAGCCAGGCATCGACCTACTCGTGAAGGTCATCGATATCGACAACATCCTGTTCGGCTCGGAAATGGTCGGCGCGGTGCGCGGCATCGATCCCGAGACGGGGCAGTATTTCGATGACACCAAGCGTTACATCGATGCCTTGAGCATCCCGGATGCCGACAAGCGTCGCATTTTTGAAGGCAACGCCCGGCGCGTGTTCCCGCGGTTGGACGCGATCTTGAAAGCGCGGGGTCAATAAGCACATGGCAGCGTTTCAGATGGATCGCGATTGGCTGGTGTTTCACCCATCGCCTAGCAAGCCCACGTTCCGGCCGCCGCCGGGGGCGGTGGATGCGCATTGCCACGTGTTCGGCCCGGGCGATGTGTTTCCGTACGCGCCAGAGCGCAAGTACACGCCGTGCGATGCGCCCAAGGAGAAGTTGTGGGAGCTGCGGGACTATCTCGGCTTCGAGCGCAACGTGATCGTGCAGGCGACCTGCCATGGCGCGGACAATCGAGCGCTCGTGGATGCGCTCGAGGCATCGAATGGTCGTGCTCGTGGTGTCGCGACCGTGAAGCAGGACGTTTCTGATGCAGAGCTGAAGGCGCTCGACGCCGCAGGCGTGCGCGGCGTTCGCTTCAACTTCGTCAAGCGTCTGGTCGATACGACGCCGCGCGACGTGCTGTACTCGATCGCCGAGCGCATCAGGCCGCTGGGCTGGCACATCGTCATCTACTTCGAGGCGCAGGAGCTCCCGGAGCTGTACGATTTCTTCACCTCGCTGCCGACGACCGTCGTGGTGGATCACATGGGCCGGCCGGATGTCACCAAGCCGGTCGACGGTCCCGAGTTCGAGCTGTTCATTCGCTTGCTGCGCGAGAACCGCAATTTCTGGTCCAAGGTGAGCTGTCCGGAACGGCTGTCGAAGACCGGGCCGGATGCTTATGAGGACGTGGTGCCGTTCGCGCGCCGCGTGGTCGAAATATTCCCGGACCGCGTGCTGTGGGGCACCGACTGGCCGCATCCGAACATGAAGTCGCACATGCCGGACGACGGCAAGCTGGTCGACTTCATTCCGAAGATCGCGCCCACCGCCGAATTGCAGCGTAAGCTGCTGGTCGACAACCCGATGGCTCTGTACTGGAGTCGCTGATATGGCGCTCGATAAACCGTACCAAGGCATTCCCGGCACGACCATTTTCGACGCCGAGCAGGCGCGCAAGGGTTACCACCTGAATCAGTTCTGCATGTCGCTGATGAAGGCGGAGAACCGCGCACGCTTCAAGGCAAATGAGCGCGCGTATCTGGATGAGTGGCCGATGAGCGAGGAGCAGAAGCTGGCTGTTCTCGCCCGCGATCTGAATCGCTGCATCGAGCTCGGCGGCAATATTTATTTCCTCGCCAAGATCGGCGCGACCGACGGCAAGAGCTTCCAATTCATGGCGGCCAGCATGACCGGCATGACCCAAGAGGAATACGCCAGGATGATGTTACAAGGCGGTCGCACGCCCGGCAGCCCGGTGCGCGACCCGGGGGAGAATCGCTGATGGCCACCATTACCGCCAGTGTCTACACCTCGCACGTTCCAGCCATCGGCGCGGCGCTGGATCTGGGCAAGACCGGCGAGGACTATTGGAAGCCGCTGTTCGCGGGCTACGAGCCGTCGAAGGCCTGGCTCGAGGACAACAAGCCCGATGTGATCTTTCTGATCTACAACGATCACGCGACGGCGTTCAGTCTGGATTTCATTCCGACCTTTGCGATTGGCTGCGCGGCGGAGTATCGGCCGGCGGACGAGGGGTGGGGGCCACGGCCCGTGCCTGTCGTAAAAGGTCATCCGGAGCTGGCGGCGCATATCGCGCAGTCGGTGATTCAAGATGATTTCGATCTCACCATCGTCAATCGGATGGATGTGGATCACGGGCTGACCGTGCCGCTGTCGTTGATGTGTGGCCAGGTGTCCGAGTGGCCCTGCCCGGTGATTCCATTTGCGGTCAACGTCGTGCAGTACCCCGTGCCCTCGGGACGGCGCTGTTTCAATCTGGGTCGCGCCATTCGCAAGGCGGTGTCGCTTTACGATGAGCCGTTGAAGGTGCAGATCTGGGGCACCGGCGGCATGAGCCATCAACTGCAGGGGCCGCGTGCGGGCCTGATCAATCGAGAATGGGATAACAAGTTTCTGGATCGGCTGATTGCCGAGCCTGAGAAGCTCGCCGATGTGCCGCACATCGAATATGTGAAGGAGGCGGGATCGGAAGGCATCGAGCTCGTGATGTGGCTGATCGCGCGCGGCGCGATGAGCGACAAGGCGCCGCGCGTCGCGCACCGTTTCTACCATGTGCCGGCGAGCAACACGGCCGTCGGTCACTTGATCCTGGAGAATTCTCAATGAGCACTATCAGAGTCGCGCTCGCCGGCGCCGGCGCCTTCGGCGTCAAGCATCTCGAAGGCATCAAGAACATTCCGGGTGTGCAGGTGACTTCGCTGGTCGGGCGCGAGCTGGACAAGACCCAGGAGGTGGCGAAGAAGTTTTCGGTGGGTCACGTGACGACCGAGCTTGCTGAGAGCCTGTCGCGGTCGGATGTCGATGCCGTCATCCTGTGCACGCCGACGCAGATGCATGCGTCGCAGGCGCTGGCTTGCATGAAGGCGGGAAAGCATGTGCAGGTCGAGATTCCGCTGGCGGATAGCTGGGAGGACGCGCAGGCGGTCGCGAATCTGCAGAAGCAGACGGGGCTGGTGTGCATGGTCGGCCACACGCGTCGCTTCAATCCATCGCATCAGTGGTTGAACAAGCGGCTGCGGGGCGGGGAGCTGAAGATTCAGCAGATGGACGTGCAGACGTATTTTTTCCGGCGCACGAACACCAATGCACTGGGTCAGCCGAGGTCGTGGACGGACCACCTGCTGTGGCATCACGCGGCGCATACGGTCGATCTGTTCCGTTATCAGACGGGCGAGGAGATCGTCATCGCTCACGCTGTCCAGGGGCCGAAGCATCCTCAGCTCGGGATCGCCATGGACATGTCGATTCAGATGAAGACCACCTCCGGCGCGATCTGCACGCTGTCCTTGTCGTTCAACAACGATGGTCCGCTGGGCACGTTCTTCCGATACATCTGCGATAACGGGACCTACATCGCGCGGTACGACGATCTCGTGAATGGCCGCGAGGAGAAGATCGACGTATCCAAAGTCGATGTCTCGATGAATGGCATCGAACTTCAGGACCGCGAGTTCTTCTCGGCGATTCGCGACAAGCGCGAGCCGAATTCGAGCGTGCATCAGGTGCTGCCGTGTTATCGGACGCTGCACGAGTTGGAGAAACATTTGATGGCTCAAGGATAGGCCGCTGCGCTTTGACGACAGTCGCCGACGGCGTGGTGGAATTTATTGAGCCTATGAATCAGCGAAAACTCTCCGGTCGCGCGGTGGCTGAGATTGGCCTCGGTTGCATGAATCTGAGTCACGCTTACGGCGTGCCGCCGGAGCCGGCGGTGGGCAAGGCGTTGTTGCATGCGGCGCTGGATCTTGGTGTCGAGCATTTCGATACGGCCGCGTTGTATGGCTTCGGTCGCAACGAAGAGCTGGTCGGCGAGGCGCTCCAGCCGTTTCGTCAGCGCATCTTCCTCGCCAGCAAGTGCGGCATGACGGGTGTCGATGGCAAGCGCGTCATCGACGGGCGGCCCGAGACGCTGAAGCAGACTTGCAAGGAATCGCTGCGCCGGCTGCGAACCGATGTCATCGATCTGTATTACCTGCATCGGTGGGACAAGCGAGTGCCGGTCGAGGAGAGCGTTGGCGCGTTGGCGGATCTGGTGCGGGAAGGTCACATTCGATCCATCGGCTTGTCGGAAGTTTCGGCGCAGACGCTGCGCAAGGCGCATGCCGTTCATCCGGTCGCGGCCGTGCAGAGCGAATATTCGCTGTGGACGCGTAACCCTGAGATCAATCTGATGACTGCATGCCGCGAGCTGGGCATCGCGCTCGTCGCCTTCTCGCCGCTCGCGAGAGGTTTCCTTGCCGGCAGCGTTACGGACCCGCGCGATTTCGTGGAGAAGGACATCCGACGCGCCATGCCGCGCTTTCAGTCGCCGCACTTTGGCCGCAACCGGAAGCTGCTCGACCAGTTCAATCGCGTCGCCTGGGAAGCAGGCTGCACGCCCGCGCAGCTGGCGCTCGCGTGGCTGCTCAGCAAGGGGCCGTTTGTTTTGCCCATCGTTGGCACCACGTCGCTCGATCATTTGAGAGAGAACCTGGCGGCTTCGACGGTTCGCGTTTCCGCGGAAACGTTGAACACCCTCGAACGATTGATCAACGCCGACACCGTCAGTGGCCCGCGTTATCCACCAGAAACATTAGCCGAGATCGACACCGAGGAAACCCCGCGCGCCGGTTGAGCGAGCCCGCACGCCTCTAGGCTTGGGCGGCGGCGCGTTGCTGCTTCGTCCGATATGCCATCGGAGACAATCCGGTGCGCTGTGCAAAGAAGCGCGAGAAATAAGCCGGGTCAGGGAAGCCGCATGCCTCGGCGATCATCCCCACACTCATCCCCGTATAAAGCAACGTCCGCTTCGCTTCGAGCAAGCGACGAGCGTTGAGCAAGGCGAGGGGCGAGCTGGCGGTGCTGCGAACGCAAGCCTGGCGTAACCGTTCGGAGCTGACGCAAAGGCGGCGCGCGTAATCGGACACTTTGAGCGACGAACGAAAGTGCTCTTCGATGAGCGCCCGATACTTCGAAGCAAGCACGGAGTCTGCACCCGTATTGCGTTCTGTCGACGGCAGCAGTTGCAACTTCCGACGCAGAGTCGCCACCAGAATGCTGATCAGAAGCGCCTCGGCCGCCGTGCGCCGTCCTGGCAGATTGCTCCTGAACTCCACCATCAGCGATTCGAACTGAGAAGCCAGGGCTGCGCTCGCATCCGCGGGCAGCGACATCGCATTCGCATCCGACAGCGCCGGCCGCAGCTCGGGATTCTCATGAGCGATGCGCTCGATCAGCGCCCCCGACGCAGTGAGGATCCAGCCATCCGTCCCCGGCTTGAAGTCGAAACCGTGCACACACGCCAGCGGCACTGAAATCAACGACGCGTAACCGAACGGATTCGATTCGCCCTCGGCGTAAAACACACCGCCACCCCTCACCACCAGCAGCAGGTGATGCAGGTCCTGATGGGCGTGCGGCCGAATCGTCCAATCGTGCAGCCGGCTGCGCTCGGCGATGGACTCGATGTGCAGAAACCGCTCATCGACGTCGTGAGTCGCCTCGCCATACAGGAAATATTGTGGAATCCCGCGTCGCGCCACCCGGCACTCTCCACCCTTGCTCGACGAGCATCCTACCTCGCGTCAGCCGCGGCAGGTTGGGAAATATCCAATAAGTTGTGTTTTTTCTCCATCGTCACCGATCGCCCCGGCGCGGCATCTTGTGCGCGTCTTCAGGGGGACGGGCGTTGCGAGCACAAGTTGCGATCATTGGCGCGGGACCGGCGGGACTGTTGCTGGGTCAGTTGTTGTACAAGGCCGGCATCGATGCGGTGATTCTGGAACAGCGGACGCCGGACTATGTCCTGGGTCGCATCCGCGCGGGTGTGCTGGAGCAGGGCACCGTCGACATTCTGGATCTTGCGGGCGTGAGCGAGCGCCTGCATGCGCACGCGCTGATACATGAAGGCGTCGAGATCGGCGCCGGGGGTCAGCGCCATCGCATCGCCTTGAAGGAACTCGTCGGCAAAGTTGTTACGGTATACGGCCAGACGGAAGTCACACGCGACTTGATGGACGCCCGCGCCGCCTGCGGGGCGCCCTCGATTTACGAAGCAGAGTCCGTCGAGCTCCACGACATCACGAGCGCGCACCCGTCGGTCACCTTCGTTCACAAGGGCGTCAAACAACGCCTGGAATGCGATTTCATCGCCGGCTGCGACGGCTATTACGGCGTCAGCCGCCGTTCGATTCCGCCCGAAGCATTGTCCCTGTTCGAGCGAACGTATCCGTTCGGCTGGCTGGGCGTGCTGGCCGACGTGCCGCCCGCCTGGGACGAACTGATCTACGCCGACTCAGAGCGAGGCTTCGCACTAGCCAGCATGCGCTCGGAGACTCGCGTGCGCTGTTACGTGCAGTGCTCATTGGATGACAAGGTCGAAGAGTGGAGCGACGATCGCTTCTGGGCCGAATTCAAGCGCCGCGTCGGCGAAGACGTAGCCGCACGCATGACCATCGGACCTTCGTTGGAAAAGAGCATTGCGCCGTTGCGCAGCTTCGTGGCCGAGCCGATGCGTTACGGCCAACTGTTCCTTGCCGGCGATGCCGCGCACATCGTGCCGCCAACCGGGGCGAAGGGCCTCAATCTCGCTGCGAGCGACGTGTTTTATCTGCACGAGGCTTTGACCGGTTATTACAAAGGCGATTCGCGCGTCGCCCTGGATCACTACTCAGGAAGGGCGTTGCGCCGTGTGTGGCAGGCAGTGCGGTTCTCCTGGTGGATGACGTCGCTGCTGCACCGGTTCCCCGGCGAAGATCCGTTTACCAGCCGCATCCGGGTCGCCGAGTTGGAATACTTGTTCTCATCCGAAGCGGCTCAGCGAAAGCTGGCGGAGAACTACGTCGGCCTGCCGCTGTAATCAGCGCCGCGCCCGCACGCGCGGCCGCGTTTCTTTATCCATGAATAGCTCCGCCACGACCGAGCGCAGCCAACGATTCGCCGCGTCGTGCTGAAAACGTGCGTGCCAATGCTGTTTGATGATGCGCGGCTTGGCTTTGAACGGCGGCTTCACCAGCTTGATATCCGCGAGCTTCGCCAGGCTCGCGCCGATCGCGTAGGGCACGGTGAAGATCAAGTTGGATTGACTGAGGATGGTCGGCACGGCGAGGAAGTGCTCGATGCGAACCGACACCTTCCGCTGCAGCCCTTGCGCCTCCAGTTCCGCTTCCAGCGAATCGTTCATGTGCCCGGCCGGATGCACCACGGCGTGCAGGCCGTCGAGAAATTGACGACGCGTCATCTCGTCTTTGATGGTCGGATGGTCGGCTCGCACGATGCAAACGAACGAATGCGAAAACAGCCGCTGCTGAAACAGCATCGCGCTGTCCAGATCCGGAAAATGCCCCAGCGCGATGTCCACTTCACCCGAGCGCAACGCCGGTTCGATCAACGGCGCGGGCAGGTTGACGGTGCGCAATTGCACCCCCGGCGCGATCTCGTTCAAGCGCGCCAGGATGCGCGGGAGGAATACCAACTCGCCGATGTCCTGCATGTTGAAAGTCACCGAGCGCTGCTCGGTGGCGGGGTTGAAGGTCGGCTGCTGCAGCAGGTCGGAGCGGATCCGGTCGAGGATGGCCTCGAGCGGCGCGCTCAGGCTCTCGGCATAAGGTGTCGGGTGAATCCCTCGGGAGGTGCGCACGAACAGCGGCTCCCCAAACATTTTCCTCAGGCGGTTCAAGGCGAAGCTGGTCGCCGGCTGGCTCATGTTGAGGGCCCGTGCGGCGCCGCTGACGCTGCGATTGCGGAGCAGGGCGTCGAACACGACGAGCAGGTTCAGGTCGGCATCTGCGATATCCATGGTGCTTATATCTTATATACCTGTCCCTGGTCTTTCCAAATGAGCGCGAGGCGGGCGAAATTGAGCCTCATAGCCGAATCAGGGGGTTCATGATGTCATCGTCCAACGTCGTGCGCGTGGAACGCGACGGCGAGCTCGCGCTAGTCATCGTCCACAATCCGCCGGTCAACACCATCAACGCGGAAGTCAGGGCGGGCCTGCAACAGGCCCTCACTCAGATCCAGGCAAGCAAAGACGTGCGCGGCGTTGTGCTGCTGTGTGAGGGCAGCACGTTCTTTTCCGGCGCCGACATCGGCGAATTCAGCGGCCCGCCCAAGGAAGAGGAATATCGCCTCCTGTTCAACGGGTACGAAGCGTTGAGCGTCCCGGTCGTCGCGGCCATGCATGGCACCGTGATGGGTGGTGGCCTGGAGATCGCGCTTGCGTGCCACTATCGAGTCGCCGCTGCCGGCACGCGCTTCGGCATGCCCGAGGTCACGCTCGGAATCATTCCCGGCGCGGGTGGTACGCAGCGCATGCCTCGCCTGATCGGTGCTGAGCAGGCGCTCGAACTGATCGTGACCGCACGTCCAGTGGATGCGTCCAAGGGCCGCGAGCTGGGCTTCATCGATGAAATCATCGAAGGCGATCTCCGTGCGGGCGCCATCACTCATCTCCGCGCCTTGATCAAGGCGGGCAAGGGCCCGCGCCGCACGGGTGAAATGACCGTTCCGGCCGCCAGTGCGACGGCCGAGATCTTCGAGCGTCAACGTCAGCAGGCGCGCAAGCTCTATCCGAATCGCAACGCTGCGCAGGTTGCAGTGGAAGTCGTGCAGGCCGCCACGACGATGCCGTTCCAGCAAGGGCTCGAGTACGAGACCAAGCGCGTCAACGAGTGCAAGCAGAGCGTCGAGTCCAAGGGCGCCGTGCATGTGTTCTTCGCCGAACGCGAAACGCGCCGCATTCCAGGCCTGGCTGACAGCATCAAAGCGCGGCCAATCAAATCGGCGGGCGTCATTGGCGCCGGCACCATGGGCGGCGGCATCGCTATCTGCTTCGCCAATGCGGGCATCAAAGTGACTTTGCTCGACGCGAACGAGCAGGGGCTCGCGAAGGGCATGGCGAACGTGGATCGCACCTATCAGTCGATGGTAGATCGCGGTCGCCTGAGCGCAGACGATAAAGCCAAGCGCATGGCGCTGATCAGCTCCTCGCTGTCCTACGACGCCTTGCGTGATGCCGATGTGATCATCGAGGCCGTGTTCGAGAGCATGGACCTGAAGCGCAAGATCTTTGCCGAGCTCGATCGGGTCGCGAAGCCCGGTGCGGTGCTTGCGACCAACACGTCGACGCTCGATATCGAGCAGATCGCCGACGCCACCAAGCGTCCGCAAGATGTGATCGGCATGCACTTCTTCTCGCCGGCCAACGTCATGCCGCTACTCGAAGTCGTGCGCACGACCCGCACGTCGGATGAGACCATCCGCACGGTGATGGATCTGGCCAAGCCGCTGCGCAAGACGCCAGTGCTCGCGAAAGTCTGCTATGGCTTCATCGGCAATCGCATGATGGAAGGTTACGCCCGCGAAGCCGAGCGCATGGTGCTCGAAGGCGCCACGCCGCGTCAGGTCGACACGGCGCTGGAAGAGTGGGGCATGGCGATGGGCATTCTCGCCGTGTTCGACATGGCGGGCATCGATGTCGGTGTGAACGTGCACAAGGCGAATGCCTCACAGTTCCCGCTGGACCCGGCGTACTACCAGGCAGACTTCGCATTACATGATGCAGGCCGCCTCGGTCAGAAGAATGGCAAAGGCTATTATCGCTACGAGCCGGGCAATCGCGCGCGCTTCGACGATCCGGAGGCGATTGCGATCCTGCAGGAGCGCGCCAAACAGTTGAAGGTGCCGCAGCGTCAGCACAGCAAAGATGAAATTCTCGAGCGCTGCCTGTATCCGCTGCTGAACGAAGGCCTGCGCATCCTCGGCGAAGGCGTGGCGTTGCGCGCCTCCGATATCGATGTGGTCTGGGCTGCGGGCTACGGCTTCCCTCGTTATCGCGGCGGCCCGACGTTCTATGCCGAGACCATCGGCCTGGACGTGCTGCTCGCCGGCATGCGCAAGTATCGTGACATTTTCGGTCCCATGCACTGGCAGCCCGCGCCGCTGCTGGTGGAATTAGTCGAGCGCGGGCTTACCATCTCCCAATGGGAAGCTCAGCAGCGAGGATCCGCGCGATGAAGATCGACGAGCTGATTGCAATTGACGTCCACACCCACGCCGAGGTGTCGTGCCGGCAGGAGCCGGACGAGGCGTGGAAGCCCTTCGAGGAGGCATCGGGCAAGTACTTCAAGGCCGGCAAGCGGCCCACGATTGCCGAGACCATCGCCTACTATCGGGAGCGCAAGATCGGCCTGGTGATGTTCACCGTCGATTCCGAATTTCAGATCGGCGCCAGGCGCATTCCCAATCAGGAAGTGGCCGATGCGGCCCGCGAGAACAGCGACATCATGCTGGCGTTCGCCAGCATCGATCCGCACAAGGGCAAGATGGGCGTGCGCGAAGCGCGCGCGCTGATCAAGGATGGCGTGATTCGCGGCTTCAAGTTTCATCCGACGTGTCAGGGCTTCTTCCCCAACGACCGCATGGCGTATCAGCTGTACGAGGTCATCGCCGAGCACAAGCTGCCGGCGATTTTCCATAGCGGCCATTCCGGCATCGGCACGGGCATGCCGGGCGGCGGCGGACTGAAATTGAAATATTCCAATCCCATTCACGTGGATGACGTCGCAGCGGACTTTCCGGACATGACCGTCATCATCGCGCACCCGTCCTGGCCGTGGCAGGACGAGGCGTTGTCGGTGTGCCTGCACAAACCCAATGTGTATATCGACTTGTCGGGCTGGTCGCCCAAATATTTCCCGCCGCAGCTGATCCAGTACGCCAACTCGCAGCTCAAGACCAAGATGCTGTTCGGCTCGGATTATCCGCTGATCAGCCCGGACCGCTGGATCAAGGATTTCAAGGAAGCGGGCTTCAAGCCCGAGGTGCACGATCTGATCCTGAAGCAGAACGCCATCAAGGCCCTCGGCTTGGATAAAGCGGGTCTGTCGCAGGGGTGACCGAGTGGCCATGCACGCCGAACAGTTGCCCGGACCGTTATCGTGGACGCCGGATCCGTTCCGCACGGAGGTGGAGCGCCGATCCGACGGCACGATGTATCTGCGTCCGGCCGAGGCGCTGTCGGCGTTTCCCGAGAGGCTGATGGATTCGCTCGAGCACTGGGCGAAGCTCGCGCCGGATCGTGTGCTCGTTGCGAGAAGGCTTGGCGGTGGCGAATGGCAGACCGTGACCTACCGTCAGATGCTGACTCGTGTACGGCGAATCGCGGCGGGCTTGCTCTTGCGCGATTTGTCTGCTGAGCGACCGATTGCGATTCTCTCCGGCAATAGCATCGAGCATTTGACGCTGGCGTTCGCGGCGATGTGGGCGGGCATACCTTATTGCCCCGTTTCGCCGTCGTATTCGCAAGTGTCCAGCGACCTGTCGAAACTGAAGTACGTGCTGGAGCTGCTGACGCCAGGTCTGATCGTTGCGTTCGACACGCCGATGTTTCAACGGGCGCTGCAAGGCGTGCCGGCATCCACTGAAGTGGTTGGCGATGCGGACGTTGCCGGCCGGAAAGTGACGACGCTCGCGGCATTGGAAGCAGAGCCGACCGCTACGCTCGATGCCGGCCACGCACGCACCAACGTCGATACGATCGCAAAGTTTCTATTGACTTCCGGCTCCACGGGGCAGCCCAAGGCGGTGATCACGACCAATCGCATGTTGTGCAGTAACGCGCACATGTTGCGACAAGCGATGCCGTTCCTGGTCGAGGAGCCGCCCGTGCTGCTCGACTGGCTGCCCTGGAATCATACGTTCGGCGGCAGTCACAATGTGGGTTTGGTCGTCAGCAATGGCGGCTCGCTGTACATCGACGATGGCAAGCCGACCCCCGCCGGAATTCAAGAGACGTTGCGCAATCTGCGTGAGATCGCGCCCACCGTGTATTTCAATGTGCCCAAGGGCTTTGAAATGCTCGCGCATCATCTGAGCAATGACGCGCAGCTGCGCCGCATCTTCTATAGCCGCCTGCGCGCCTATTTCTTCGGTGGGGCGGCGTTGGCTCAACACACATGGGATGCACTCGATGAGGCGGCCCTCAAGGAGCGTGGTGTGCGCATTCCAATGCTCGCCGGGCTGGGCGCCACCGAGACAGGACCGTCTGTGACGTTCACGACACCTTCTGCAGGCCGCGCCGGCGTCATTGGTCTGCCGGCCAAAGGGAACATCGTGAAGCTCGCGCCGGTCGCGGAAAAACTGGAGCTTCGCGTGCAGGGCCCGAATGTCACTCCGGGGTATTGGCGCCAACCCGAGCTGACCGCCGCGGCTTTCGACGAAGAAAAGTTCTATCGCCTGGGCGATGCCGTTCGATTGCTCGACGAGAGCGATCCCACGCGGGGCCTGCAATTCGACGGCCGCATTGGCGAAGATTTCAAGCTATCTAACGGCACGTGGGTCAGCGTTGGACCATTGCGCGCCGAGTTGATCGCTGCGTTGTCGCCGATGGCGCAGGATGTCGTCATCGCTGGTCTCAACGAGGAGCATCTCGCCGTGCTCATCGTCCCTGAGCTTCGGGGATGTGGCCATGTGCTCGGATCGAGTGACACGCCGACCTACGACATGCTCGCTGGCAATCGCGACCTGTTGGCCGTGATCCAGCAACGCCTGGCGGCCCACGCCAAGCAGAATCCGGCCAGCACGCGCTGCGTGCGCCGTGCGATGTTGCTGCCCACGCCGCCATCGCTCGATCAAGGAGAAATCACCGACAAGGGGTCGATCAATCAGCGCGCGGTGTTGAGTCACCGCGCGGCTTGCGTCGCTGCGCTCTACGCAGCCACGCCGCCGCCCCAAGTCGTACAGATCGACTGAGCCGGCCAGAGGGGGGATCGATGAGCCAGGCGGTCGAACAGTCGGCGCGAAGCAAGTTCCAGTGGCGGGTACTGGCGCCCATCGTGCTGCTGATCGTCCTGAGCTCGCTGGACCGCGTGAACATCAGCTTCGCCGCGTTACAGATGAACGCGGACCTCGGCCTGGATCCTCACATCTACGGGCTCGCCGTCGGCATGTTCTTCGTCGGCTACCTGCTGTTTCAATTTCCGAGCACCTGGGTTTTGACGCGCGTTGGCGCACGTCGCTGGATCGCAGGTTGCGTCGGTATCTGGGGCACGGTGGCCGCGGCCATGGCGTTCGTGCGCAGCTCCGAAGAGCTGTTCGTCCTGCGATTCCTGTTGGGTTGCGCGGAGTCGGGCTTTGCGCCCGGCATCGTTTACTACTGCAGCGGCTGGATGCCGAAGCGCTATCGCGCGAACTCCATCGCAGTGACCATGCTTGCGATTCCCGCGTCCGTGATCATCGGTGGACCCTTGTGCGGCTGGCTGATGGGCGTGAGCAATCCGCTCGACATGCCGGGCTGGCGCTGGATGCTGCTGATGGAAGGACTCGTCACGGTCGCCATGGCAGGCGTTGCGTATTTCATCTTCGTCGACAAGCCGGCCGATGCGCGCTGGCTGAGCGACGACGAGAAGAACTGGATCTCGAACGCGCTCGCCGAAGAGCAGAAAGAAGCGAAGGCGCCCGCATCCTCCTCCATCAAGACGGCGCTCCTCGATCCTCGGGCCTGGCTCGCCGCTGGCGTGTGGTGCACGACGCTGATCGGCGCGAATGGCCTGATCTTCTGGTTGCCTCAAGTCATCAAGGAAATGTCGTCCTTGAGTCCGCTCGCCGTGAGCGTACTGTCGGCACTGCCGTGGGTCGGCGTGGCACTCGGCATGGTTCTCAACTCCTGGCACTCGGACAAAACGCAGGAGCGTTATCGACACCTCGGCATCGCGCTGGCGATCGGCATGGTGGCGCTGCTGACGGCGTCGGCGATTCCGCCGAGCCCCTGGTCGTTGCTGATGCTGTTCATCGGTGGCCTGGGTCTGGGCGGCGCGCAGGGCGTGTTCTGGTCCATTCCCACTTCGTTCTTCCATCGAGCGGCCGCGGCGGCCGGCATCACGCTGATCAATCTCGTCGGCAACGTCGGCAGCCTCGCCGGGCCGTACGTGATCGGCGTCATTCGCGCCGAGAGCGGCTCGTTCTCGGCGCCGATCTGGTTCGTCGCTGCAGTCATGGGCGCGGGCACATTGCTGCTCGCGTCGTTGCGGGTCAGTGAGAGGAGGGCGATCCGTGGATAGCAGGCGGCTGAAATATTTCGTGCAGATCGTCGACAGCGGCAGCATCACGCGCGCCGCTGCTGTCACCGGCATCGCGCAGCCGGCTCTGAGCCAGCAGCTCGCGGTGCTCGAGAATGAGCTCAAAGTGAAGTTGCTCGATCGCTCGGTGTCCGGCGTGACGCCGACGCCGGCCGGCAAGATTCTCTACGCGCACGCGCAGACCATCCTGCGTCAGGTCGAAGACATGCGGCACGCGGTCCACCGCGAAATGCAGCCGCTGTCGGGCGCGGTCAACCTGGGCATGTCCCCAACCATGGTGACTCGCTTCGCGCTTCCGTTGATCGAGAAGGTGTGCAGCCAGCATCCGGAGATGCATCTGCAGATCCGCGAAGAAGGCAGCGCCGTGCTGAACGAGCTGCTGATCAACGGCCGCATCGAATTGTCGATCTCGCCGACCCGGCCGGACAACGAGCTCATCGTCGGTGAGGAGTTGCTGAGCGAGCCGTTGATGCTGATGTATCCGGCGAGCTGGAGCATCGCGAACGATGCGCCACTGGAAGATCTGGCGGCCCTGCCTTGGATCGTGCCTCGGCGTCCGCATTCGATTCGAGCCGTGGTGGATGGCGTGTTCGCGGCGGCGAGCCTGTCGCCGTATGTCGTGGTCGAGCTGGACTCGCTACAGAACGTCATCGAAACAGTACGCCGCGGCCTGGGTGTGGCCGCGATGGTCGCCGATGCCGTGAAGGCCGATCTGGACGCGGGCACGGTGAAATGCCGGCCGCTGGGCCAGGTGTCCCCGATGCGCCCCATGTTCCTGGCTCATCGGCGCACACCCGCCCTGTCACGGCCAGCGCAGTTCGTCTATGACGTGTTGCGTGAAATCGCCACCGAGCTGCGCGTGGAAGAGCCGGAAAAAGCCGCGCATTAGCAAATTGTGAGATGGAAGAGACATCGGCGCGGCTTATGGCTTCAGACAAATTCGGTGTTACTCCTGTGCGGTGCGCGCTTCCTACAATCGCCTGGCGGAATGCGCCATGGCCGGCGCTCGCAGCAGCAAAGGTTTGTTATTCGGACAAGGGCGGCCGATAAACCTCGCCCCGGGGGAATCTATGGTTGGTTACAGCAAGGCGGCGCACTCCGTGTTCCGTCATTCGACGTCACCTCGTTCGATCTCATTGGCCGCCGTCGTGGCCACGGTGCTCGGCAACGCGGCGCTGGCGCAGAATGCGGCGCCAAGCCAAGCGGTGCTGGAGGAGATCATGGTCACCGCCGAGCGCCGTGAAGTCAGCTTGCAGGATACGCCTGCATCGGCGACGGTTTTGACCGGGGATGCACTGGCCGAGCAGGGTATCGACAACGTCGCAGAGATTCAGCAGGTCGCACCGAGCGTGGCGATCAATACATACAATCGCTCGACGTTCATCAATATCCGCGGCGTGGGCATCAGTCAGTCGGCCCCGACCTCCAATCCGGGCGTTGCATACTACATCGACGGGGTGTTCATTCCGCACGAGCAGTTCATCGCGCAGTCGTTCTTCGATTTCGAATCCATCGAAGTGCTGCGTGGTCCGCAGGGCACGTTGACGGGCCAGAACTCCACCGGCGGCGCGATCTATGTGCGCACGCCGACGCCGGACTTCGATGAGTTCTCCGGCTACATCGATCAGACCATCGGCGACTACGATTGGTATCGAACCGTTGGCGCGGTGAACGTGCCCATGGGCGAGACGCTGGCACTGCGGGTGGCAGGTGTTTATGACGAGCGCGGCGGCTTCACCGAGAACATCGGACCCAGCGCGAGCGAGCCGGGCAGCGGTACAGATCGCGCCGTGCGCGCAGCACTGCGTTATCAGCCGACGCCAGGCGCGACGTTCGATCTGCGCTATGAGTACTTCGAGCGCGAGACCGACAACAATGCGATCAAGAACCGCGCCGACGCGGTGACGAACGATCCGTTCACCATCGAAGAAGATGCGATTTCGTTCCTGGATCAGGATGGCTTCCGCGCATCGCTCGAAGGCCGCTTCGATCTGCCGGCAGACACGCAGTTGCGCGTGCTCACGTCGTACTTCGATGCCGAGACGTCCGATCAGGCGGATGGGGATCGCACGGCCACCTCGCCGGCGGTGCCGGCGAATCTGCCAACCTCCGGCGCGAATACGACTCTCTATCCGGGCCGCATCGGCTTCACGCATCAGGAGCTCGAAACGTTCGTCACCGAAGTGAACTTCCTGTCACGCGGGGAGAGCGATTTGCAGTGGGTGGTTGGCGGTTTCTACATGGATGAAACGAGCCCCGTCCAGGTGTATCGCGACAATCGAAATACCGACACCTTCCGGCAATCGAATTCGACCATCGACACCGAGCTGACCAACGAATCGATCTCGCTGTTCGGTCAGGTCGACTACCGCTTCAACGATCGCTGGGCCGTGGATGTGGGCTTGCGCCAATCCGAAGACAAACAGGAGTACACGCGCTTCCTGATTCCGGGCGCGCCGCCTCCGGGCTGCTTCCCTTGCACCACCGACGTGGATTCCAGCGAGACGACGGGTCGCGTCGGCTTGAAGTATTTCGCGAGCGACGACGTGATGCTTTACGGCACGGTATCGCGTGGTTACAAGGCAGGCGGCATCAATCTCGATCCGCGCCTGCCCAACTACGATCCCGAAACCAACGAAGTGGCCGAGCTGGGCGCGAAGACGACGCTGGCCGACGGCCGCCTGCGCGTGAACGGCGCCGTGTTCTATTCGGAGTACGACGGCATTCAACTCTCGGCGCTGGTGCCTCTGGGGTCGACGCTCATTCCCAACACGTTGAATGCAGCGCCGGCAGAGATCTACGGCGCCGAGCTGGAGCTCACCGGGCAATTCGGCGGCTTCGGCTTCAATCTGGGCTTGAGCGCGCTGCAGAGCGAGTTCACCGAGGATGCGCTGCTCACCGACTCGCAGACCAACACGAACCGACTGGTGCCCGAAGGCTCGATCGTACCGTTCGCACCGGAGTTCACCGCCAACGCCGGCGTTCAATATGAATTCCTGCTCGGCAATATGACGCTGACGCCGCGCATCCAGGTGTCGTACCTCGATGAGCAGCTGTCGACGCCGTTCCGCTACGTCGCGACCACGGTTCCGTCGCGCACGATAACGGACTTGCGCGTGACGCTCGTGCCGATGGAGAACCTCCGCATCGAAGCGTTTGCCACGAACGTGCTCGACAAGGAGTACATCTCAGCGCAGGTGCAGGATGCGAGCAGCGCGCGGGGAGGTATCATCTACGGCGCACCGAGGCAGTACGGCGTTCGCGCCAAGTATGATTTCTGAGTTCGTTCGAATCGCGATGTCCGTCGGCGCCGGCCTCTTGGCCGGCGCCGTGCTTGCTGCTCAGCCCGTCGATCGAGTCGCCGACAGTAACGTTCCGGGCGCGAGCAAGCGGAGCGTCGCGGGTCATGTGCCCGATCAAAACCGGCAGGCTCAGCAGGCGCCGGTGACGGACTCGCAATCGCCGCCGGCGAATCGATGGTGGTCGCCGGGCGAGGGCACGCCGCTTGCGCCTTTGATTCCTTATCCGAACACGTTCGGCCAGGTCGGCATCTTGAACACGGCCGGCGTCGTCGAGACCCAGGGTCATCCGTTCTTCGAGCCGATCGGCGAGAACGGTCGTGCGTGTGTGAGCTGTCACCAGCCGGCGAATGCAATGTCGCTGTCCGTCGAGATGATCCAGCAGCGCTGGCGCGAGACGCAGGGCAAGGATCCGATTTTCGCGCCGATCGACGGCATGAACTGCCCGGATCTGCCGCCCGAAGATAGGAAGTCACATTCGCTTCTATTGGAGCGAGGGCTGTTTCGAATCTTCTTGCCGTGGCCGCCGAAGGCGGCTGACGGTACCTCCATCGAGCCCGAGTTCACCATCGAAGTGGTGCGCGACCCGACCGGCTGCAATCTGCATCCGAAGTATGGATTGCACAGCGAGAACCCGATGGTGTCGATCTACCGCCGTCCGCGGGTGGTGGCGAACACCAAATACTTCACGCACCAGGGCTTCGGGGTGTTCTCGTTCATCGGCAAGAACGGCCTGCCGGCGACGCGCGATCCGGAGACAGGTCTGCCGTCTGGCATGAACATCTTGTCGGATGCTCGGCAGCCGACGCTCAAGACGCAGGCGGTGGAGGCGGCGATCACGCATCTGCAGTTCAACGGCAAGTTGGATAACGATCGACTAGCGAAGATCGTCAGCTTTGAGAGCCAGCTCTATACAGCGCAGATCATGCACGTCGGAGCGGGCAGCCTTATCGAGCCGGACAGTCCGCCGGGATTGGGCGTGTACAACCTCGTCAAGGGACGCGAGGGGCTGCTCGGTAACAACATCACGAACTTCGTGATTCCCATGAGCGAGGAGTGGAAGAATCCCGCTCCTTCCTCCGATCCGGAAATCGAGCATCGCAATCGAATGCGAGCGTCGATCGCTCGCGGCCACGATGTGTTCATGTTCCGCACGTTCTGGATCAAGGACACCATGCACTTGAACACAGTCGGGCTGGGGAATCCAACCAAGCGCACGTGCTCCACTTGTCACGGCATGCACATGATGGGCATGGACATCGTGAACGGCTGGATGGATCTGGGCACGACCAATCTGCCCTGGGCTCGCGAGGAGCCGCTGAATCCATGGAACGAGCGCAAGCCGCAGATGCCGCTGTTCAAGATCACCTGCAAGCCGGGCGTGCCGCCGCATCCGTTCCTGGGTCGAGTGTTCTATACACAGGATCCGGGCAGAGGTTTGATCTCTGGCAAGTGCAACGACGTCGGCGCGATCGTCATGCAACAGTTCCGTGGGCTCGCGGCTCGCGCGCCGTACTTCTCCAATGGCTCCGCGTCGTCGTTGCGTGAGCTGGTCGATTTTTACGATCGGCGCTTCAACATCGGTTATACCGATCAGGAGCGTGACGACCTGATCAATTTCTTGAGCGCACTATGATCAGGCGTGTCGTTTCGCTCGCGTTGTTCGCTTGTATCGGCGTTGCTTCGGCGGCTGCGCCGCCGGCGAATCATCGGAATTTCGTTGCTTGCCCCATCGTGCGAGATACCAGCACGGTGCCGTGCTGGCTGGCTGAGTATGAAGGTCAGACGTACTTCCTCACGATTCAGACGGACGTGAGTGCGCCGGTGAATCCGCCTTGGCTGGGGCACAAGGTGCTGGTGGAGGGGACCATCAGCAACGAGCCGAATATCTGCGGCGGCATCGTGCTCAAGCCGGTGACACTGTCGGTGATGCACGAGCTCGATGGCTCATGCAACACGATCCTGCCCGCGGAAGAGCGCTACAACTTACCCTTCGAAGCACCCCGCCCGCCCGGGCCCAGCAAAGGCCGCCTTGCTTTCGGTGATCCCGTGATGAAGCCCAAGGCGGAGCAGGCCGCTGGCCCGCGCTCGTTCGAACTGCGCTATGAGTTCGATTCCATGGTGATGTTCCGGCATGCCCAGCCGTTACAGCAGATCTTCGAACACGCGAAGCAGACGGGCGCTACGAATATTTCTATCACTGGCTATCGGGCGGCTACGTTGCTTTCCAATGGTCAGCTGATGCAGGAAGACAAGGAGATCGGGCGTCGGCGGGCGGAGCAGGTGGCGGAGCTTCTTCGGGGCGCCGGGTTGGTTGACGTCAAATACGACGTGCATTGGAAGGATGAGGTGAAGCGGGCGAAGGGCGTTGAAGATGCCTCGCTTCGTCGCGTGCAGGTCGTTGTTAGTGCGGCCAAGAGAACGGAGTAAGAGGGCGGAGTAAGAGGGCGTTGGTGGTTTGCGCAGGCTAGGGGGTGCTACCTCCTCCCGGCACCGCGCACCCGCCTCCGACACGCTATCGCGTGTCGGCCTGCTTGTACGTCCCTGTAGCTGCTGCTCCGACCAACATTGCGCTGCGCAGTCCTGCTCCGCGCAAGCCCAGGGTG